>DATEOR010000044.1:0-20090 GCA_035273885.1 Gaiellaceae bacterium
CTCGTCGTCGAGATCGCCGGGAAGCTCGGCCGGCGTGAACGGTTCCCTGGCCTGCGCAAGGAACACGAGGTCTTCCGCGGCCTCGTCCGGAAGGGTCAGGTCCTTGCCCTCGAAGGAGAGCGTCGTTCCGTCAAGGTCGAAGAGGACTGTCTGCCGCCGCTCGACCACGGTGTGGACGTCGAGGCTCTCGAGCGCCCGAAGCTGGGTCAGCTGCCCGCCGAGGACCGGTCGCCGGGTGCGCACCAGCTTCCGCCGACGCCTGCGCTCGACCCGCTCGGACTGCAGCTGCCTGCCGAGGAGCCCGAGCAGCTCGTCGGGAGAATCGCCGTCCGGCGAGCGCCGAAAGCCGACCTCGCCCGCGCAGTTGTCGAGTGCGGCCTTGAACGCGTCCATCCACGTGTAGACGTTGACGCCCACGGTCAGATGCAGGGAGTCGGTCTCCGAGGTCTTCGCCTCGTGGAGCCAGCCGCGTGGAAGATAGAGCGTGTCGCCGGCCTGCAGTGTGATGTCGAGGACGGGGTCGCCGGGCTCGCGCATCGTCTCCGCCTTGTAGCGCTGGTGCTTCAACGGGAGCTCCCAGGCGGGCTCGTAGACGAGCCAGCGCTTCTCGCCCGCGACCTGGAGCGAGAAGACGTCGTGCGTGTCGTGATGGACGGGCAGCCCCTGCGCGCTTCGCGGCGTGAAATAGGCGTTCGCCTGCGCTGGGTGGCCGAGCTCGGACTCCAGCGACCGGCAGAACTCGGCGAGCGGCTGCCAGTTCAAGTGGAGGCCCTGGAGGACGATCGTCGCGCCGTCCTCGAACTCGGCCAGGACGCGCTCGACGTCCGCGGTGCCGGTGAACGGCTGCGGACGCCAGGAGAGGTCCTTCGTGTAGTGGGCGACGTCGAGCTTCTTGCCGGCCTTCGCGAGTCTGAAGGCCGGGAAACGGAGCCCGCCGGACGTGAGAAGCCGCTCGACGTCCGCCACGGAGAGGAGGTCGTCGAAGCGACCCTGCTCCCCCCGCGGGACGACGAGCGGCTTCTGCTCCCAGTGCTCGGCGAGAAACTCCTCGCCCGAGACCGGGTCGAGCGTGCGCGTGAGCGCGCTAGCTCGGGTCTTCTGCGTCGGTGTCGGCGTCGCTCGAATCCGTGTCGTCGGCATCCGACTCATCGGAGTCCGAGTCGTCCGAGTCGGAGTCCATGTCGTCCTGGTCAGGCTCCATGGTCTCGTCGCGGACGTCGAACTCGGCGATGCCGCGTGTCCGAATTTCTTCCTCCAGCAACGTGCTCATCGTCACTCCTCTCTCGGGTGGCGCCGGAAGGCTACAGCGGAGTCGCTAGACTCGCCCGCGCCCGGATGGATCTCTACGAGTATCAGGGAAAGCAGCTTTTTGCGCGCTTCGGAATCCCCGTGTCCGAGGGGCGGCTGGCCACGACTCCGGAGGAGGCCCGGACGGCCGCCGAGGAGCTGGGCGGCCCGGTCGTCGTCAAGGCGCAGGTGCTGACCGGCGGCCGCGGGAAGGCCGGCGGAATCCAGCTCGCCGACTCGCCGGAGGACGCCGAGGCCCGCGCACGCGACATCCTCGGCATGGACATCCGCGGGCACGTGGTCAGGAGCGTGTGGATCGAGAAGGCCTCCGACATCGAGCGCGAGTACTACCTCTCGGTGACGTTCGACCGGGGGGAGAAGAAGCCCCTCTTCATGTTCACGACGAAGGGCGGCGTGGACATCGAGGAAGTGGCCGAGAGCGACCCCGACGCGCTTGCCCGCCTGCACATCGACCCGCTCGTCGGCTTCGAGCCCTTCCAGGCGCGGTGGCTGATCTACACCGCCGGCCTCGAGGACCCGGACGAGCAGAAGCAGGTGCTCGCGATCGTCGGAAAGCTCTACGAGGCCTTCGTGGCGAGCGATGCGATGCTCTGCGAGATCAATCCATTGATCGTCACCCCGGCAGGCGAGGTGAAGGCGCTCGACTCGAAGTTCACCGTCGACGACAACGCGCTCTACCGGCACACCGACATTGCCGAGATGCGCGACCCCGAGGCCGGCGACCCGCAGGAGCGGCTCGCGCGCGAGAAGGGCGTCACGTATGTGAAGCTCGACGGCGAGATCGGGATCCTCGGGAACGGCGCGGGTCTGGTCATGTCCACGCTCGACGTGATCGACCAGGTCGGCGGCCGCCCCGCGAACTTCTGCGACCTGGGCGGGGGAGGCGACTCGGAGGGCGTCGTGGACGCGCTCGAGGTCATCACCGCCGACCAGCAGGTCGAGGCGATCCTCTTCAACATCTTCGGCGGGATCACCCGCGGTGACGAAGTCGCGCGCGGGATCCTGGAAGCGCTCGACCGAATGACCATCGACCTGCCGATCGTCGTCAGGCTCGACGGGACGAACGCGGCCGAGGGCCGCGCGATGCTCGGCGAGGCGGCGCCGGCGAACCTGTACGTGGAGGAGACGATGCTCTCCGCCGCGGAGCGCGTCGTCGAGCTCGCCAAGGAGCGCCGATGAGCTCGGTCTGGGACGAGCGCGCCGAGGCCTACCGCACCAGCGAGGCGCATCGCGACGGCGAGGATCTCGACCTGCTGGTCGAGTGGGCGCAGGGCGCGCGGACGGCGCTCGACGTCGCGACGGGGGGAGGCCACGTGGCGCGCAGACTCCGTGACGCGGGGCTCGAGGTCGTGAGCCTCGATCCGGCGCCGGGGATGGAGCCGGATGTCGTCGCGCCCGCCGAGAAGCTCCCCTTCGAGGACGGCAGCTTCGACGTCGTCGCTTGCCGCGTCGCCGCGCATCACTTCGAGGACGTGCGCGCGGCCGTGTCCGAGATGTCGCGGGTTTCCCGCGATCTCGTCCTCATCTCCGACAACCTCTTCGTGGACGAGCAGGCCGAGGAGGCCGACCGGGTTCGCGATGCCTCGCACGTCCGCAACTACACGGAGGCCGAATGGCGCTCCTTCTTCGCCGAGGCCGGCCTGGAGGTCGAGCAGGCGCACACCTATGTGCACCCCGTCCTCCTCGAGCCCTGGCTCGAGCGCGCGGGCTGCACGGGCAAGGATGCCGAGCGAGTGCGCGAGCTCGTGGCGGGGCGCATGGACGGCGACCGCGTCCGGCTCGAGCGCATCTGCCTGAAGGGTCGGAGGCGGGGGGAGGGCTAATGGCGATCCTCGTCGACCGCGACACACGCCTCGTCGTCCAGGGGATCACCGGGCGCGAAGGCTCGTTCCACGCGACGCGCAACAAGGCGTACGGCACGAACGTCGTCGCCGGCGTGACCCCCGGCAAGGGCGGTGCCGAGGTCGAGGGCATCCCGGTCTTCGACTCCATGCGGGCGGCCGCCGAGGAGATGAGCCCGAACACGGCGATGGTCTTCGTTCCGGCCCGCTTCGCCGCGGACGCGATCTACGAGGCGGTCGACGCCGGGATCGAGACCGTCATCTGCATCACCGAGGGCATCCCGGCGCACGACATGCTGCGCGTCTACAACTACATCCGTCCGCGCGGCGTGACGCTGGTCGGCCCGAACTGCCCGGGCGTTCTCTCCCCGGGGAAGGCCAACGTGGGGATCATCCCCGCAGAGATCTTCCAGGAGGGGAGCGTCGGCCTCGTGTCGAGATCCGGCACGCTCACGTACCAGATCGGGCACGAACTGACGCAACTCGGTATCGGCCAATCGACTATCGTCGGCATTGGGGGGGACCCCGTCGTCGGGTCGTCGTTTTTGGACGTCCTGGCCCGCTTCGAGGCCGACCCCGAGACGGAGTACGTCGTCATGGTCGGGGAGATCGGCGGTGCCGAGGAGGAGAAGGCGGCCCGCTTCATCGAGGCCGAGATGACGAAGCCGGTCGTCGCCTACATCGCCGGCTTCACGGCTCCGCCGGGGAAGACCATGGGCCACGCCGGGGCGATCATCTCCGGCACCGCGGGGACCGCCCAGGCGAAGAAAGAGGCGCTCGAAGCCTGCGACGTCCGGGTCGGGACGAACCCGACCGAGGTCGCCCGCCTCGTCGCCGAGCTCGTCGGCGTGACTGCCTGACCAAACCGCCCGGCTACTGGACGACCTCGAAGGCGCGCATCATGTCGTTTTCCTCGTGCTCGAGGATGTGGCAGTGCCACACGTACTGCGGGTTGTCCACGCCATCCGGAAGCTCGATCGTTCCTTCATCCGGAAGTTCGAATCGAGCACGGATCCGGGTCACCTGTCCCGGGTGGGCCTGGACGGTGTCCTTGCGCCCGTTCTCGTTCGGCGAAGCAGGCAGAGCCGGTCCCGAGTACGTAATCGCCTGCGTCTCGGGATCGTACGAGCTGAACGGCCTGCGGCCGACGACCTCGAACGTCACGAGATGCAGATGGATCGGGTGCGTGTCGGCCGTCGTGTTGACGAGGAGCCAGTCCTCGACCGCGTTGGCGGCCGGCTTGGTGGTCACCTCGGGCAGGTTGGTGGCCTCGTCGAGATATGGAGCGTCTTCGACGTTGAGGTTGATGGGGTTGCCGGTGAGCGGATCGAGCGTCTCCGACAGGTGCTGCACGCGTGTGAGCGACGGCGCAGGCAGGAACGGCAGCGCAGGGAGGCGCAGATCCGGGCCCGGAGTCGTCGTATCGGTGCTCCTGAGTGGGAGGCTCACGCGGATCTTCAAGAGCTGTGAGAGACCGGCCCGCCCGCCCGCGGGATACGGGGCCCTTGCATTGTTGGTGACGATGAACGACGCGCCTGGCTGTCCGCCGAAGTCGACGATGAGGTCGGCTCGCTCGCCCGGGGCGATGAGCAACGCAGTCGTCTCCACCGGCGCGCGCAAGAATCCTCCATCGGTACCGATCTGCGCGAACGGCAGCGCCCGACCGCTTTTCTCCTCAGCGAACTGAAGCCTGTAGAAGCGCGATTGCGAGCCGTTGACGATCCGCAACCGGTAGCGACGCGGCTCGACGTCGAGGACCGGCCAGATTTTCGCGTTCACCACGGCGACGTCACCGAAGAACTCAGGCACCCAGTTGGGGTGGTAGTCGGTAACGCCCTCAGTGGGATAGAACATGCTGCCGTCCGGGTTGAACGTCTTGTCTTGGAGGACGAGTGGGATCTCGTACGGGCCTGCCGGCAGGCCGAGGGGGTTGTCCGGGTCACCCGTGTCCTGGCTGTCGCGAATGAGGTAAGCGCCCGCGAGCCCCGCATAGACGTTCGTGCGCGTGTTCCCGACCGCATGGTCGTGGTACCAGACCATGCTGGCTCGCTGCTCGTTGTAGTACGTGAACGTGCTCGTGAGCCAGTGCGGCCCGTGGTCGCCGCTCTTGGTGAACCACTGGAGCGGTGTTCCGTCGAACTGCGGATGGTTCTCGCCGCCATGAAGATGCGTCACGATCGGGGCCGGCTCCCCGGGCATGACGGCTCCGAAGATCGTGGGATCGTTGGGCAGGAACGCCTTGTCGAGCTCGTTCAGCCACTCGACCGTGACCGAAGTGTCGATCGTGTCGTTCGGCCGTCTCGTCGCCACGATGGTCGGCCCGAGATACGGCAACCCCGCGTGCGGATCGTCGCACCAGTAGCCCCAGGTGCGCGTCGCCGGCAGATCCGGGTGGAACTTCCAATTCGTCGACTCCCTTGCCGCGATGGCGAACGTCTTTCCGCCGCCTCGGCCGTCGAGGACCGGAGGAATCGGCAACTGCTCCACCCATCTCCTCAGCTTCGGCTTGGATCGGGTCCCAGCGGCGGCGGTGGTGTGGGGGAAAGGCACGCGACCGATCGTGACCCCGGCACTGATTAGAGCTCCCCGCTGAATGAGCTGTCGTCTCGTCAACATCGTTCCTCCCTCGCGCCGTGTCACCCCCGCCGCACGGCTTCTCTTTCGGGTCAGGTGTGCACTCAACTCGAACACTCTCGGCGCTCGGTGGCATCCGTAATAGGCAACCTTCCGTTCGCGGGAAACCGCTGTCGCCATCTGCCTGGTTTCCACACCCGGGTGCGGTGAACGCATCGGGATCGTGCGGACCGCGTTGTAGACTCGGTCCATGGCGCTGATCTCGTTCGCGCGCGGGATGCCGGGCCCGGACCTCCTGCCGATCGCGGCCTTCGGCGACTGTGCGCGTGAAGCGCTCGAGCGCGACGGGGCCACCGCGCTCCAGTACGGCCCGCCCGGCGGCTATCCGCCGCTCAAGCAGTGGGTCGCCGAGAAGCACGACGTCGACCCGGCACGCGTGATCGTCACGAACGGCTCCCTTCAGGGCTTCGCCTTCACGGCGCGGCACTTCGTTCAGTCGGGCTCGCGCTTCTTCGTCGAGGCGCCGTGCTACGACCGCTCGCTCTCGATCCTGCGCAAGCTCGGAGCCGAGGTCGAGCAGGTCGAGCTCGCGGATGACGGGCTCGACGTCGAGGCGATCGCCGGCTCGCTGCGCGAAGGCGACGTCGTCTACACGATCCCCACCTTCCAGAACCCGAGCGGGCGCACGCTCTCGCTCGAGAACCGACGGCGCCTTCTCGACCTGGCCGCCGAGCGGAGCGCGATCGTGTTCGAGGACGACCCGTATGGAATGCTCCGCTTCGAAGGCGAGTCGATCCCGCGCCTCTTCGAGCTCTCGGAGGGCTCGACGATCTTCCTCTCGTCCTTCTCCAAGACCGTCGCCCCGGGCATCCGCACCGGCTACGTGATCCTCCCCGAGCAGGTCGTCCCCGCGATCGAGGAGCTCGTCCTCTCGAACTACGTCTCGCCGGCGATCTTCGTCGAGGCGGCGCTGCTCGAGTTCTTGACGAGTGGCCGCTTCGAGCCCAACCTCGAGACGGTGCGCGACGGCCTCCGGCTCCGCCGCGACGCGATGCTTGCCGCCCTCGAGCGCGAGATGCCCGAAGGCACCCAGTGGAACCAGCCCGAGGGCGGCTACTTCCTCTGGGTCGACCTCCCGAGCGGGGTGGTGGCCGAAACGCTCCTCGCCCGCGCGGGGGAGGAGGACGTCGTCTTCATCAAGGGCGCAGATTTCTTCTTTCACGGCGGCGGCGACGAATCCGCGCGTCTCGCCTTCTCCTTTGCGACGCCGCACGAGATCGACGAGGGCATAACGCGCCTCGGGCGCCTCGTGCGCGAAGCGGCTGCCGTTGCGGCCTGACCGCCGCGCCGAGAAGGCGCATCTCGACGAGATCTCGCGCGTCGTCGGCGCAGCCGAGTTCGGGATCGTGCCCGTGCGGGTCCGCTTCGGGATCGAGAGCTTCGGGGTCAATGCCTACACCGCCCTGAGCAAGGGCGGCCGCGTGATCGAGGAGCACGACGAGCTCGGCGCCGGGGCCGGCCGTCATGAGGAGCTCTACTTCGTCTCGAAGGGCCACGCCATCTTCACGCTCCATGGCGAGGAGGTCGACGCGCCGGCCGGCACATTCGTGTTCGTTTCGGAGCCCGACGTCCGACGCGGAGCGATCGGACTCGAAGAGGGGACGACGGTGCTCGTAGTCGGCGGCGTTCCGGGCAAGGCGTTCCAGCCCTCACCCTGGGAAGCGTGGCTCGAGGCCGCACCGCACCTCGAGGCCGGCGAGCCCGAGCGCGGGATCGAGATCTTCGAGCGCACGCTCGCGGCCTATCCCGGGAATCCGAACGTTCTCTACAACCTCGCGTGCTTCGAGGCGCTTGCCGGCCACACCGACGACGCGCTCGAGCACCTGGCCGAGGCGGTCGAGGCCGACCCGCGCACGCGCGAGTGGGCGCAGAAAGACTCGGACTTCGACTCGATCCGCGCGGATCCGCGCTTCCCAGCCGCCTAGGCGGCGGCGTGAGCGGCGGCGAGCTGCGGCCGCGCGATCAGCATGGGCTGGCGCGGCGGCTCGAGGGTCGACCTTGCCGCCCGGAAGGTGGGGCAAGGAGCGTTTCCGGGGATCGCACACAGCTCGGCTCGCCGGAAGAAACAGTCGTCGCAGGTGTTCGCCAGCCGCTTGGTCATCGAGTCCCGAAGGGGCGACTATAGGCGCGCTCAGGCTCGGTTTGAAGGGCTTCGTTCACCAAACTGTCGCAATTTCCGCCAAGAACTTTACTGGCGTTGTCATTGGCGGCAACTAGGACGTTGCCAGAGCGTGCAACGCCTCGTCGAGGTCGGAGACCGCCACGATGCGGAGCCCGTCTGCGTACTTGCGCGCGGCAGCCGCGTTCGCGTCCGGAACGAGGAAGACGTCGGCGTCGGCGTCGCGTGCTCCGATGGTCTTCTGCTTGATCCCGCCGATCTCGTGCACGTTTCCGTCGAGGTCGAGCTCGCCGGTCGCCACGACGCGTTCCCCACGGTCGATGTCGGTCGGCCCCAGCTCGTCGACGATGTCGAGCGCGAAGGCGAGGCCCGCAGACGGACCGCCGATCTGGCCCGTGTCGATCGTGATCTTCACCGGAAGGTCGAGCTTCGGCTCGATGAGGATGCCCATGAGCGCTCGCGGGGGATCGTCGTCGGAGGCCTTCGTGCCCACCTCGACGGTCTGCTCGGCGCCCGCGCGGTCGATACGTAGCGTGACCTTCTCGCCGGGCTTCACGTCCGACATGACCTTGCTCAGGTCCTCCGCGTCCGCCACGTCTGAGCCGTTGGCGCCAAGGATCACGTCTCCGGGCTTGAGGACGCCGTCGGCCGGGGCGCCCACGTCGATTGCGCTCACGATGACACCGTCAGGAGAGATCCTGTAGCCGAGCTCGCGGAGCGCGACCGCCGCCGCGATCCTCTGCGACGAGCTCATCTCGGCGAGCCCCTGCTGGCGCTGGATGCGCTCGGGCAGCTTCTGGGGGTTGTAGACGTCGGCGGGGACGACGGTCGCGCCGTCGTGGATGCCGGGGAAGTAGCGCTCGAGCAGGCTCGCCTTGCGGACGATGACGTCAACCATGTAGATCCCGCCCGGGCCCTCGTCATCGTGCTCCCCTTCGACGTGGACGAGCGAGTCGACCGGGCGCGCGGGGTCGGGCAGGAAGATGTAGTGATCGGACGGATAGAACGCGAAGACCGCAACCGCGACCGCGAGCACCCCGAAGATCGCGGCGAGCGGTAGAAGGCGGCGTTTCAGCTCGACCCGGCGAGCACGCCCACGACCTCGCGCACGGCGTCCGCCGACTTGTCGAGCTCCGCGCGCTCGTCCTCCGAGAGCTCGAGCTCGACGATCTCCTCGATTCCGCCCGCGCCGATCTTCACCGGCACGCCCATGTAGAGGCCCTCGATTCCGTACTCCCCTTCGAGGTAGGCAGTGCAGGGAAGCACGCGCTTCTGGTCGAGGCAGACCGAGTCCACCATCTGCGCGACGGCCGCTCCCGGCGCGTACCAGGCGGACGTGTCCAGCAGGTTCACGATCTCGCCGCCGCCCTTCCGGGTGCGCTCCACCATCTCCTCGATCCGGCTCGCCGAGACGAGCTTCGTGAGCGGGATTCCGCCCACCGTCGTCGCCGACACCACCGGCACCATCTGGTCGCCGTGGCCGCCCAGCACCATGGCGGTCACGTCTTTCGCGGACGCGCCCGTCTCCCAGGCGATGAACGTGCTGAAGCGGGCGGTGTCGAGGATGCCGGCCATCCCGAACACGCGCTGCTTCGGAAAGCCGGAGACGTCCTTCGCCACGTGACACATCGCGTCGAGCGGATTCGAGACGACGATCAGGATTGCCTCGGGCGAGCGCTCGACGGCCTCGCGCGTCACCGAACCGACGATGGACTCGTTCGTGGTCACGAGGTCGTCGCGGCTCATGCCCGGCTTGCGGGGCAGGCCGGCGGTGATGACGACGACGTCGGAACCGGCGGTGTCGTCGTAGCCGTTCGAACCGACGATGTTTGGCTCGTAGCCGAGGACCGGCGCTGCCTCGTTCAGGTCGAGCGCCTTGCCCTGCGGCAGGTTCTCCTTGATGTCGACGAGGACGACGTCTGCATAGTCCCCGCGCGCGATCTCCTGCGCCGCGGTTGCGCCGACGTTCCCGGCGCCTACCACTGTCACTTTCTGTCTCAAACCCTGACTCCCATCCGGTCGATGATGGCATCGGCGACCTCGCTGGTCCCGACGGCGGCCGGATCGTCGCGGGTCGGCTTCATGTCGTAGGTGACGCTCGTACCCTCGGCGATGACCGAGGCGATCGCGTTCTCCACCCGGTCGGCGGCGTCGCGCTCTTCGAGGTGGCGAAGCATCATCACGCCCGAGAGCAGCATCGCCATCGGATTCACCTTGTTCTGGCCGGCGTACTTGGGCGCCGAGCCGTGCGTCGGCTCGAACACCGCCGCGTGCGTACCGAAGTTGCCGCCGGGCGCAAGGCCGAGCCCGCCGATGAGGCCAGCGCAGAGGTCGGAGACGATGTCGCCGTAGAGGTTCGGGCAGACGAGGACGTCGTACTCCTCGGGCCGCTGGACGAGCTGCATGCTGAGGTTGTCCACGATCCGGTCCTCGAACTCGATGTCGCTCTGCTCCTCCGCCACCTCGCGGGCGACGCGCAGGAAGAGGCCGTCCGTGAACTTCATGATGTTCGCCTTGTGCACCGCGGTCACCTTGCGGCGCCCGTTTCTCCGCGCGTAGTCGAACGCGAACTCGAGGATTCGGCGCGTGCCGGCCACCGAGATCGGCTTGAGCGAGATCCCGGAGTCCTCGCGGATCCGCCCCTGGCCGTGGTGCTCGACCCAGTCGATGAGCGACGCCGCATGCTCGGTCCCCTCCTCGAACTCGATGCCCGCGTAGAGGTCTTCCGTGTTCTCGCGAATCACGACGAGGTCGACCGTCGAATAGCGAGAGCGAACGCCCTCGTAGCTCTTGCACGGACGCACCTGCCCGTAGAGATCGAGCGTCTTTCGGAGCGCGACGTTGACGCTGCGAAAGCCCGTGCCGACGGGTGTCGTGATCGGGCCCTTGAGCGCGACGCCGTTTTGCTGGATCGACTCGAGGACGTGATCCGGGAGCGGATTGCCGCCGTGCTCGTCCATGACGTCGGCCCCTGCCTGCTGGACGTCCCAGTCGAATTCGACACCGGTCGCGTCGAGGACCCGGCGCGTTGCCTCGGCAAGCTCGGGCCCGGTGCCGTCACCGGGAATGAGGGTCACGCGATGAGCCATGGGCGCGGCGTGATCGTAGCTGAGGGCGTAAAACGCTCAGGGTTCGGTACCGTTCTCCCTGATGGAAGGAAGCGACTTCAAGCCGGGCCTCGAGGGCGTCGTCGCCTTCGAGACCGAGATCGCCGAGCCCGACAAGGAAGGGAGTGCGCTCCGCTACCGCGGAGTGGACATCGAAGAGCTCGTCGGCCACGTTCCGTACGAGAAGGTCTGGGGACTCCTCGTCGACGACAGCTTCGAGCCGGGGATGCCGCGTGCGGAGAATGTCGACCTGCCGACGAAGACCAGCAGCGCCATGGCGGATCTCCAGGCTGCGACTGCCGCGCTGGCCGGCCAGTGGAACCTGAAGCAGCTCATCGACATGACCGACACCGAGGCGCGCGACGACCTCGCGCGGCTCTCGGCCACGATGATCTCGATCGTCGCGCAGTCCGCCCGCGGACAGGACCGGGTCGCCGACGACGTCGTCGCGACCGGTGACACCGCGGCGGAGCGCTTCCTCCTTCGCTGGCGGGGCGAGGCCGATCCGCGGCACGTGCGCGCCATCGACTCCTACTGGGTCTCCGCGGCCGAGCACGGCGCGAACGCCTCGACCTTCACCGGCCGCATCGTCGCCTCGACCGGCGCGGACTGCGCCGCGGCGATGTCGGCGGCCGTCGGCGCTCTCTCGGGCCCCCTCCACGGCGGCGCTCCGACCCGCGTCCTCAAGATGCTCGACGAGGTGGCGACCTCGGGCGACGTGGCGCAGTACGTCAGCGACCTTCTCGACCGGGGGGAGCGCATCATGGGCTTCGGCCACCGCGTCTACCGCGCCGAGGATCCGCGTGCCCGCGTCCTGCGTCGAACGGCGCGCGAGCTCGAGTCGTCGCGGGTCGAGGTCGCCGAGGCGCTCGAGCAGGCCGCCCTGGAGGAGCTCGCCGCCCGCCATCCGGACCGCGTCCTCGCCACGAACGTCGAGTTCTGGTCGGCGGTCGTTCTCGACATCGCAGACATCCCGCCGCCGCTCTTTCCCGCGCTCTTTGCCTGCGCGCGGGTCGCAGGCTGGTCTGCGCATATCCTCGAGCAGATGCGCACCGGCCGGCTCATCCGCCCCTCCGCGAAGTACGTCGGGCCGGCCCCCCGCTCGATCACGGCGACGAGTTGACGCTCGCAGAGGCCGTCGCACAGGCGGGGGAAGCGAAGGACGAGCGCGCGCTCGCCGATCTCCGCCGCGCGGTCGAGGACGACCTCGAAGCCGCCGCGCGGAGCCAGAACTACCAGGAGCGCGCCGTCGCCTACCGCGCGATCGGCCAGCTCCGGTTCAACCAGAAAACCGAGCTCCTGCGCCGCGGGCTCGAGGACACGAGCCCGGCCTGCCGGGGCTCGGCACTTCTCTCGCTCGAGCTTCTCTCGCGCGACCATCCCGGCCTGGTGAACAGCGCGCGGCCGCTCCTGCACTCGCTCGCGAACGGCGACCCGAACCCGGCGGTGCGGAGGCTCGCCATCCTCTCGCTGAAGAACGGCTCGCCGACCCCGGACACGATCACGCTTCTCGCCCACCTCGGCGAGGAAGCGGAAGAGCGCGAGCTACGGCAGACGGCCGTAGCGGTTCACCAGGCGCTCAAGAAAAAGGCCGCGACCCGCTAGCCGCAGCCGCAGGTTCCGGCGATGCGCTGGCGGCCGCAGGCCGGGCATCGTTGCGGCTTGCGGAACTCAATCAGGCTCAGGCGTGCGGCGACCCAGGTCATGGCCAGGCCGACGCCCGTCGTGATGATCAGCACTCCCAGCAGGTGTGGGTCGTTGGGCATTGGGCTCGTTTCGTCGCTGACGGCGCGCATGTGGGTGCGCACTGAAGTACGTGTCACGCCTGCGTGCGTCCGAAACATGGGTATAGAGCTCGGTTGTCCCGAGGTCCGCGTGACCGAGCATCTCCTGCACGCTGCGTAGGTCCGCCCCTCCTTCGAGCAGATGCGTGGCGAAGGAATGGCGGAGGAGATGCGGGTGCACGCGGGTGGGGTCGAGGCCGGCCTTCTCGGCCAGGCGGCGGAGGATGAGGAAGGCTCCCGCGCGCGTGAGCGCGCCGCCCTGCGCGTTGAGGAAAAGCTCGGGCCGGTGCCTCTTGTCCAGGAAGGGCCGGCCACGGGCGAGATACCGCCGCACCGCCTCGACGCCCTCGCGTCCGAGCGGGACGATCCGCTCCTTGTCTCCCTTGCCGAGGCAGCGCACCACGCGGTTGTCCAGATCGATCCGCCCACGGTCGAGCCCCGTGGCCTCGCTCACCCGGAGCCCGGCTCCGTAGAGCAGCTCGACGAGCGCGCGGTCGCGGAGCGCCCGGGGAGTCGTCCCGTTCGCCGCCTGGATGAGGCGCTCGACCTCGCCGGGCGACAGCGTGCGGGGGAGACGCGTGCGGCGGCGCGGAAGGTCGAGCTCGGCCGCCGGGTTGTCCTCCCTTCGTCCCAGGAGGACGAGGTGGTTGTAGAAGGAGCGTGCGGCGGCCGCGCGCCTTGCGATCGACGACGACGCCTGGCCGCGCCCTCTGAGGTCGGCGAGCCAGGCCTGCAGATCGTCGGTCGTCGCATCGGTAGGCGAGCGGCCCAGGAAGCCGGCCAGGGCGGCCAGGTCGCGGCGGTAGGCGTCGACCGTCCTCGGCGCCCGGCGGGCGGCGAGGAGCGCGAGGAAGCCCTTGACCTCCGGGTCAGGCGCGGGGGTGGGCCTGGTCGTAGACACGCCGGAGTCGCTTGGCGTCGACATGGCTGTACACCTGGGTCGTGGAAAGAGACGAGTGGCCGAGCAGCTCCTGGATCGTGCGCAGGTCGGCGCCGCCTTCCAGCATGTGCGTTGCGAACGCGTGGCGGAGCCGGTGGGGGTTGGGGACGAGGCGGCGGAGCGTCGAGGTGTCGAGGGGCCGGCCATGGGCGGAGAGAAAGACGTGGTCGTCGGCGCCCTGCGCGAGCTCGGGCCTCCCGTGCTCGAGGTAGACGCGCAGGCGGTAGGCCGCCTCCTCGCCGAGCGGAATCGCGCGCTCCTTCCCGCCCTTGCCGCGGACGAGGAGCGCCTCCTGCTCGAAGTCGACTGAGCGAAGCGTGAGGTCGACCGCCTCCTGGGTCCGCAGCCCGGCGGAGTAGAGGAGCTCGAAGAGCGCGCGGTTGCGAAGCGCGAGGGGGTCGTCGCCGGTCAGGGATTCGAGGAGGTCGTCGGTCTCCTCCGGCCGGGGCGCGTGCGGCAGGCGCCGGCCTTTCCGGCCGGCGAGCGAGACCTGCGGAACCTGCGCTGGACCGAGCGCCGAGCGGATGAGCGAGCGGACGGCGGCGAGCTTCCGCGCCAGCGTCTGCGGCGCCAGCTTGCGCGGCGTGCGCCCGGGGCGATCTGCGCCGATCTCGGCGGCGTAGTCGGAGATCGCGGCGCTGTCGACGTCTGCGAGCCCGAGCCCGCGCCGGCGGAGCCAGGCGGCGAACTCCTCGAGATCGGAGCGGTACGCGCGCTTGGTCGCGTCCGCAAGCGCCGGGCTCTCGAGAAAGCGGTCGATTGCGGATCTGGTCTCCACGGCAGGGTTTTTCGCCTGCGAACTAGGGTTCCTGCCCGATGCGCATCCGCCTCGACGTCGAGAACCTGCTCCTGGCGACCTGGGAGGCGAGCCGCGAGGCCGTGGAGGGCGTGGCACCGCCTGGCACCGAGCCGGCCGAGGTGGGCGGGCGCCATGCGGTCTCGGTGGTCTCGTTTCGGGTCCGCGGAGGGAGGCTCGGCCGCTTTCCGATCCTGCCCTTCTCGCAGCTGAACGTCCGTACATATGTGACGTGGAAGGACGAGCCGGCGGTGCTCTTCCTGGCGTCGCGCGTGTCTCCGGGAGGCCTGCCCGGTCTTCTCCTCGGTGCCCCGTACCGCAGCGCGCGCCTCCGGATACGTCCGGGCCAGGTGCGCGCGCCCGGCTTGGGAGTGGACATCCGCTACGAGGCCGGCGGCCCCGCCGAGCCGGGTGAGCTCGGCCGCCACGAGCTCGGAATCTTCGAGGCGGCCGGGCTCAAGGCGATCAGAATCCAGCGCGGCTCCGCCGAGTGGCACACCGCGCAGCCGGCCGCGCCCGCGGCGGCACACGTCCTCCTCGGCTACGGCTTTGACCCGCGCGGGGAGCCGGAGCTCGTCTACACGCCGAAGACGTCCTTCGAGACGGAGCCGGCGACGAAGCTCTCCTAGAGCCCGGGCGGCCGCTCGGGCCGCTCCGTGCCCGTCTTCCGCTCGAGCCATTCATCCACGCTTTCGTACGGCTCGGAAGTGACGGACCCGTCCTCCGTCCGGACGGCAAAGACGTGGCCTTCGGCGCAGCGGTAGAGGGCCTCTTCGAAGGAGCGACGGCGCCAGAGGGTGCGCTTCATGCCGCCGTAGACGGGACCGACGGTGTTGACCGCTTCGGCGCCGCAGAGCGGGCAGGGCTCGGTGGTCATCCGAGGATCTCCCGGAGCCGCTCGGCTCGGTAGTCGAAGATCTCGTCGAGCCAGCGTCCGACGAACGGCTTCTGGACGACGGGAGCCAGCGGCCCGCCGGGCAAGGCGTAGCGGACGTGGTCGTAGATCTCCGTGCCGTCGCCCACCGGGGAGAAGCGATGCGTGTGCTCCCAGAGCGGATAGGGGCCGGAGATCTGCTCGTCGGCGAAGCTTCGCGGCGGCTGCCAGGTCGCGATCCTCGTCAACCAGTGAATCGGGAACCGGAAGAGCTCGAGGCGGTAGGCGAGGAGCGAGCCGTAGCGGAGCTCGGCCGGTGCGCGGAGGATCTCGAAGCGCAGCCAGGCGGGCGTGATCTCCTCGAGGTTGCGCGCGTGGGAGAAGAACGCGAAGGCCTCCTGGACCGAGACGGGGACGATCTGGGTACGTTCGAGGATGTACTCCATTTGCAGGGTGTCATCCGGCCTTCGAAGCCGGTGATGCGTACGATACGGCGACCATGGCGATCACCACCGCCTCCAGTGGACTCGACGGTCACGGGCTCGAGCCCGAAGGCCGCGTCTTCTGGAACCCGTCGACCTCGCTCCTCTACACGCACTCCCTCGCCCGCGGCGACGCCACCCTCGCGGAGGGCGGCCCGCTCGTGGTCGACACCGGCAAGCACACCGGCCGCTCGGCCAAGGACAAGTTCTTCGTGCAGGAGCCCGAGTCCGAGGACCGGATCGCATGGGGCGACGTCAACCAGCCCATCTCGGAGGAGCACTTCGACGGTCTGCGGGAGAAGGTCGCCGAGTTCCTGAACGCGGGCGACCTCTACGTCGTCAACGCGTACGCCGGCGCGGACCCCGCTCACCGGCTGCTCGTCCGGGTCATCACTCGCTCGCCCTGGCACGCACTCTTCGCCAAGACGCTCTTCATCGACCCGGACGAGTCCGAGCTCGCCGACTTCGAGCCCGACGCGGTCGTCTTCCACGCGCCCGAGGTCGAGGCCGATCCCGAGGAGGACGGGACGCGGAGCGAGACGTTCGTCGTCCTCCATCCCTCGCGCGCCGAGGTGCTGATCGGCGGCACCGAGTACGCGGGCGAGATCAAGAAGTCGATCTTCACGGTCATGAACGACCGCCTGCCGCTCGAGGGAGTCTTTCCGATGCACTGCTCGGCGAACGTCGACCACGCCGGCCGCGTGGCGATCTTCTTCGGGCTCTCCGGGACCGGCAAGACGACGCTCTCCGCGGATCCCGAGCGGCACCTGATCGGAGACGACGAGCACGGCTGGGGCGATTCCGGCGTCTTCAACTTCGAAGGCGGGTGCTACGCGAAGGTGATTCGCCTTTCTGCGGATGCCGAGCCCGAGATCTACAAGGCCACGCACGCATTCGGCACGGTGCTGGAGAACGTCGTCACCGACGAGCGCGGGGTCCTCGACCTGGACGACCCTTCGAAGACCGAGAACACGCGCGCGGCTTACAAGCTCGAGCAGATCGCGAACGCGCTGCCCGAGAAGCAGGCCGGCCACCCGAGCGAGGTCATCTTCCTGACGGCCGACGCATTCGGCGTCCTCCCGCCGATCGCGCGCCTCACGCGCGACCAGGCTCTGTTCTATTTCCTCACGGGCTTCACGGCCAAGCTCGCCGGCACGGAGATCGGCGTCACCGAGCCGCAGCCCACCTTCTCGTGTGCCTTCGGCGCGCCGTTCCTGCCGCAGCAGCCGACCGTCTACGCCCGCATGCTCGGCAAGAAACTCGACGAGCACGGCTCTACGGTCTGGCTCGTGAACACGGGCTGGACAGGCGGCCCGTACGGCGAAGGCGAGCGCATGCCGATCGCCGCCACCCGCGCGCTTCTCCGCGCAGCGCTGAATGGCGGTCTCGACGAGGTCGAGTATCGGGAGGATCCGATCTTCGGCTTCGACGTGCCGGTCGAGGTGCCGGGCGTCGACTCGAAGCTGCTCGATCCGCGCTCCACCTGGAGCGACCCCGCCGTGTACGACGAGAAGGCGACCTACCTCGCCCGGCGCTTCAAGGAGAACTTCGAGAAGTTCGGCGCCGACGAGAACATCGTCTCCGCCGGCCCGCGCGTCTGACGCCCGCCTTCGGGCCAATCGGATAGCGTCCGATGTAGTGGAAGCGAAGCACGACGTCCTCATCGTCGGTGCCGGCTGTGCCGGCATGCGCGCGGCGATCGAAGCCCACGACCAGGGGGCGGACGTGGCGCTCATCTCGAAGATCCATCCGGTGCGCAGCCACTCGGGCGCGGCCGAGGGCGGGATCAACGCGGCGCTCGGCAACGCCTCGGAGGACGACCCCGAGAAGCACGCCTTCGACACGGTCAAGGGCTCCGACTACCTGGGCGACCAGGACGCAATCCAGGTTCTCTGCGACGAGGCGCCCGGCGACGTCTACGAGCTCGAGCACTGGGGCGCTGTGTTCTCTCGCACCGAGGACGGGCGCATCGCGCAGCGGCCGTTCGGCGCCGCCGGCGAGCCCCGCACCGCGTACGCCGCCGACATCACCGGCCACGTGCTCGTCCACGTCCTCTACGAGCAGGTGATGAAGCGCGACCTCCAGGTCTACGAGGAGTACTTCGCGTGGCAGCTCGTCGAGCACGAGAACCGCTGCCAGGGCGTCATCTGCTGGGACCTCCTGAACGGCGGCCTGCGGACGATCGGCGCGAAGACCGTCATCCTCGCGACGGGCGGGGCGGGGCGGCTCTACTCGGGAACGACGAACGCTTATGCCTGCACGGGCGACGGCATGGCCATGGCTCTGCGTCTCGGAGTGCCGCTCAAGGACATGGAGATGATGCAGTTCCATCCGACCACTCTTTCGCCGACGGGAGTTCTCATCACCGAGGGCTGCCGCGGGGAGGGCGCGTACCTCCTCAACTCGGAAGGCGAGCGCTTTCTCAAGGACTACGCGCCGAACGCGATGGAGCTCGCGAGCCGCGACGTCATCTCGCGCGCCGAGCAGACGGAGATCGACGAAGGCCGCGGGGTGGACGGAAACGTGCTCCTCGACCTGCGCCACCTGGGCGCCGAGAAGATCATCGAGCGGCTCCATGGGACGCGGGAGCTCTCGATGGTGTTCGCGGGGGTCGATCCGATCCACGACCCGATCCCCGTCCGGCCCGGCGCCCATTACCACATGGGCGGTGTCGAGACGGACCTCGACGGCAAGACCGCGCTCGAGGGCCTCTACGCGGCTGGGGAGTGCGCCTGCGTCTCCGTCCACGGCGCGAACCGCCTCGGTGGGAACGCGCTCATGGAGACGATCACCTTCGGCAAGCGCGCCGGGCGCGCCGCGGCCGACTGGGCGCTCTCGCACACGACGGTCACCGTTCCCGAGGCCGCCGAGACCGATGCGAAGCGCGAGCTGGACGAGCTTCTCGACCGCACAGACGGCGAGCGGCCGCACGCGATCCGAGACGAGATGGCCACGACCATGCACGAGAACTTCGGGGTCTTCCGCCGCGAGGAGCAGATGCGCCGGGAGGGCGAGATCATCGCCAACCTGACCGAGCGCTACGAGCGGGTCGTGGTCGAGGACAAGAGCGACGTCTTCAACTCGGACCTCACGCAGGCCCTGGAGCTCGGCTTCCTCCTGCAGCTCGCGTCCTGCATGATCGAGGCCGGGCTCGCGCGCAAGGAGAGCCGCGGCGCACACGCGCGGCCGTACGACTTCCCGGATCGCGACGACGAGAACTTCCTACGGCATACGCTGGTGTCATGGAGGGACGGCCGGCCGGAGCTCTCGTGGGAGCCCGTGCGGATGACGAAATGGCAGCCGCAGGAGCGCAAGTACTGATGCGGCGGCTTGTTCTCGCCCTCGTCCTCCTCGCCGCGCTCGCCGCCTCTGCATGCGGCGGCGGCTCCGAGCCCACTCTCGAACAGGTGTCGCCGGACGCGGTCGTGCTTGCGGCCTCGAAGACGAACGAATCGGGTTCCTACAAGGCCGACGTCAGCGGGGCGATGGACATCGCGGGACAGTCGATCGACATGTCAGGCACGGGCGCGTTCGACGCGGCGAAGCAGCGCGGCCAGATGTCGTACTCCATGGACCTGAACGGGGTCGACGTGGACATGAAGATGGTCTTCGCCTACCCGGTCATCTACATGGAGCTCCCACCCGAGTCCGGCCAGCTCCCGGCGGGCAAGAAGTGGATCAAGATGGACCTCGAGAAGCTGGGGCAAGAGGCAGGGCTCAACCTCGACCAGATGATGGGGGCCGGGCAGACCGACCCGTCTCAGGGGCTCGACTTCCTGCGCGGGGTGAAAGACGTTCAGGCGGTCGGCGACGAGGAGGTGCGGGGCGTGGCGACCACGCACTACACGGGCGTCGTCGACCTTGCCACCCTCGGCTCCGAGCATCCCGAGCTGAAGACGTCGATCGACCAGCTCGTCCAGCAAAGCGGCATCAGCCGCGTTCCGGTCGAGGTCTGGATCGACGGCGACGGCTTCGTGCGCCGGATGAAGCAGACTCTCGTGGGCGGCGGCTCGGGGCTCCCGATGAACATGACCATGACAACCGACCTCTACGACTTCGGCACGGACGTTTCCGTGCAAGAGCCACCGGCCGACGAGGTCGTCGACTTCTCGGAACTGACCGGACAGAGCTAGGAGGCCTGTGGACGTCGCTCTCAAGATCTGGAGGTATGACCCCGACTCGGGCGAGCGGGAGCTGAAGACCTA
>DATEOR010000045.1:0-41173 GCA_035273885.1 Gaiellaceae bacterium
AACGAGAAGCTTTCGCATGCTTCTCGTTTATCGACCATAAGAAAAGAATCCTTTTCCCTCATTTGAGCCACGTGTAAAAGGTGTTTTAGGGAATTGGGGCGGCCGGGTAGAGCGCGCGGATCTCGTCCACGAAAGACGCCAGTTGATCGGCCAACGCGGCATCTTCGACCTCGAGCACGTTTTCGGCGTTCTGCTCGCCTGAGTGGGAGAGGTTGTAGCTCCCGGTGAAGAGGTAGTCGTCCGCGACGACGACCTTTGCGTGCATGAAGTCGTGGACGTCGCCCTGCCCGTAGGGCATCGAGTTCTTTCCGGTGAAGCGTCCGTTGGCGAAGATCCGTCGGATCGCCGGCATCTTCCACTCCGAGTTCCCGTTCAGCTGCCACTGATGGAAGACGCCCTTCATCTGGGTCGCGTCGACGACGCCCGTGACGTCGCATTTTCCGTCGGAAACGGCTTCCGCCAGGGCGCCGAGGACCGGGCCGGAGGTCATCACGGGCGAAGCGATTCGGATCCGCTTCCGTGACCTGGCGATCCGGTGGGCGATCCGCGTCGCGAGCGCCTCCCCGTGTCCCGGCGAGAACCAGGCACGTACCTTTGCATCGCCGACGCGGATCGGGTTCGGCTCGACGAAGCCGGACTGCTCGACGCTCTCGGTCGTCCAGAGCTGCTCGAAGTCCTCCGTGTAGCGCGCCGCGAGCTCCTCCGAATGAACGACGGCGATGACGTTCTCCTCACGGCTCCAGGAGTCGTCGCTCCAGTTCGTCGAGCCCGTCCAGACGTCGGCGCCGTCGCGGACGACGTACTTGTGGTGCATGAGGTCGGGCACGCCGAGGATCCGCTTCGTGGGCACGTCGAGGTTGTCGAGCAGATTCGGGTCGGCATGGGGCGGAGCCGGCTCCGGGATCGGCTTGTCGTGGTCGACGTTGAACGCGAGGCGCACCTCGACGCCTCGGCTCTGCGCGTCGAGGAGCGCGGTGGCGACGAGCTTCCCGGTCTCCTGCTCGAGGTCGAAGTCGTAGAGGGCGAGATCGAGCGACTTCTCGGCCTTGGCGAGGAAGCCGGCCGCGTACTCGGCGATCTCGAGTGCGGTCTGGCCACGGTCCCGGAGAGTGCGGAGCTCGATGTCAGGCGTAGCCGCGGACCTGGAAGTAGGCGACGAGGAGACTGCCGACGGCGATCGCGAGGAGCCCGGCCGCAGCGGCGAAGTTGAAGCGCCCGTAGACCGCGTGGCCGCGGCCGAAGCGGGAGAGCACGAGGATGCAGAGCGCACCGCCGACGAGCCCGCCGACGTGGCCTCCGATCGAGACGCTGTTCAGGGTGAAGCTGAGCGCCAGGTTCAGGATCACGATGATCAGGGCCGAGCCGCCGAAGACGTTGATGTTGTGGCGCTCGAGGATGAGGCCGGCGCCCAAGATCCCGAAGACCGCGCCCGACGCGCCGACGGTGAACGTCGTCGGATTGATGAGGAGCGCGCCGGCGGACCCGGCCAGGATGGAGATGAAGTAGATCGCAAGGAAGCGCCCACGGCCGAGGAGATGCTCGAGCGGCCGGCCGAACCACCAGAGCATGAGCATGTTGAAGAAGATGTGCAGCACGCTTCCGTGCAGGAACGCGCACGTGACGATGCGATACCACTGATCGGCCTGCGCGATCGGAGGGGCGGCGAGTGCGCCCCGGAAGAAGATCTCGCTGAACGGCTGCGTGAAGCTCCCGGACTGGACGACCTGCGCGAGGAAGACGATGACGTTGATCCCGATCAGCGCCTTCGTGACGATGAAGTCGGTGTTCACGCTGGTGTACGAGCGCGCCTTGACGGCTGCCTTCTTCGCCCCGGTCGGCGTCCCCGCACACTCCGGGCACTTGATTCCGACGGGCGCGAAGACCATGCACTCGGTGCAGATCGGCCGCCCGCAGCTCGAGCACGTGATCGCCGTCTCGTTCGACGGATGCCGGTAGCAGACCATCGTCTGCGTCTGCTCGGGCGCGGCCATCGGCGGAATCGTAGCCGTGTTGCTACCGGGTAACGTCCGCTCGATGCGCGTCCACGTCGCTTTTACGCCGGGGGAGGCGGCGCGCGTTCCCACCGGGATCGTGGTCGACGTGCTCCGCGCCACGTCCACGATCGTCCAGGCCCTCGACTCCGGCTACCGCACGGTCTACTGCTGTGCCGAGGTCGACGAGGCCGAGGCGCTTCGGGACGAGCTCGGCGATGCGGTGCTGGGCGGGGAGCGCGGCGGTGATCCGCTGCCCGGCTTCGATCTCGGAAACTCGCCGCTCGAGTACCTCACGCCGCGAGCAGAGGAGGTCGTCCTCACGACCACGAACGGCACCCGCGCAGTGGTGGCCGCAGCGACGAACTGCGAACTCGTCCTCGTCGGGAGCATGCTGAACCTCGACGCCGTTGCGGCGGCGGCGCACGAACGGGGCGAGGACGTGGAGGTCGTCTGTGCCGGCCTACGCGGCGGCTCGAGTGAGGACGACGCCTACTGCGCAGGGAGGATCGCCGCGCTCATCGGGGGCGAGCCGACCGAAGGAGCCGCGCGCGCTCTCGATCTGGCCGCGTCCCATGCGAACGCCGAGGACGCTTTTCGCGCCATCCGGCGGGTGGGGGAGACCGTCGCCGAGGAAGACCTCGTCTGGTGCGCCCGCGAGAGCGTCACGCCGGTCGTGCCCCGTTTCGACGGGATGCGCGGGACCGCCGCCCGGCTCGTCGTCTAGGCGGTCCGGAAAAGAAGCGCGTTCCCCGAGGGGTCCCGGAGAACGGGGCCCTCGGCAGTGTCCTCGACATCCACGCCTGCAGCCTGCGCCCGCGCCAGGAGCGCGTCGAGCTCTGCCTCGTCGCGAAGCACGACGGTGAAGTGACGTAGGCCGACGGTGCCGTCGGGCGCGGGCGGCACGCCGGGCCCCCGCCAGGTGTTGAAGCCGACGTGGTGGTGGTAGCCGCCTGCGGCGACGAAGACCGCGCTCGGAAGGTAGGTCATGACGTCGAATCCGACGACGTCGACGTAGAAGCGCTTCGCCGCGTCCAGATCGCCGACGTGGAGGTGTAGGTGGCCGACGGTCATGGCCGGATCCGCGGCCTGCGGCTCCTCCCCCGCGACCGTCTCTAGGAGCGCGGCCAGGTCGAGCGGATCGGGGCCGCCGCTCATCACGGAGAGGTCGGGCCACTCCTCCTTCGGGCGGTCCGACGCGAGCTCGATGCCGTTCCCGTCGGGATCGGGGAGGTAGATGGCCTCCGAGATTCCGTGGTCGGATGCTCCCTGAATCGGCGTCTGCGTCGCCGCAAGGCGAGCGGCCGCGCGAGCCAGCTCGAGCCGCGACGGGTGGAGGAGAGCGAAGTGGTAGAGGCCGGCATGCCGGCCGGCCCTGCGCGCTTCGGGCTCCTCCAGGAGGACGAGGAGATCGCCGCCGCCGGCCCCCAGGACGGCCTTCCCGTCCTCGGCCCGGTGGAGCTTCAGCCCGATCGCCTCCTGGTAGAACGGCACCGAGCGTCCGAGATCGGTCACGGTCAGCTCGACCGCGCCGAGCCGGGTTTCCGGGGCAAGCCTCGCAGTCTCGGTCTCGACCTGGGTCATCGCGTGACCTCCGCAGGCTTGCGCGGGTTGGAGATCGGCGTGAGCCGCGGCTCGATCTGCTCGCGCAGATGCTCGAACGCGGGCGGCAGCGAGAGGGCTTCGCCAAGGGTCTCCTTGGGCTCGTCGGAGTCGAATCCGGGGCCGATCGTGGCGATCTCGAAGAGGACGCCGCTCGGCTCACGGAAGTAGATGGAGCGGAAGTAGAAGCGGTCGATGACCGGTGTGGGGTGGGCGCCTGCCTCCGCGACGCGCTGCTGCCAGCCCTCGTGGTCGTCCATGAGCGAGGCGAACGCGACATGGTGGACGGTGCCCGCGCCCGGAGTGCCGAGGCTTTCGGCGGAGTCGTAGACGTAGTGGCCGCCGCGGTTCTCGCCACGCACTTCCCAGCCGTCGCCCTCGCGTGCCTCGAAGCCGAGGACGTCCTCGAGGAAGCCGCGGCTCCGCTCGGGGTCGCGCGTGAAGGCGCGCACTTCGTCGAAGCCCTGGATCGCGACCTCGGAGGGGATGTCGGGGCTGGCCGCGACGAGCGGCTTGTCGGATGTCTCGACGGCGCGAAGCTCGAGCCCGAGTCCCTCGGGATCGTCGAACACGAGCGAATCGCTCTCACGCCGGGTCTCGATGCCTTCGGACGAGAGGCGGTCGGCCCAGAAGTCGAGCGCCGCTCCGTCCGCGACGCGGAAGACGACTCGGTGCACCATGCCTGCTCCGGCGCGCCCTCGGCGCGCGCCCGGATACTCGAAGAAGGTGATGTCCGCGCCGGCCGAGCCCTCCTCGTCGGCGTAGAAGAGATGGTAGACGGTGGGGTCGTCCTGGTTGACGGTCTTCTTCACCAGCCGAAGCCCGAGGATGCGTGCGTAGAAGTCCACGTTCCCGGGGGCGTCGGCGGTGATCGCCGTCACGTGGTGAATGCCTTCGAGCTTCATGTCGTTTCCTTTCCCTCCTCGGGTCACGCCGCGGTGCGGGCGAGCTCTTGCCGCTCGGCCACGGCGGAAACGAGCGCGTCGACGACCTCGCCGAGCTGCTCGCGGAGATCTTCGTCCACCAGCGTACCGTCCTCGTCGAATCGCGTCGGCGCGTGGCCCACAGCCACTTCGGCCTCGACGACGCGGGCGCCGATCGCGGCGAGCACCTTGCGAAGCTCGGCCTGGGCCCAGACGGCGCCGAACGCGCCCGTCGAGGCGCCCATGACGACCGCGGGCTTGTTCCGGAGCGGGTTCGCGGCGAGCGGCCGGGAGACCCAGTCGAGCGCGTTCTTCAGGTGGCCCGGAATGGAGCTGTTGTACTCGGGTGTGGCGATGAAGACGGCGTCGGCGCCCGCGAACGCCGCGCGCAGGCTCTGCACGGACTCCGGGGCGCCGTCGCGATCGTCGTCCTCGTCGTAGGGCGGCACGTCCTTCAGGCCGTCCAGGATCTCGAGCTCGACGTCGTCGCCGAAGAGGCCGACAGCGTTCCGGAGCAGATTCGTGTTGTACGAGTCGCGCCGGAGACTGCCCGAGATGGCGAGGACCTTCGTCATCCTCGTCAGGCCGCCTTCACGAGCTGGAGCTCGGCCACGATCGTGACCGTGTTCGCGAGCGCCTGGTCGCCGGTGGGAAGCGGCATGTTCCAGTCGAGCCCGAACTCGGTGCGGTCGACCGTTGCGGAGAGCTGGAGGCCGAGGCGGTCGTTGCCCCAGGCGTCCTGGATGGGGTCGGTCAGCGTGCCCGTCAACTCGACGGGCTTCGTAGTGCCCTTGATCGTGATCTCGCCGGGGACGACCACGGACTCGCCGTCGAGGTCGACCTCGTCGGCGACGAAGCGAAGCTCAGGATGACGCTCGGCGTCGAAGAAGTCGGGCGACTGGAGGTGGGCCGCGAGATTCTCGTCCTTGACGTCCACGCTCGAGACCCTCGCGGTGCCCTCGATGCGGGCCCCGGAGTCGCCGGTGCCGAGCTCGGCCTGCACGTCACGGAACTGCCCGCGGAACGTGCCGGCGAGGTAGTCGACCTCGAAGCCGACCGCCGAATGGACGGGGTCGAGGTTCCATGTACCGGCCGGAACCTTCGTCTGCGTCGTGCTCATCTCGTCTTCTCTCCTTTGGTTGAGTTATGTATTATTGAAGACGCAAGCAATTGTAGCGAGAAGAAGTTGACAGCGCAAGTATTCCCAGAACAGCAGATTTCAACGGGCATTCCGCCCGCGGTGCGAGCCTGGACGAGGCTCTTGCGCGCTCATGCCGCAGCGACGCGACTGCTGAACGCAGAGCTCCAGTCGGAACACGGTCTCTCGGTGAACGCCTACGAGGCGCTATATCTGCTCTCTCAGGCCGAGGGCAGACGTCTGAAGCGCGTCGACCTCTCGCGCAGGCTCGCGCTGACCCCCTCCGGGGTGACGCGGCTCCTCGAGGGCCTCGAGCAGGCAGGGCTGGTGGGGCGGACCACGTGTCCGACCGATCTCCGCGTTACCTATGCGGAGCTCACCGAAGCCGGCGCGGCGAAGCTCGAGGCCGCCTCGTGCGGGCATGTCGGCTCGATCCGAGCGCTCTTCGAGGCGCACTTCGGCGACGAGGAGATGGACGACCTCGCCGAGCTGCTCGGTCGGTTTCCCGGAGTCGCCGGCACCGACGACTCCTGTCCGGCCGCCTAGGTGGCCTGAAAAAAGTTTCGACCGGTTGACAGGAGAACGTGTGTTCGTATAGAACATACGTTCTCATGATCACCTGTCTGAACATCCAAGCGTTTTCCCTCCGCGCTGCTCTGCGCTCCCGGCCGGAGCTCATGCGCGGTCCCGTTGCGCTCGCTCCGTCTCCCGGCAGCCGGCCGCTCGTAGGGGCATGCTCCGCCGTCGCCGAGGAGGCGGGCGTGCGTCCGGGGATGCGTCTCTCGGAGGCGCTCGCCAACTGTCCCGAGCTCGTCCTCGCCGAGCAGGATCCCGCTGCGGCCGAGGAGGAGTGGGAGCGAATCCTGCGGCGGCTCGAGGAAGCCGGGCTCGCAGTCGAGCCGGTCGAGCCGGGCTGTGCGTACTTCGACACCGAGGGCGTCGAACGGCTTGCGGGCGGCGTCAGTGCCGTCCTGCGCAGGGCTCTCGACGCGGTCGGTCCGTACTGGCAGCCGCGCATCGGCGTCGCCGGTCGGCGCTTCGCAGCGCTCGCGGCGGCAAGCGTCGCCCCGGCGGGCCGCGCGATCATCGTCGACGACGCCGAGGCCGAACTGTTTCTCGAGCCGCTTCCGCTGCATCTCCTTCCACTCAGTCCCGAAAGGCGCGAGGAGTTCGCCGAGCTCGGCATCAAGCAGCTGGGCCAGCTCTCCCGTCTGCCGAGCGCGGCCGTCCGCGACCGGATGGGGCGAGAGGGGGCGGAAGCCCGGCGGCTCTTGGGCGGCGAGAACGACGATCGCGTGGCAGCGAGGCGCCCACCTGTGGAGATCTCCGAAGCACTCGAGTTTCCCGAGCCGGTTGCCAACGAAGTCACGCTCGGGGTCGCTTTCTCGGCTCTGCTCGACCGCCTGCTCGCCCGCGAGGAGCGAGGCGGGCGGCTGCCGCGGCGCCTTGCCGTCTCGGCCCGTCTCGTGGGCGGCGGCTCGTGGCGGCGGACGGCGACGTTGCGTGAGCCGACAGCCGAATCCGAGCGTCTGCGCCAGTCCCTGGCGCCGAAGCTCAAAGAACTGCCTGCGCCGGCGGTCGAGCTACGGCTCGAGCTGGGGGAGCTGACCGAGTCCATCGGGACTCAGGCCGAGCTCGTCCGCCCGCGCGGCAGTCGACTTCGAGGCCGTCTTCGCGAGGGGCTCCGCCAAGTGCGGGCCGCGATGGGGATGGAGGCGGTCTGCACTGTCGTGGAGGTAGCGCCATGGTCGCGGATTCCCGAGGCCAGGGCGATTCTCGTGCCGCGCGACGACTGAACGAGCCTCGACCCGCGCGCGTCACGGTCGAGGAGGGGTTGCCGGCTGCGGTCGGGCAGGTGCGCGTGTTCCAGGTGCGCGAGGAGTGGCGCGTCGTCGACCGCTGGTGGACGGAGGCGCCTGTGCGGCGGCGCTACTTCGATCTCGTGCTCGCGACGGGTGAGAACGTGGCGGTCTTCGAAGACGAGGAGGGGGGAGGCTGGTTCCGCCAGAAAGCCTGATACCCGGGGCCGCCGCGAGCCTCCCTCCACTTCGATCCTATTGCGGAAAAGCGCGCGGGTGTGATGCGGAAGGGGCCAAAAGGCGCGCGTGAGCGGGTCGCAATACATCGAGCTGCACGCGCACTCCGCCTACAGCTTCCTCGACGGCGCCTCGCTGCCCGAGGAGCTCGCCGTCCGCGCTGCGGAGCTCGGCTATCCGGCGCTTGCGCTCACCGACCATGACGGCGTCTACGGGTCGCTCGAGTTCGCCTACGCGGCCCGCGCGGTCGGCGTCCGCGCCATCACCGGCGCCGAGGTCACCCTCGCCGACGGCTCGCACCTGACGCTCCTGGTCGAAACTCCGCGCGGCTACGCGAACCTGTGCCGCCTGCTCACTGCCTCGCACGCCCGCGAGCGGCTCAACCCCGGCCTCGAGCCCGATCTCCTCGCCGAGCTGAACGAGGGCCTCGTCTGCCTTTCGGGCTGTGCACGTCACGGGCTCGGTGCGAGGAGCCCGAACGCCGCCGCCCGGCTCGCCCGCGCTTTCGGGCGCGACCGCTTCTACGTCGAGCTCCAGCGCCCGTACATGCGCGGCGACGCTCGACGCAACGCCGGGCTCCGCGACCTAGCGGCCGACCTCGGCGTGCACACCATTGCCACGGGAGACGTGCACGCGCACCATCTGCGCCGCGCGCGCCTGCAGGACGTGCTCGTGGCCGTGAAGCACAACGTCGCTCTCGAAGGCTGTGAGGCCGAGCGGCGCGGGAACGAGGAACTGGTTCTTTCGTCACCCGCAGAGGCCGCGGCACGCTTCCCCGAGGATCGAGACGCCGTCCGCGCGACCGCCGAGCTCGCCGAACGGCTCGAGTTCGACCTCACGCACGAGCTGGGCTATCGCTATCCCGACTTCTCGGACGGCGTGGATCCCGCGGACAAACAGCTTGAACGGGTCTGCGACAGAGCCTTCCAGGATCGGTATCGGAATGCTCCGTTTTCCCTTCGTAACCGGGCGTCGGCCCGGTTACGAGAGGAGCTTGCGCTCATCGCCGAGCTCGGGCTCTCGGGATTCTTCCTCCTCCACTGGGAGGTGCTCGAGCTCGCACGTGAGGTCGCATACGAGGTGCGCGGGCCCGGCTCGCCTCGCCATCTCCTGCCTCCAGGCCGCGGCCGGGGGAGCTCGGTTGGCTCGATCGTCTGCTACCTGACGGGCCTTTCCCACGTCGACCCGGTCTCGGCGGGACTCGCGCTCGGCCGTTTCCTGAACCGTGAGCTCGTCTCCGTGCCCGACATCGACCTCGACTTCCCACGTGACATCCGCGAGAAGCTGATCGTCGCCGTGATCGAGCGCTACGGCCACGAGCACTCGGCGCTCGTGGCGAGCTTCGCGACGTACCGCTCGCGCGGCGCGATCCGCGACGTCGGCAAGGCGCTCGGGCTACCGCAGTCGGAGCTCGAGCGACTCGCGCGCATCACCGAAGGGAGCCCGCGCCGCGTTGCGGAGGAGATGGAGCGGCTGCCGGGCGCGGAGACGAAGCTCGCCTCGCCGCGCTGGCGGGCCTTCGGAGAGCTCTGCGCCGAGATCGGCGGGCTCCCGAGGCATCTATCCCAGCACCCGGGCGGGATGGTCATCTCGAGCCGCCCGCTCGTCGAGCTCGTGCCCGTCGAGCACGCGGCGATGGAGGGCCGCAGGCTCTGCCAGTGGGACAAGGACTCCTGCGCTGACGCGGGCTTCCTGAAGATCGACCTGCTCGGGCTCGGGATGCTCTCGGCGGTCGAGGAGTGCGTCGACCAGATCGTCCGCCTGCGCGGCGAGCGGATCGACCTCTCCCGTATTCCGCTCGACGACCAGGCCGTCTACAAGGAGATCCAGGATGCCGACACCGTGGGGCTCTTCCAGATCGAGAGCCGCGCGCAGATGCAGAGCCTCCTGCGTACGCGGCCCGAGAACCTCGACGACCTGACCGTGCAGGTGGCGCTCGTCCGGCCGGGCCCGATCCAGGGAAAGGCCGTGCATCCGTACGTGGAGCGTCGGCAGCGCCGCCGCGAGGACCCGAGCTACGTCATCCCGCACGATCATCCGCTCCTCGCGGAGTGCCTCGAGGAGACGCTCGGCGCGATCATCTTCCAGGAGCAGGTGCTCGAGGTCGCGATGGCGCTCGCCGGCTTCAGCGTGGGGGAGGCGGAGGGACTGCGGCGGGCGATGAGCCGCAAGCGGAGCCAGGACGCCATCGAGGCTCACCGCGAGCGCTTCTTCGCCGGGGCGGCGAGAAACGGCGTGCCGAAGGAGACCACGGAGCTCGTCTTCTCGAAAATCAACGGCTTCGCGGCGTTCGGCTTCCCGAAGTCGCATGCGGCCGCCTTTGCGCTGCTCGCCTACCAGTCGGCCTGGCTTCGCCACTACTACCCGGGAGAGTTCCTCTGCGCGCTCCTGAACGCCCAGCCGATGGGCTTCTACCCGCCGGCGAGTCTCGTGCGCGACGCGCAGCGCCGCAGCGTCGAGGTGCTGCCGCCCGACGTGAACCTGAGCGCCGCCTCGTGCCGTATCGAAGGCGACGCGGTGCGAATCGGACTCGGCTACATCAAGGGCGTTGCCGAGGATGCGGCCAAGGCGTTCGTGGCCGAGCGGGAGGAGAATGGCGCCTTCACGAGCGTGATTCATCTTGCCCAGCGGGCGCCGCTCGACCGGCCGGGCCTCGAGGCCTTGGTGGCTTCCGGCGCATGTGATTCGTTCGGATGGCCGAGACGCCAGCTCCTCTGGCGGCTCGGGCTAGCGCCACGCTCCGTTTCGGTGGGTGCGGGCGGGAACGAGCGCCAGCTGACCCTGCCGCTCGGTCCGACCTCGGAGATCCCCGAGCTGCCCGAACAGACCTCGTGGGAGCGCATGCTCGCCGACTACCGGACGACGAGCATGTCAGTCGGCGTCCACCCGCTCGACCTTCTCCGGCCGCACCTGCCCGCCGAGGTGGCAACCAGCGCCGACTTCGAGCACCTCGAGCATCGGAGCCGCGTCGCGGTCGCGGGTCTCGTCGTCGCCCGCCAGCGTCCGGCGACTGCGAACGGCGTCGTCTTCATGCTCCTCGAGGACGAGCATGGGCAGATGAACCTCGTCATCCCGCCGGAGGTGTACGAGCGCTTCCGGCCACTCGTCCGCGGTGAGCCGCTCCTCCTCGCGCGCGGCCGCTTCGAGCGTTTCGAGCGAAATAGGAACGTGATCGTGGACGAGCTCGTCACGCTCGCGCCGCTTGCCCGCCAGGCCGCTGGCGAGGCCGAAGTGCGCTCCGCCCTTCCGGAGGCTCACCACTTCGGTCATCGGTAGGAACCATCCGTGGCGACCTGCAGTCTGAAGACACGTGAGAGTTCTTGCCGTAACTCTGGTCGCCACCTTGCTTGCAGCTTGCGGAGGGTCCGCGGGCTCGTCGACATCAGGTATTCGCGGCCACGCCTTCGTTTCGCCCGTCTGTCCGGTCGAGCCCTGCCCCTCGCCGTCTCCGCCTTACACAGGCATCTTTGTGGTTCGCCAGGCGGGGAAGGTCGTCGCGAATGCTCGGACGGACGGGCAGGGCTACTTCGAGATTCGCCTCGTGCCCGGCCACTACACCCTGGAGTCACTCGAAGGCAGATTCCTGCCGTCTCTCAAACCGGTTCAGGTGACTGTCCGCGACGGCGAGTTCACGGAAGTTGAGCTTCGGTTCGACAGCGGCATTCGCTGAGCGCTCGGTAGGGTTGGACGACATGGCCGGCCCGCGCTCACTGTGGCTCCAGGAAGCACTCAACGCCGAGGACGGCGTCGAATCGCAAGAGCTTCTGGAGGACACGAAGGCCGATGTCTGCATCGTCGGCGGCGGCTACACGGGCCTCTGGACAGCGCTTCGCATCAAGGAGCTCGAGCCGAGCGCCGACGTCGTGGTGATCGAGCAGGACATCTGCGGCGGCGGCCCGTCCGGTCGCAACGGCGGGTTTGCTCTCACGTGGTGGTCGAAGGTCTCGACGCTGATCAAGCGGGTCGGCGAGGAAGAGGCCATCAGGCTCGCGAAGGCCAGCGAGGACGCGGTGCGGGAGATCGGCGCCTTCTGCGAGCGGGAGGGAGTGGACGCGCATTTCCACCAGGGCGGCTGGCTCTGGACGGCGACCTCGCCGGCGCAAGTGGGCGCGTGGGCGCCGAGCGTGGAGACCGCAGCCGAGCACGGCGTGCAGCCCTACGAGCTTCTCAGCGCCGAAGAGGTGCAGGAGCGGACGGGCTCACCGATTCACCTGGGCGCCGCGTACGAGAAGACCGCTGCGATAGTCCAGCCGGCACTCCTCGCGCGGGGCCTCCGCCGGGTCGCAGTCGAGAAGGGCGTGCGCGTCTACGAGCGTACGCCCATGGTCGAGCTCGACCGCGAAGACGGCGTGGTGCGCACTCCTTCGGGACGCGTCAGTGCCGGCGCCGTCGTGCTGGCGCTGAACGCCTGGGTGACGAAGATTCCCGAACTCGCGCGTGCTGTCGTGGCGGTCGCGAGCGACATGGTCGCCACGGCGCCGATGCCGGACAGGCTCGAGGAAAGCGGCTGGACCGGAGGCGAAGCAATCTCCGACTGCCGCCTGCTGGTCCACTACTACCGGCCCACAAAAGACGGGAGAGTCGCGTTCGGGCGCGGCGGCGGGCGGCTCGCGTTCGGCGGCCGCGTCAACTCGAACTTCGATTACAACGGGCGCCAGACCCGCGAGCTCGAAGACGAGCTCGTCACCCTCGTCCCCGCGGCGAAGGACGTGCCGGTCACGCACGCATGGGGTGGGCCGATCGACCGCACTCCGGATGGGTTCCCCATGGTCGGCGCGCTTCCCGCCCGGGCGAAGATCGTCTACGGCACGGGCTACTCCGGAAACGGGGTCGCGCCGTCGCTCACGATCGCGAAGATCCTCGCCTCGAGCGCGCTTCGCCGTGACGACGAGTGGGCCGGCTCGCCGCTCAACCGCGGGGTCTGCGCGAAGTTCCCGCCCGAGCCGATCCGCTTCGTCGGCGGGCTGGTCGTGCGCCAGGCCGTCCGCCATAAGGAAGGCCGCGAGGATCAGGGGAAGAGCGTCGACCCGGTGACGAAGGCCGTGGCGGGCCTCGCGCCGCAGGGATTCTTCCGCGCACGGCGCTGACGTGGCGAAGGCCGAGCAGCCGGTGCTCTTCTTCGCGACCCCCGCCGACCTCGAGGCCTGGCTGGACGAGCACGGCGAGGAGTCCGACGGGATCTGGCTGAAGTTTGCGAAGAAAGGCTCGGGACTCCGGTCCGTCGTCTACGCGGAAGCAGTCGAGATCGCGCTCTGCCACGGTTGGATCGACGGGCAGGCGAAGCGGCTCGACGAGGAGCACTACCTTCAGAGGTTCACGCCTCGGCGGCCCCGCAGCAAGTGGTCGAGGATCAACCGTGAAAAGGCGGAGCGGTTGATCGCGGAGGGCCGCGTGCGACCGGCCGGTCTCCGTGAGATCGAGCGCGCCCGTGAGGACGGCCGCTGGGATGACGCCTACGCCCCGCCGACGACCGCCACGGTCCCGGACGACTTCCAGCAGGCGCTCGACGCGGAGCCCCGAGCGCGGGAGTTCTTCGAGACCCTCGGATCGACGAAGCGCTACTCCTTCCTCTACCGCATCGTCGATGCGAAGCGGCCCGAGACGCGGGCGAGGCGAATCGCGGAGTACGTCGACCTCCTTCGGGAGGGACGGACGCTCTCGTAGCCGGCTTCGCCAGGCGCAGGCGAAAGTCACACGACCCACGCCAAGTAACAGACTGTTACTAGTCGAGCTCGAGGCCGAAGCGGGGCAGGCGTTTCCGAACGGTCTTGTTGAAGACCGCGTGGTACTCCTCGTAGGAGTTCTCGTCGAGGGTGGCCGCGAAGTTGTCGCGCAGCTCGATGAGCTCGTCGGTGCCGGTCTCGACGAGATCGAGGTAGTCGCCGTAGCGCTCCTCGGCCTCGTCGCGGGGTGCGCGGTTGTAGGCGTCGAGCGCGGCCTCCGTGTCGCGGATGAGTCCCTGGTGCTCGGCCTCGAAAAGCCGGATCTGCCGTTCGACGAGATCCACGAAACGCCCGGGCACGGTTTCCCTATGCTGCGTCGGCCGTGGGACTCGTCATTCGCACGTGGAACCTCTATCACGGGCGCACCCATCCGAAGACCGGGCGGACGTATCTGGAACGGATGGTGCGGCTGGCCAGCCTCGACGCGCCCGACGTCGTCGCGCTGCAGGAGGTCCCGCTCTGGGCTCTCGGCCGCCTCGAGCGGTGGAGCGGGATGCGTGCCGTCTGGTCGGTCACGGTGCCCGGCTTCCTCGGGCCCATCGCGCGCTTCGTCACGGATATCGACCCGGTGCGGGTGAGATTCACCGCCGCGGGGCAGGCGAACGCGATGCTCCTCAGCCCGCGCTTCGTTGTCGGTGACCACCGCACGCTCGTGCTCAACCCCGAGGTCAAGCGACTCGAATGGCTCAGGGGAGGGCGGCAGCGCCGTGTGTGCCAGGCAGTGGAGCTCGTGCTCGACGGGCGCGCGCTGACCGTCGCCAACCTCCACGCCACCAACAACTCGGAGATCGCGCGGGTGGAGGTCGGGCTCGCAGCCGATTTCGTCGCGGGTGCCCAACGGTGCATTCTGTGCGGCGACTTCAACGTGCCCGCGTACGCCATCAAGGACTTCTCCGAGCCGATCGAAGGGATCGACCAGATTCTCGTGCGCGGGCTCGAGCTCGAGAGCCCGCCGCAGGCTTGGCCGCTCGCGCGTCGGCGCGTGAAGGGTGCCCTGCTTTCCGACCACGCACCCGTGGAAGCGGAGGTCACGTGGACCTAGACGCCGTCCGCGCCGGGCTTCCGGTTCTCGACCGGTTCGCGTACCTCAACGCGGGCACGAACGGGCCGCTCCCGCGCCGCACCGTGGAAGCGATGGAGACTTCGCTTGCCCGCGACCTGGAACAAGGCCGCTCGAGCCAGGAGTACTTCGAAGCGATGCTCGGGCGCCGCGACGAGGTGCGGGCCGCCCTCGCGCGCTTCCTGGACGCGCCGACGGAGACCATCGCCCTCACCACCTCGACCACAGAGGGTTGCAATGTCGTCCTGAACGGGCTCGGAATCGGGCCGGGCGACGAGGTCGTCACGACCGACTCGGAGCACCCCGGCCTCTTCGGAGGCCTCGTCGCGTCGGGCGCGGACCTCCAGATCGTCCCCGTTCGGGATCTTCCGGCAGCCGAGCTCGCGGGCGCGCTCGAAGAGGCGATCACGGAGCAGACGAAGCTGATCGCGCTCTCGCATGTCTCGTGGCTGACCGGCGTGGTCTTTCCTGTGGAGCGCCTTGCCGGGCAGGGAATCCCGCTGCTCGTCGACGTGGCCCAGGCAGCCGGTGCGATTCCCGTCGCGGCCGCTGATCTCGGGTGCGACTTCTACACGGTCTCGGCCCAGAAGTGGCTCCTCGGCCCGGATGTCACCGGAGCCCTCTTCGTCCGTCCCGAGCGGGTGGAGGAAATGCGCATGGCCATGCCCAGCTACGGGTCATGGGAGTTCGGCGACAACTACACGTACGACCCGAAGGCCGGCGCGGCGCGGTTCGATCCGGGTTGGATCGCGTCGGCCTCGGGAGTCGGCCTGCTCGAGTCGCTGGCCTTCGCCGAGGAGGCCGGGGCCGACCGGTACTCCCATGCCGCCGAGATGGCTGCGCATCTCATGCAAATGCTCGAAGGGTCGGGCTGCGAGGTGGTCACGGAGCCCGACCAGGCGACGCTCGTGACCTGGAAGGCCGAAGGAGACTCGAAGGACGTGGTTGTGCGGCTCGCCGACGCGGGTGTCGTGATCCGGGACCTGCCCGGCCGTGGCTGGCTGCGCGCATCGTGCGGGTTCTGGACGAACCACGACGATCTCGAGCGCCTCATCGGCGCGCTCTAGACCTTCTCGAGCACCGCGTAGACATCGGCACCGTCCTCGCGGAGAATGACGGAGCCCCAGCCCGTGCCGTCGACGACTGCCTCGAGCTCCGCGAGATCGACGCACAGGAGGTCGTACCAGGGCGTTGCCAGGCCGTCGTAGCGAATGCGGATGGTCACCTGCCCAGGCATGCGTCCCCGGGCACGGTTCTGCTCGTAGTAGGCGAGGTCGGCCGCGTCCGCGTCGACGTAGGGACTGACGGTGTCGAGCACGATCCTCCCCTCGGGGCTGGTGAGCGCATGCAGCTTCGCGAGGAAGGCGATCGTCTCCTCGCGGTTCCGGGCGAGCCCGAAGTTGCCGCACATGAGCAGAACGGTGTCGAAGACACCGAGGCTCTCGTCGATCTCCTCGAGGGAGAGGACCCGCGCGTCCTGGACTCCGCGCACGCGGCACACCTCCACGGCGCCCGGCGAGATGTCGATCGCCACTGTCTCTAGCCCCCGTTTCTGCGCCTCGAGGCAGTGCCGGCCGGCGCCGGCACCGATGTCCAGGACGCGCCCGTGCACGTACCCGAACACGGTGCGCTCAGGCTCTGCCCAGTCGTCGTGGTCGGCGAAGAACCACCCGGCTCCCATCGCCGGCCCGATCTCGCCGTCGTCGCGCTCGAGCTCCGGCTCCCCGGCGACGCGGCCCTCGAGGTGGTCGAGGAGCAGGCGCCCGAAGGCGTCCTCCCCGGGTCGTAGGGTCCCGGCTATGCGGCCTCGGAGGTGCGCAGCCCGAGCTCGCCCGCGATCGGGCGCATCGCCGCAATCACGTTGCGTATGTGGTCGTCGAGCTCGAGACCGAGGCCCTCCGCGCCCGCGTACACCTCGTCGCGGTGGACGCCCGCGGCGAAAGAGGGCTGCTTGAGCTTCTTCCGCACCGACTTGGGCTCGAGGGTCTCGATCCCGTCGGGCCTGACGAGCCCGCACGCGTGTACGAAGCCGGCGAGCTCGTCGCAGGCGAAGAGCGTCTTCTTCAGTCGCGTGTCCCGCTCCATGTTCAGGTGCTCCGCGTGCGACAGGATTGCCTCGATCAGCTCCTCGGGATACCCCTCCTCGCGAAGGATCGGCGCGCCGTCCTGCGGATGCTTGTCCAGGGTGGGGTGGATCTCGTAGTCGAAGTCATGGAGGAGGGCTGTCGCGCGCCAAAACCCCTCGTCCTCCCCGAACTCGCGCGCATACCTGCCGACCGCGGCCTCGACGGCCAGTGCATGGCGGCGCAGCGGCTCGGATTTCGTGTACTGCGTGAGGGTTTCCCACGCGCGCTCGCGGGTGACCTCCATGGAAGCGAATTAGGATACCCTCCGCCGTCCGCTTCGCCGTCCGAGGACAGGACTACCGTCAATGCCGCAAACAGTCGTAACCGATGCCCTGATGGAGGCTTTCGTCATCGAGGGCGCGCGGCCGCTTTCGGGGTCGATCCGCGCGGCCGGGAACAAGAACGCGGCCCTGCCGATCGTGGCCGCCTGCCTCCTCACGGACGGTCCCGTCACGCTCACCAACGTCCCGGCGATCACCGACGTCGAGACGATGCTCGACCTTGCCGCCGATCTCGGCGCCGACGTCGAGCGACTGGGCGGTGGCGAGGTCCGCATCACGGGCGCGGGGATCTCCAAGTTCGAGCTCGACGAGGAGCTCTGCAGCCGCATTCGGGCATCCATCCTTTTCGCGGGCCCGCTGCTCGCCCGTCACGGCCAGGCGGTCGTCCCGCCGCCGGGCGGCGATGTCATCGGCCGGCGCCGGCTCGACACGCACATCCACGCGCTGACCCGGCTCGGCGGGGACATCAGCGCGGACAAGGTCTACCGCATGCGCACCGACGGCTTGAAGGGAGCCCAGGTCTTCCTCGACGAGGCCTCGGTGACCGGAACGGAGAACGTCGTGATGGCCGCCGTGCTCGCCGCGGGGGAGACCGTCATCGGAAACGCTGCGAGCGAGCCTCACGTCCAGGATCTCTGCCGTTTCCTGGTCACCCTCGGTGCCGACATCGAGGGCATCGGCTCCAACGTCCTCCACATTCGCGGGGTGGACGAGCTGCACGGTGGGGAGTGGCGGATCTGTCCGGATCACATCGAGGTCGCGAGCTTCATCGGCCTCGCTGCGGTGACGGAGGGCGAGGTGGTCATCGAGGAAGTCGTCGCCGAGGACCTCCTCGCGATCTGGCCTGCCTTCGAGCGCCTCGGGGTGAACTGGGAGGTGGCCGGCTCCTCGGTTCGCGTCCCCGGAGGCCAGAAGCTCGAGATCCACGACGACATCGGCTCCCAGATCCCGAAGATCGAGGACGGGCCGTGGCCGGCGTTCCCGGCCGACCTCACCTCGATCGCCCTGGCGGTCGCGACCCAGGCGGCGGGCACCGTTCTCATCTTCGAGAAGATGTTCGAGAACCGCCTGTTCTTCGTCGACAAGCTCGTGAACATGGGCGCCCGGATCATCCTCTGCGACCCGCACCGCGCAGTCGTAAACGGGCCCGCGCGCCTCTACGGCGAGCGCATGGAGAGCCCGGACATCCGCGCGGGGATGGCGATGCTGATCGCAAGCCTCTGCGCCGAGGGCACCTCGACGATCGGGAACATCGGGCAGATCGACCGCGGGTACGAGAGAATCGACGAGCGGCTGCGCGCCGTAGGGGCCCAGATCGAGCGAACGGAGATCTCGTGACGAAACGCGTGATTCGTACCGACCGGGCCCCGGCCCCCTTTCAGGGCGCGCCCTATTCGCAGGGAATCGCCCACGGAGGCTTCGTCTTCGTCTCGGGCCAGCTCGGGGTCGACCCGGGCGGCAACATGGTCGAGGGCGAGATCGCAGAGCAGACCGAGCAGGTGATGAAGAACCTGTCCGCGATCCTCGAGGCCGCGGGAACGAGCCTGCAGAACGTCGTGAAGGCGACGATCTTCCTCGTCGACCTGGCGGACTTCCAGGCGATGAACGAGGTCTACGCCCGCCACGTGGGCGACGAGCCGCCTGCCCGTGCGACCTTCCAGGTGGCAGCGCTGCCTTCCGGCGCGCTCATCGAGATCGAAGTCGTCGCGGCCGACGGCTAGCTGGCTACGGCCTGTAGACGCGCCGGTAGACCGTCAGCGATACGTAGCCGGACTTCGTGATGCGGAACGAGACCTTCTGCAGCTGCGTCGGCTTGAGCCGGAACTTGGCGACGCCGCTGGAGTTTGTCGTTTTCTGGCTGTAGGAGACGCCGGCACCGTAGGCGCGCACGAGGGCGCCCTGGATGACGTTCAGTGTGACCGAGTCGCGCACCTTCACCGTGATGTCGCGTGCGCGGTTCTTGACAAGGCGGCCGCTGAACGTGACCTTGAACGTCTTCGCACCGCCGCCGCCAGCGCCGCCCGACAGGGCCGGGAGCTGGAAGTGCTCGGGGTTGGTCGCGTACGCGCCGACGTTGCCGTCGCCGTCGATCGCGGCCACGCGCCACCAGAAGTCCCCGCCGGAGGTGTAGTTCGAATTCGAGAGCGTCGGCGCCCAGTCGGGGTTGTCCGTCGTCTTCGTCTCGAATGCCGGATTGAAGTCCTCCCGCTTCGATATCTGCACCTTGTAGGCCTTCGTGCCCGTCTTCGCGTCCCAGCTCAGGACGAGACGGTTCGCGCCCGCGCTCGAGACCGGATTCGTGGGCTCCTTGATCGTGTGCGTGTAGTCGGCGTCGTCCGACCAGGGACCCGGCGTCGTGCCGCCCGTGAGTTTCGGGAAGTCCGCGCGCACCTCCCACGTGAAGAGGCCCGTGCCCGTGATCTTCGAGAAGGAGGCCGCCGTGGACGGGAAGCCGGAGTAGGAGTTCGGCGTCGTGTCGTTCGGCTCGTGGATGCGGAGGGTGTACGAGACCGCTCCGGGAACCGGGAACCAGCGCAGGACGGGGAGGCTGGCGTCACCGAGCGTCGGCGTGGCCGGGTCGAGCGTCGGCCGCGGCAGATCGACCTCGAACGTCCTGATCTCCGACCAGGTGAGGCCGTTGTCTTTCTCATCCTGCGCTTGGACGCGCCAGTAGAGCGTCTTGGACGCGACGTACGTCTTCTGGGCTGTGTACTCGGTGAGGGCGGTCGTAAGGTCGTCCAGCTTCGTGGCGCTGGAGAAGGTCGGCTCGGTCGCGACCTGGAAGTGGTACTTCTTCGCGCCGGGCACCGCCGTCCAGCTGAACGTCGGAGGCAGAGCGAACGAGTGGCCGTTGTCCGGCGCAAGGAGGGTCGGCGCGACGGTCTGCTTGAGGAAGTCGGCGTACGCGCCGAGCGCAGGATTGGTCCCGGCCGGATAGCCGTTGGCGCTCGTCGAGGGTAGGACGACCCAGTAGAACGCAGTCGTCTCGTCCGGATACGTCCGCGGCTGGCTGCCTGTTCGGACCGCGTACGCGGTTACCCGCGTGAGCGTGTAGTCGATGATGTTCGTGAAGTTCGGATCCTTGGCGACGATGACCCAGTAGGACTGTGCGCCCGCGATCGGCTTCCAGACGAAAAGGGGCTGCGCGGTCTGTGCGGTCGGGTCGTCGGCGAGCCGCTGCGGCTCGAGGTAGTCGTTATGACCCAGGTAGTTGGCGTTGCAGCTCGGGCTGCAAGGGCTTCCGACCGGGTAGCCAGTGAACGTGAACGCGGCCCCTGTCCCATCGTTCAGCTGGGTGAAGTCGCCCCAGACCGGCGAGCTCAGGCTGAGCCGTCCGCTCCGGGCTCTGACCTGGACGCAGTAGTCCTCTCCAGCGAGAAGCGGCGGCTGATCCGAAGTCGGGCTCGGCCCCGTCGGGTACGGTCTCGAGCCGGGCGCCTGCGCGAGCGGAGTCCAGTAGGTGCTGGCGGTCGAGGAAAGCCATCGCGTCGACGATGGGTCGCCGAAGTCGCAGTGGTCGATGCTGGAGTCGTAGCGGCCGACGTTGACCTGGTAGCTCGAGGCTCCGGGGACGGGATCCCAGGCGATGATGGGAAGCTGGGTCTGGTAGCCGGGCGTACCCAGGTCGATGTCGGTGCCGGGATCGCTCGCGTCCCGCATGTGCAGGTTCTTCACGCCGAGCTCGTCGAGGAGCGGATAGTTGGCGAACGTCTTCACGAACGACGGCCCCTCGTTCCAGTCGCCCGCCTCGCCGTGCGCGTTGATCGCGCGCACACGCCAGTAGTACGTGTTGTTCGGGAGAGTCTCCTTGGGCGTGAAGGTCGTCGTGATCGGCCAATCGTTCGAGTCGCAGCAGACCTTGGACGCGCCGGCCGGGAAGTCGAAGACCGAGTTGATCTCTACCTCATACTTGGCCGCACCGGGGATCGGATCCCAGGTGAACTCCGGCACGTAGAACTCGGTCGAAGGCTCGACGTCCACGACGTCAGTGGCCGTCGTCGAGGGCCAGTCCCACACGAAGGATCGCGTCTCAGAGGGCTCGCCTTCATTCCCCTGCGCATCGATGGGAATGACCGCCCAGTAATACGTGTTCGACGAGAGGAGGATCGCCGGCGCGGCATTCGTCGCCTGCGTCTCGAGCGGATCCTCGCCTGAGACGAGCGAGCTCAGATCCTCGTTGGGCGAGATGTAGATGTGGTACTTCGCTGCCCCGGGGACCGGCTGCCAGCGAAGGACGAGCGGATCATCCGGGAAGGAGATCGTCGCAGCCTCGTCGGGTTCCGCGAGGACAGGGGAATCCGCCCAGAGCTTGTCGATCTGGCGCGAGTCGGACCACCCCGAAGTGTTGCCGTCCGCGTCGACCGCCTGGACGCGCCAGTAGTACGTCCCGTTCGGGACGGTCTTGTCGGGCGTCGCACGCGTGTTCTTCGTGCCGTTGATCTGGTAGACGACCGAGTTGAAGCTGCTGTCGGCCGCGAGCAAGAAGTTGTACTTGTCTGCGCCGGTCACCGGGTCCCAGGAGAAGACCGGCAGGAAGGAGACGGTATCGCCGTCGTTCGGCCCGACCAGCTGCGGCACATCGGGCGCGCTCGTGGCAGGCGCAACCGTGATGAGCGCCACGGCGAGCGTGGCGAGGACAATGCGCAGTTTGGAGTACGTCGTTCGGCCCAAAATTCGTTCGACCCCCGGCCGCCTCGGGACTCGTTCCTTGCGTTCATCGTCGTCGCACTTGTCTGGCGTCACGTCCCCCAACGGAGGGGTTGGCGCAAGTCAGGTCTAACCTTCTTTCGATGCAGGTGATCGTCACTCACGCCAACACCGATTTCGACGCCTTTGCGGCCATGCTCGCCGCGCGGCGCCTTTACCCGGACGCCGTCATCGCGCTCTCGGGGTCGCTGAACCGGAACGTCCGCGACTTCTACCGCCTGCACGCCGAGGAGCTCGACGTGGCCGAGCCCGGCCGGATCGATCCTGCCGACGTGGAGCGCCTCATCGTCGTCGAGACGTCGCACCCTGCGCGCCTCGGGGAGTTCGAGTCGGCTGCCCGGAGCCCGAAGGTCGAGGTCGTCCTCTTCGACCACCACGCGGGCGAGGAGCTCGACTGGGTGCGCCCGGAGAACGCGGTGCGCTCTGAGGACGGCGCGCTCACGACGACGATGGTCGCCATCCTTGCCGAGCGAGAGATCGAGGTGAGCCTGATCGAGGCGACCGCCTTCGCCCTCGGGATCCACGAGGACACCGGCTCGCTCGGCTACGCGGGCACGACGATCCGCGACGCGGAGGCGCTCGCCTGGTGCATGCGCCACGGGGCGAGCCAGGAGATGGTCGCCCAGTATCTGCACACGCCGCTTGCCGAACGCGAGCGCGCGCTCCTCGACGCGCTCGTCGCAGGCCTCGAACCGCATGCGGCGGGTGGATACGAGGTGCTCGTCAGCGCGCTGTCATGGCCCGAGTACGTCGAGGGTGTCTCCAACCTCGCGCACAAGATCGTCGACCTCACGGACTGCCGCGCGCTCGTCTGCCTCGTGGAGATGGACGGGCGAGTGTTCTCGGTCGTGCGCACGCGCGTGCCGGAGCTCGACGCGTCGGCGATCGCGGGCGCGCTCGGAGGCGGCGGCCACTCCCAGGCGGCGTCCGCCACCTATCGAGGCTCGCTGGAGGACGCACGGGCCGCCGTGCTCGCGGCACTCCCGAATGCGGTCCGCCGCGGTCTCGCCGCGGGAGAGATCATGTCCCGCCCCGCGCGCTTCGTCTCTGCCGAGGACACCGTCGCGCACGCGATGGTCCTGTGCCAGCGCCACCGCCAGAGCGGAATGCTCGTCGGCGAGCCCGCCCGGCTCGCCGGCGCAGTGACGCGGGAAGACCTCGACAAGGCCATCGGCCACGGGCTCTCGCATGCGCCGGTGAAGAGCGTCATGGGCGCCGACCTCGTCACCTGCGCCGAAGACGCACCGCTTGCCGAGGTCATGCGGCTGGTCTCTGCGGCGGCCAGCGGCCGCGTGCCCGTCATTCGCGACGGCGAGGTCGTGGGGGTGGTCACGCGCTCCGACGTTCTGCGCGCGCTCGAGGAGCCGCATGGGGAGGAAGCGGCCGGCGAGCCCGCCACGATCGGCAAGAAGCTCGATGCACTCGAGCATCTACGACCCGTGTTCGAGGCGGTGCAGGCGGTGAGCGAGCACTTCGAAGGCGTGTATCTCGTCGGCGGTGCCGTGCGCGACGTGCTCATTGGCGAGCCGAACTTCGACGTCGACATCGCGGTCGAGGGCGACGGCATTGCCTTCGGCGAGGCTCTGGCCGAGGCGCTGGGCGGCCGCGTCGTCCCGCACGACCGGTTCGGGACGGCGATCGTGGTGTACGAGGGGGGCCGCGTCGACGTCGCGACCGCGCGCACCGAGTTCTACGACAGCCCCGGCGCCCTGCCCACCGTCGAGCAGGCGTCGATCCGCCAGGATCTCTACCGGCGGGACTTCACCATCAACGCGATGGCCACGTCCCTCCGCGGCGAGGACTTCGGGCGGCTCGTCGACTACTTCGGCGGGCTCCGCGATCTCGAGAACGGGATCGTCCGCGTCCTCCATAACCTCTCGTTCATCGACGATCCAACGCGGATCTTCCGCGCGATCCGCTACGAGAACCGCTACGGGCTCGCGATGGACGCGCACACCCTCTCGCTCGCGAGGGCATGCGTGGAGATGAATCTCGTCGGCGAGCTGTCCTCCGCTCGACTCCGTGACGAACTGCAGGCCTTGCTTTCAGAGGAGCGCGTGGGCGACTCGGTGCGCCGGCTCGCCCAGCTCGGGATCGATCGTGCGATCCATCGTCACCTCGCCGCCGACGAGCAGTCCGTGGAGCTCATCGCGGAGATCGACGAAGCTCGGGAGAAGCTCGCGCCGGCCACGCCCGCGTGGCGCCTACGCCTGGCAGTGCTCGCACGCCGGCTGCCTGCCGACGAGCTGTACGAATGGTTCGAGCGCCTCAAGCTGCGCAGGCGCGACGCCGACCGGATCGCCGATGCGGTCGCGGTCGGGCCCCGCTTGCCCGAGCTTTTGGCCGAGACGGAAGAGCCTGCGGCTCTGCGCGCGATCGTCGAGCCGCACGATCCCGACGGTGCGCTGTTCGCCTACGCATTGGCCCCCGCCGCGCGCCCGCAGCTCGAGCGTTACTTCGCGGACTTCCGTCAGGTCGGGCTCGAGATCTCTGGCGACGACCTCGCCAAGCTCGGACTGCAGGAGTCGCCGCGTGTCGGAGCCATCCTCGACGAGCTCCTGCGCCGCAAGCTGAACGGGGAGCTGGACGGGCGCGAATCGGAGATCGAGGCCGCAAGGGAGCTCATCGCCGCTCCGGCAGGGCCCGCGTGAAGCTCTTCGAGCACGACCTCGGCGAGCGGTATTTCGCCGCCTTCTCGACGCGCCAGGGAGGTGTGAGCGAGGGAGACTTCGAGTCGCTCAACCTCGGGATCCTCACCGAGGACGAGCCGGAACGCGTCGTCCGGAACCGGCGCATCCTGGGCGAGGCGGTCGGCGCCGACCCGGAGACCGCGACGATGGCCTGGCAGGTGCACGGCGCGCGCGTCTTCGAGGCCGACGGCCGCGGTGTCGTCACGCCCGGCACCGACTTCGAGCAGGGGGACGGTCTCTGGACGGAGCAGCCCGGGCGCGCACTGGGCCTTCTCACGGCAGACTGCTTCCCCGTCGCGCTTGCACGCCAGAACGGGACTCCGCGCCTCGTCGTCCTCCACGTCGGCTGGCGCGGGCTCGTCGAAGGGATCCTCGAGAACGGCCTCGCCGCAGTCGCCGGCCCGGCTGCGGCCGCGATCGGGCCGGGAATCGGCCCGTGCTGCTACGAGGTGGGGGAGGAGGTCGCCGAGCCGTTCCGCGCCCGTTTCGGCGACGGCGTGATCCACGGGCGCAACCTCGATCTCGCCGAGGCGATCGAGCGCGGGCTGCGGGGGGGCGGTGTGGAGTTGGTCGAGCGCGCGGGTCACTGCACGAGCTGCGAGCCCGAGCTCTTCTTCTCCCACCGGCGCGACCGGGGCCGTACTGGGCGGCAAGGTGTCATCGCGTATATCCGCTGACCAGGTCCGCGCCAATTACGCGCGGATCCAAGAAGAGGTCGGCGAAGGGGTGACCGTCGTCGTCGCGACGAAGTACGTCTCCGCCGACGAGATGGAGGTCCTCGCGGAGGCCGGCGTCCCTGTGGTGGGCGAGAACCGCCTGCAGGATCTCGAGGCGAAGCACGCCCGCTTCGCCGACCGGTTCCGCTGGCACTTCATCGGCCACCTGCAGTCGCGCAAGGCGCGCGACGTCTCCGCGGTGTGCGAGCTGGTCCACTCACTCGACTCGATCTCGGCCGCGAAGAAGCTGCGCGCTCCGGCGCTCGTCGAGGTCAACCTCTCGGGCGAGGAGACGAAGTCGGGCGTGCCCAAAGAAGAGCTCGCGTCGTTCATCGCCGAAGCGCGCGGACTCGGGGTGGAGATTCGCGGCCTCATGACGATGCCGCCGCTCGCCGAGGATGCAGAGGCGTCCCGTCCGTACTTCCGTGAGCTACGGGCACTCGCCGAGGAGCACTCGCTCGGGGAGCTCTCGATGGGCACCTCGCAGGACTACCGCGTGGCGGCCGAGGAGGGCGCGACGCTCGTTCGGGTGGGTTCCGTGGTGTTCGGGCGCTAACATTGGCCCCCGTCATGGGTGTTGGACAGGTCTGGAGCCGCGCCCTCGTCTACTTCGGCATCGTCGAAGAGGACGAGTACTGGGACGAGGAGGCGTACGCCGCCGAGGAAGAGCTCGAGCGGACGTACGACCGCAGCGAGAGCGCGAACGTGCGCCGGCTGTCGCCGCGCAGGCAGCGCCGTGACGAGTTCGAGGACTGGTCCGAGCCCGACGCGTCCCCGGCCAACACGGCCGTCATCCGGCAGGGGCCGGGGCGGAGGCCGCTCGAGGCCGTCGCCTCTGCGTCGGTCCGGGTGCACCTCGTCGTGCCGAGGAGCTTCAACGACGCGCAGTCGATCGCGGACAAGTTCAAGGAGTCCGTGCCGGTGATCGTCAACCTGCAGGGCACCGACGCGGACCTCTCGAAGCGGCTGATCGACTTCTCGAGCGGGCTGACCTACGCGCTCAACGGCTCGATGCAGCGGGTCGCCGACAAGGTGTTCCTGCTGACGCCGCGGAACGTGGAGGTCTCTGCCGAGGAGCGCGCACGCCTCATCGATCGCGGCTTCTACAACCAGAGTTAGTCGGTAGAGATCATCGGCTGCGGCGCGGTTTCGGCCGAGCGGGGCGCTAGGTTTCCATCCATGCTGCTGGCAGATTGGGTCTCGACCACACAGAACTTCGTGACGGTTCTGTACTACGTCTACCTGCTCTGCATCATCGCGTACATCCTCACGTCCTGGGTCCCGCTGCCCTACAACGTCTGGCTGAACCGGGTACAGCGCTTCCTCTACGACGTCGTCGACCCGTACCTCCGGCTTTTCCGGCGCGTCCTTCCACAGCTCTCCGTGGCTGGGCTCGGCCTCGACCTCTCGCCGATCGTCGCCATCCTCGTTCTGACGGTCGTCTACCGGGTCGTGCTCGTCGCGATCGGCGCCGGGAACTAGGGAAGGAAACCGGCCGTCGCCGGCGAAGGCGGGCAATGGCATGTCCATGACGCCTGTTGAAATTCGCCACGTGGTCCTCGGCCGGAGGCCCCTCGGCTACGACCGCTGCGCCACCGACGAGCTCCTAGCCGAGGTGGCCGCGAGCTTCGAGCACGTGTGGCGCGAGCGCGCCGACCTTCGCGACGAGTTGGAGGAGCTCGAGAGCGAGCTTGCCCGCCAGAAGGAGCTCGAGCAGGCGTTGCGCAACACATTGCTCTCGGCCGAGCGGATGGCGGACGACATGCGTGCGCAGGCCCGTCGCGAAGCCGACGTGATCGTGGCCGAGGCCCGCTCCGCGGCCCGCGACATCGTCAGTGGCGCGGAGACGGAGCGGGAGCGTATCCGCACCGAGATCCGCCGCCTGCAGGACGCCGAGACCGGCGTCCGCGCGGACTATCGCGCCTTCCTGGTCGCAGCGCTCGACCGCCTCGAGAGCGACACCGAGGCGCGTCAGGCCGCCCATCAGGCTGCCTGAGTTCCGCCGCAGACCACCCCGTTATACTCAGCTCAGTGGCGCGGGGAATGGCTTAAGCATGAATACAGACCGCTATCGGGATGAATTGCTGGACGAGCGCGAGCGCGTCTCGAACGCGATTCAGCACCTCCACGAAGAAGGCTCGCTCGAAGAGGAGACCGAGGAGGAGACCTACGACAACCACCTCGCCGACTCGGCGACGGCCACTCTCAATCGCGAGATCGACTACTCTCTCGAGGAGAACTCGGGACACGTGCTGACCGCGATCGACGAGGCGTTGGAGCGGATCGCGAGCGGGACGTTCGGGACATGCGGGCGCTGCGGCAAACCGATCGCCGAGGACCGGCTCAAGGCGATCCCGTACGCGAATAGGTGTATCGACTGCAAGCGCCTCGAAGAGAGGGGTTAGTCAACCCATCACCGCGGCTGATCGACGTTCGCGTCGGTTCGGCCACGGACGGGCGCGTTCCGATCTCGATGGTCGAGCGGTCGCTGACAGCTGGTCCGTTCCACTGGCTCGGCCTACTGGCGGTCGCGCTCTCCGCGCTCGCAGCCGATCAGCTGACGAAGCAGATCGTCGTCACGCAGCTCGGCCTCGGTGAGTCCGTCCACGTCGTCGGGCCCTTCTGGATCCGGCACGTCAACAACCCGGGGATCGCGTTCGGCCTCTTCTCCAGCTGGGCGTCCGCGGTCACGTTCCTGACTGCCGGCGCCGTGGTCTGGATGCTCTTCTACTTCGCGAAGTCGGGCGCGCGCCATCCGATCCTGCCGGTCGCGCTCGGTCTGCTGATCGGCGGAAGCATGGGAAATCTCGTCGACCGGCTGCGCATCGGACACGTGACGGACTTCCTCGACCTCAAGTACTGGCCGGCCTTCAACCTCGCCGACATGTTCATCGTCGTGGGCGTCGCCGCACTGCTGCTCGCGCTCATCGCGGCTGAGCGGCAGCCGCGCATGAAGCGCACTCCTTCGGGGCGACCCGCTCCGAAGACGCTTGCCTGACCTGACGGTCGAAGTCCCGCCCGACGCCGCGGGCGAGCGCCTGGACCGCTTTCTTTCCGGTCTTCCGGAGGTAGGGTCGCGCGCCGCTGCCGAGCGGCTGCTCTCCGAGGGAGGAGTCAGGGTGAACGGCTCGCGAGAGCCAAAGAGCCATCGCCTGGCCCCCGGCGACGTGCTCGACGTCAGCGTCCCGGAGCGGCGGCCCTCGGCGCTCGAGCCCGAGCAGCTCGACCTGCGCATCGCCTTCGAGGACGACTCCCTGCTCGTCGTCGACAAGCCGGCCGGGATCGTCGTCCACCCGTCCGCGGGTCATGCGAGCGGCACGCTTGTGCACGGTCTCCTGGGCCACGAAGTGGCGGGCGGCGAGGAGGCCGAACGGCCGGGAATCGTCCACCGGCTCGACCGCGACACCTCGGGGCTCCTCGTGGTGGCGCGCTCGGACGAAGCGCACCGCCGCCTGCAGCAGCTCCTGCGGCAACGGAAGATCGTCCGGGAGTACCTGGCGCTCGTGCGCGGGCGGCCGCGCTCCAGGCGCGGGAGGATCGAGGCACCGATCGGCAGAGACCGGCACGACCCCACGCGGATCTCCCTCGACACCGACACGCCGCGCGACGCGGTCACCAACTTCGAGCTCCTCGAGACGATGCGCGGGCACGCCCTCCTGCGCGTCGCCCTGGAAACAGGGCGAACGCACCAGATCCGGGTGCATCTCGCAGCGATCGACCTGCCCGTCTCGGGAGACCCCACCTACGGTCTCGGCGGTGACCTCGGTCTCGAGCGGCAGTTCCTCCACGCGGCCCGCCTCGCGTTCCCGCATCCGATGACCGGAGAGCCGGTCGAAGTGGAGTCGCCGTTGCCGGGTGACCTGGAAGCAGCACTCGAGCAGGCGCGCGCATGAAGACGTACGCGGCGTTCCGGAGGGCTTGGCGGCCTGCTACCGATGGGGAGCCACACGCGGCGATCGAGGAGTTCGTCGCCACGAAGCTCGCGCGTTACGCCGACGACCGCGACTTCCCCGGACGGGATGCCACCTCGCGCCTCTCGCCGCTCATCGCCGCGGGCGAGATCACGATCGCCGACTGTGCCGCTGCTGCGCTCGCGGTGCGCCCGACGAAGGGTCGGGAGAAGTGGCTCTCCGAGCTCGCCTGGCACGAATGGTTCGAGCACGTGAAGGCAGAAGGCCTCGACGAGCCGCGGCTGGAGCCGGCGTGGGACCCGCCCGGCGAGCGGTTCGAGCGCTGGCGATCCGGCGAGACCGGCTTTCCGTTCGTGGACGCAGGCCTGCGGGAGCTTGCGGCGACCGGCTGGATGCACAACCGCGCGCGGATGGTGGCGGCCAGCTTCCTCGTCAAGCACCTCCATGTCGACTGGCGGCGGGGCGAGAGGCATTTCGCGGAGCTCCTGGTCGACTACGACCCGGCTCAGAACGAAGGCAACTGGCAGTGGGTCGCCGGAACAGGGATCGACGCGCAGCCGTGGTTCCGGATCCTCAACCCGGAGCGGCAGCGCGAGCGCTTCGATCCGGACGGCGCCTACTGCCGTCGCTGGGTGCCTGAATGGGGCACGGACGACTATCCCGAGCCGCTGGTCGACCTGGCCGCCGAAGCGGCCGAGGCCAAGCGCCGGTATCAGGCGGCTCTGGAGGAAGCCCGCTTGTCTTCGTAGAGGCGCCGGTCGGCGACTTCGACAAGGCCTTCGGGCTCGGATGAGTCCGTGGGAAGGAAGGCGGCGCCGGCGCTCGCGGAGACGCCCTCCGGGAGCCGCTCGTGGAGGCGGTGGAGGAAAGACCCTGCCGTTTCCGGCCCGGCCTCGATGAGGAGCGCGGCGAACTCGTCGCCGCCCAGCCGGCCCACAGAGTCCGTCTCGCGCGCCGTTCCGGCGAGGGCCGAGGCGAACGCGCGAAGAAGCCGGTCGCCCTCCTGATGCCCATCGCGGTCGTTCGTCTCCTTGAAGCGGTCGAGGTCGAAGAGGAGGAGCGCGATGCGGCTCCGGTAACGCCGTGCGCGCGCGGCTTCGGCGAGCAGGCGGGCATGAAACGCACGGTGGTTCAGGACGCCGGTGAGCGGGTCTCGCCGTGCCCGTTCCGCGAGCTCGCCGGTCACCCGCTCGACGTATGCGACCACGCAGCGGTCGAGGGCGCGCCTCGCCTCCCGCTCGCCGTGGCGGTCGAGAACGCGTCCGAGGACGAGCAGCTCCGCGGCGACCTCCGCGGGGGCCATTCCGAGGCTTTCGCGCTCGCGGGCGTGGTCCTCCGCGAGCTCGCCGGGATCCTCATCCCCGTCCAGGCTCGCAACCAAAGACGGAAGCGTCCCGAGCTGCCCGAGCCGGCCGAGCCGCTCGAGCGACGGGAGGACGCCGTCCGCGAGCGCCTCCTCGACGCTCTCCACCGCGAGGTCCCATGCAGATGTCCTCACGACCCCGGTCATTCCTGTACAGCGTAAAGAGGCTCCCGGCTGGCTTAAGAGCCCCTCCCGCCCAGCCGATCCAGTCTCCGTGGGAAAGACACCTTCTCGAGGACGCCGCGTCCGGCGCCTGGGGATGGCGGGAGCCGCGGTGGCCGCCTTTTGGCTCTGCGCCTGGATCCTGTGGTTGAACGTCCAGGCGCGCGCATACGCGACACACATCCACGATCGCGGGCCCCTTCCGGGCACGACATCTCCTTCACCGTCGAGTCACGTCGATCCGCGGCTGAGCCTGATTGCGGAGGCCGTGGCGGGACGCGAAGTCGAGGTTCGGTGCTGGTCGGTCCCGGATTGGCATCGAATCGACGCCGAACGTGCCGAGGTGGATCACGATCCTGAGCCTCTCGGGCTTCGCGCGGCGTTCGTCTCTTACGACCGGAGACGGATCAACATGGGGACCGTAGTCTGCGCCGACCTCGCGCATGGCGTTGGCGGCGTGCACGAGGGAAGCGAAAGCTTGTGGGACCTGACCTGGGCGATCGGCGTGCTGGCGCACGAGTCGATGCACGTCCGCGGGGCCGATACCGAGGCGAAGGCGGAATGCCTCGGGATTCAGGAGATTCCTCACGTGGCGCGTCTCCTCGGTCTGAGCGCCGAGCAAGGAAGGCGGATCGCGCGCCGCTACTGGATCGGCTGGTACCCGCTTCGCGATCCAGACTATCGCTCCGACGAGTGCCGGGATGGAGGGGACCTCGATCAGAGCCCGCAGAGCCACGTCTGGCCCTAGGCCCGAGGCGGGCAGTCGCTTCGGTAGAATGCAGCGGTTTGTCACCCGACCCGGCGGAGGTCTCGGGTGGCGGTGCCGGGCGAGCCCGGTTCCACCCGTTTCCGCCGGCAGTAGCGAAAATCAACCGAGGAGGATCAGCTTGTCCGTCGTCACCATGCGCGAGCTCCTGGAGGCCGGAGTGCATTTCGGCCACCAGACGCGGCGCTGGAACCCCAAGATGCGCCGCTACATCTTCACGGAGCGGGGCGGCATCTACATCATCGATCTGCAGCAGACACTCGACCTGATCGAGCAGGCGCACTCGTTCGTGCGCAACGTCGCCGAGCGGGGAGGCTCCGTCCTCTTCGTCGGCACGAAGAAGCAGTCCCAGGACTCCATCGCCGAGGAGGCGGAGCGCGTCGGCATGCCGTACGTGAACCACCGTTGGCTCGGTGGGCTCCTGACCAACTGGAGGACGATCTCCGAGCGCCTCGAGCGCATGCAGGAGCTTCGCCGCCTGCGCGACGAGGGCCAGCTCGAGCTCCTGCCGGCCAAGGAGCGCATGACCATGGCGGCCGAGCTCGAGAAGCTGGAGACGAACCTCGGAGGCGTGGACGACATGAAGCGCCTCCCCGACGCCATCTTCGTCGTCGACCTTAAGAAGGAGCAGCTGGCGATCCGCGAGGCGCGCCGGCTCGGCCTTCCCGTCGTCGCGCTCGTGGACACGAACTGCGACCCCGACGACGCCGACTACGTCATCCCCGGCAACGACGACGCCATCCGCTCGTGCAGCCTGATCATCCGTGCAATCGCCAGCGGGATCGAGGCGGGCAAGCAGAAGGTGACCCCTGCCGAGATGGCCGCGGCACCGACGAACGGCCAGCCCGAGGAGGCTCCGGCGCTCGCCGACGAGGCGCCTGCTGAGCCGGCCGCCGACGAGACGTCCGCTGAGCCGGTTGCCGAGGCGACGGCCCCCGAGCAGCCTGTGGCGGAGGAGGTGCCGGCCGAATGACGGAGATCTCCGCCTCCCAGGTCAAGGAGCTCCGGGACATGACCGGCGCTCCGATGATGGACGCCAAGCGCGCACTCGTCGAGACCGAGGGCGATCTCGAGAAGGCCGCGCAGCTCCTGCGGGAGAAGGGCCTCGCGGCCGCCGCGAAGCGTGCCGGCCGCCAGGTCACGGAAGGCCGTGTCATCGCCCGGATCGAGAACACGCACGGCGCGATCGTCGCCGTCGGCTCCGAGACCGAGCCCGTGTCCAAGAACGACGAGTTCCTCGGCTTCGCGGAAAGGGTCATCGACACCGTGGAGAAGCAGGGGCCCGACGCGGTCGAGGGTCTCGAGGGCGAGCGGGTCGACCTCGTCGCCAGGATCGGCGAGAACATCGAGGTCGTCGGTGCGTCGCGGTTCGAGGCAGAGGAGGACGAGGTGCTCGCGTCCTACGTGCACCCGCCGGCGCAGAAGATCGGCGTGCTCGTGCGGGCGCAGGGCTCGCCCGACCTCGCGCGGCTCGTTGCCATGCACATCGCCTTCGCGAACCCGCGCTTCGTAACGCGCGAGGAGGTGCCCGAGGACGAGATCGCGGCCGAGCGCGAGATCCTCGAGAAGCTTCCCGACCTCGAGGGCAAGCCGGACGACGTCAAGGCGAAGATGATCGAAGGACGGCTTGCCAAGGGCTTCTTCGCGGACAGCGTCCTCACCGACCAGCCCTGGATCCACAACCCCGACCAGACCGTAGGCCAGGCACTCGCCGAGCACGGGGCGGAGGTGCGCGACTTCGTGCGCTACGCCCTCGCCGGGTGAGCGCAGAGGTCGAAAGCGACGTCGCAGCCTCGGAGGAGGGCGCTGCTGCATTCCAGCGCGTCCTCCTCAAGCTTTCGGGCGAAGCGCTGCTCGGGAGCCAGGAATACGGAATCGACCGCACGCGGGTCGAGGCGATCGCGCGTGAGATTCGCGGAGTCCACGAGCTCGGGGTCGAGACCGCGATCGTCCTCGGCGCGGGGAACATCTATCGCGGCATGGAGGTGGCCGCCGAGGGGATGGACCGGGCGACCGCCGATTACGCGGGGATGCTCGCCACGCTGCTCAACTGCCTGACCGTCCAGGACGCGCTCGAGCAGCTCGACGTGAACACGCGTGTGCTCTCGGCGATCACGGCGAGCCAGGTGGCGGAGCCGTATTTGCGCCGGCGCGCGATCAGGCATCTGGAAAAGGAGCGCGTGGTCATCTTCGCCGGCGGAACGGGCAACCCGTTCTTCACGACCGACACTGCTGCTGCGCTCCGCGCCCTCGAGGTCGGCGCCGAGGCAATCCTGATGGGCAAGAACGGCGTCGACGGCGTCTACGACGGCGACCCGGACGAGAACCCGGACGCGGCCTTTCTTCCAGAGCTCACGCACCGCGAGGCGCTCGAGCGCGGTCTCAAGGTGATGGATTCGACCGCCCTCTCGCTCTGCATGGACAACGCACTGCCGATCCACGTCTTCGGGCTCGACGACGAGCGCAACATCGGGCGGGTGGTGCGCGGCGAGCGGATCGGCACGATTATCTCCACGGCAAGAGAGGAGGAGGAATGATCGACGACTTCTTGAGCGACGCGATCCGGCGGATGGACAAGTCGGTCGAGGCCGCTGCGCACGAGTTCAACACCGTCAGGACCGGCCGCGCGTCCGCTGCGCTGCTCGACCGCATCCAGGTCGACTACTACGGCACGCCGACGCCGCTCCAGCAGCTCGCGACTATCAACGTGCCCGAGCCGCGCATGATCACCGTGCAGCCCTACGACCCGGGCTCGATCAAGGCCATCGAGCGCGCCATTCTTGAGTCCGACCTCGGCCTGACGCCGTCCAATGACGGCAAGATCGTCCGCCTGCCGATCCCGCAGCTGACCGAGGAGCGGCGCAAGGAGCTCGTGAAGGTCGTCAGGCATCTCGCCGAGGAAGGGCGCGTGGCGGTGCGAAATGTGCGCCGTGACGTCATGCACGACCTGAAAGAGCTCGTGAAGAACGGCGACGTCGGCGACGACGAGGAGCGGCGCGCTGAAGACCGCGTCCAGAAGCTCACCGACGAACACGTGGCGAAGATCGAGGACCTCTTGAAGCGCAAAGAGGCCGAGATCATGGAGGTCTGAGCTGAGCGTTCTCTCCCGGCTGCGGACGCTCTCCGGCCTCGGGCCGGTCACGGAGCCAGGGCTCCCCGACGTTGCGCGCTCGATCGCGATCATCATGGACGGGAACGGGCGCTGGGCGCGCCGGCGCAAGCTGCCGGTCGCCGCCGGGCACCGTGCGGGGACAAAGGCGCTCCGGCGCACCGTCGAGGCCGCGATCGACCTCGGCGTGGAGTCGGTTTGCGTCTTCGCGTTCTCGACCGAGAACTGGTCGCGCCCGCCCGACGAGGTTGACGCACTCATGGAGATCTTCGTCGAGACGATCGAGCGCGAGCTGCCCGACCTTGCCAAGCAGGGTGTGGCGACGCGCTTCATCGGCCGCCGTGACCGGGCCAACTCCGAGCTCCAGGAGCGCATGGCGCGCCTGGAGGACGAGACTTCGCACAACGAGCGCCTCCAGCTCTGGATCGCGTTCGACTACGGCGGCCGCGCAGAGATCGTCGAGGCCACGCGCCGGCTGGCCGACGAGGGGGTCGACCCGCGCGACATCGACGAGAACGCCATCGCCTCGCGGCTCTACGCGCCGGAGATGCCCGAGCCCGACCTTCTGATCCGCACCTCCGGCGAGCTGCGGGTCTCCAACTTCCTCCTCTGGCAGCTCGCCTACACGGAGCTCGTGTTCGTGGACACGCTCTGGCCCGATTTCGGCGAGCGGCACCTCCGGCAAGCCCTCGCTGAGTACGCGGGGCGGCGCCGGCGCTTCGGCGGACGATGAGCCCCCTGATCTCGCGGCTCGCCATCGTGGCGGCCGGCCTCCCGATCGTCCTCGGCAGCGCGTATCTGGGCGGATGGTTCCTCTTCGCACTCGTCGCCGTCGGCGGCCTCATCGCCCTCCACGAGCTGTACCGGCTCGCGCGGCCGCTGCGCCCGCTCGTCCTGGCGGGCTATGGCGGCGCGCTCGCGGCACTCTTCGGCGCCGAGGTCTCCGGAGCGGACTGGATGCTCGCGGGGTTCCTGCTCACGTTCGTCCTCAGCTTCGTGTTCGCTGCGGTCTCGGAAACGAAGCAGTCGACCACGGTTGCGATCGCAGCCACGGTCCTCGGCGCGGCGTGGATCGGGCTCGGGCTCGGGAGTGTGCTCCTCATCCGCGACCTCGAGACCTATGGGCGGCTTGCGCTGATCACGCTCCTTCTCACTGTCTTCGTGACCGACACGTTCGCCTACATCGGCGGTCGGATCGCCGGGCGGCACAAGATGTCGCCGGTCGTCTCCCCCGGGAAGACGTGGGAGGGCTTCGTCGTCGGCGCCGTTGCCGGCGTCCTCACGACGTTCGTGGCCCTCTACAAGGAGGCCGTTTTCGACGACACCTGGCGCTCGCTCGCGCTCGGAGCTGTGATCGTGGCCGCGGCGACCCTGGGCGATCTCTTCGAGTCTCTCGTGAAGCGCGACCTCGGGACCAAGGACACCGGACGGCTCCTGCTCGGCCACGGCGGCGTTCTCGACCGGATCGACTCGCTGCTCTTCGCGGCTCCAGCGGCCTACTTCACAATCCTCGCCCTGGGCCAGTCCTAGACTCCTTGGGATGAAGCGCGTCGCGCTCCTCGGAGCGACCGGTTCGATCGGCAGTCAAGCGCTCGAGATCATCGGCGCCCATCCGGAGCTCGAGCTCGTAGCCGCAGCCTCCGGGTCGCAGGACATCGACGGCCTGGCTCCGCTGACGCAGGTGGGCGGAGACCTGACGGAACTGCTCGAGCAGGCGCAGCCGGACGTAGTGCTCAATGCCGTCGTCGGCTTCGCGGGGCTTCCCGCCACGTTCTGGGCGCTCGAGCACGGGATCGACCTCGCGCTCGCCAATAAGGAGAGCCTCGTTGCCGGCGGCGAGCTCGCGACCGCTGCGTGGAAGAAGGGAGGAGGACGGATCTTGCCGGTCGACTCCGAGCACTCCGCTGCCTTTCAGCTGCTCGAAGGCCGGCCGGCGGAAGCCGTTCACTCCCTCGTCCTCACCGCCTCGGGCGGGCCTTTCCGCGGGCGAAGCCGCCTCGACCTCTCCGGGGTGACGGCCGCCGAGGCGCTCGCGCACCCGACCTGGAACATGGGCCCGAAGATCACGGTGGATTCGGCCACCCTCATGAACAAGGGCCTGGAGCTCATCGAGGCGCACTTCCTCTTCGACCTTCCCTACGAGCGCATCGAGGTCGTCGTCCATCCGACCTCGGTCGTCCACGCGATCGTTCGCCTCCGCGACGGCGCCTCGCTCGCGCATCTCGGCTACCCGGACATGCGGGTGCCGATCTCCTACGCGCTCACCTATCCGGAGCGGGCCAAGACATCCATCGAGCCGCTCGACCTCGCCGCCGGCCTGATCCTCGAGTTCTCGGCGCCCGACGAGCAGGCCTTCCCGTGCCTCGCGCTGGCGCGCGCCGCAGGGGAAGCAGGGCGGGCAACTCCCTGCGTCCTGAACGCTGCCAACGAGGTGGCCGTGGCCGCGTTCCTGGACGGCGGTCTGCCCTTCCTCGGCATTCCCGAGGTCGTCGAGGGAACCCTGAACGCGACCGAAACCGTCGCCGCGCGCGACCTCGAAGAGCTGGTCGCCGTCGACGCCGAGGCGCGGAAGACTGCGGCGGCCCTGACCAGGCAACTGGTTCACTGACGGGGTGAACATCCTGGTCGCCATCGGCGGGCTCGCCTTCCTCATCCTCATCCACGAGGCGGGGCACTTCTTCACGGCGCTCGCGGTGAAGATGCGGCCGCGGCGCTTCTACATCTTCTTCCCGCCCGCGATCGTGAAGTGGAAGCGCAAGGGGATCGAGTACGGGATCGGCGCGATCCCGCTCGGCGGCTACGTGAAAATTCCCGGGATGCACAAGCCGGCCGGCTCCGACCTCGAGGGCCAGTTCGGCCCTGCGGTCGACGAAGCGCCCTGGCTGGCGGCTCACCTCGAGCCGGTGACGGCGGCGCTCGACGAGGGAAGGCTTCCGGAGGCGCGCGCCGGGCTCGAAGACCTGCGAGTCGCGTTCGAGCGCTCGGATCTCAGCGACCCGGCGCGGAAGGCCGCCGAGCGCGGCCTGAGCGACACCGACGATGCGCTGGCGGACGACGCCTACTGGCGCGCGCCCATCTGGAAGCGAGTCACGGTCATCGCCGCGGGCCCGCTGACGAATCTCGTCTTCGCCGTCGTCCTCCTGGCGATCGTCTTCATGCTGGGAGTCCCTTCGAAGGTCGACCGCACCATTGCCACGGTGGATCCCGGTACCCCCGCGGCCGAGATCGTCCGTGCCGGGGACACCATCGTCGCGATCGACGGCCAGCCGGTCGAGGGCGACCAGATCTCCCAGAAGATCCGCGCGAGCAACGGCGACCCGGTCACCTTGACCGTCGAGCGCGGAGGCGAGGAGATCACCGTCCAGGCGCGCCCGCGCCTCATCGAGGGCGCGTACCGGCTCGGCTTCACGCTTGGCGTCATCTACGAGAGCTACGGCCCGTTGGAGGCCCTCAAGCTCGCCGGCCAGAGGACGTGGGAGGCGACGAGCGCGATCGGCGCCTCGCTCGGGAGGATCGTCACCGGAGAGGGCCGCAAGGAGGTCGCGAGCCCGGTCGGCATCGTGCAGGCGTCCAGCGAGACACTCGAGGCCGGCTTTCGCGAATACCTCGGCATCCTCGCGCTGATCTCGCTCTCGCTCGCGCTCCTGAACCTGCTGCCGCTTCTGCCGCTGGACGGCGGGCACATCGCGTTTTCGCTCGCGGAAGGTATTCGCGGCCGCGCCATCCCGCGCGCCGCATACGAGCGCGCCTCGATGATCGGGATCGTGATCGTCCTCTTCCTCTTCTTCATCGGCCTCACGAACGACGTGAACCGCATCAGAGGCGGATAAAAGGGCCGTTAGACTTTCTCCGATGGCGAGCGAGCGCCAGATCCGTGTCGGCGGCGTCGCGATCGGCGGCGGCGCGCCCGTCGTCGTGCAGTCGATGACCCTGACGAAGACGTACGACGTCGACGCCACGATGGCGCAGATCGCCGATCTCGCCTCCGCGGGCTGCGAGATCGTGCGCGTGGCCGTCCCGAAGTCGGAGGACGCGGACGCGCTCAAGAAGCTCGTCTACCTGAGCCCCGTCCCGATCATCGCGGACATCCACTTCAATGCCTCCCTGGCCCTGAAGGCGATCGAGGCAGGGGTGGCGGCGGTGCGGATCAACCCGGGGAACATCGGCGGGCCGGACAAGGTCGCGAGCGTCGTCGAGGCTGCCAAGGCCAAGGGGATCCCGATGCGCATCGGCGCGAACTCCGGCTCCCTTCCGAAGCACCTCGTCGAGCTCGCCCAGAAGGACACCGCCGAGGCGCTCGTCGAGGAAGCCCTCGAGCAGGTGCGCCTGCTCGAGTCGATGGGCTACTACGACTTCAAGATCTCCGTGAAGTCGAGCTCGGTGCCGACCATGATCCGCGCCTACCGCATGCTCTCGGAGCGCGTGCCGTATCCGCTCCACCTCGGTGTGACCGAGGCAGGGCCGATCTCGACCGGTTCGATCAAGAGCGCGATCGGCGTCGGGGCTCTCCTCATGGACGGCATCGGGGACACGATCCGAATCTCGCTCACCGCCGACCCCGTCGAGGAGGTCAAAGTCGCGTGGGAGATTCTGAAGGCGCTCGGCCTGCGGGAGAGGGGGCCCGTGATGATCGCCTGCCCTTCCTGCGGTCGCGACAACGTTGGGGTCTGGAACCTCGCAGAGGCCGTCGAGGAGCGCCTGAAGAGCTATCCGCAGGCCTTCGAGGTCGCCGTCATGGGGTGCGCCGTCAACGGGCCGGGGGAAGCCGGCGACGCCGATTTCGGGATTGCCGGCGGCCGCGACACAGGGTTCATCTACGCCCATGGGCGGGTCCTCAAGAAGGTCTCGTCGGACATCCTCGTCGACGAGCTCTTCCACGAGATCGACACGTGGATCGAGGGCGGAATGGAGCGGCCGAAGCGGCTCAAGCTGGCGAAACCCGCGGCACTCCTGATGGCCGAAGCGGCCCAGCGGCCGTCCTAGCGCAGAGGCGATGCGAGCCTCCCAGCTCTTCATCCCGACGCTCCGGGAGGACCCGGGCGATGCCGAAGCGGTCAGCCACAAGCTGCTCGTCCGCGGCGGCTTCATCCGCCAGGTCTCGGCCGGCCTCTGGTCGTTCACGCCGCTCGGCTGGCGCGTCCACCGGAAGGTCGAGCAGATCATCCGCGAGGAGATGGACGCGATCGGCGGCCAGGAGATGCTCATGCCGGTTCTGACTCCCGCAGAGCTGTGGGAGACGACGGGCCGCATCGCCATTCCAGAGATCTTCCGCACCAAGGATCGGACCGGGCGCGACTTCATCCTGCCGCTGACCCACGAGGAGACGGTCACGTTCCACGCGCGCGAACTCCAGAGCTACAGGGACCTGCCGCAGCTCTGGTACCACTTCCAGACGAAGGATCGCGACGAGCCGCGTCCTCGGGGCGGCCTCCTGCGCGTCCGCGAGTTCATCATGAAGGACGGCTACTCGTTCGACCGCGACGAGGACGGTGTGCGCGCGAGCTTCGAGGCGAACCGCGAGGCGTACAAGAAGATCTTCTCCCGCTGCGGCCTCGAGACGTACGACGTCCAGGCGGAGAGCGGGATCATGGGCGGCAAGTTCAGCATCGACTTCCTCGCGCCCTCCGGCTCGGGCGAGAACACGCTGGTGCGCTGCGAGAACGGCGACTACGCGGGCGACCTGGAGGTGGCGGAGGCGGTCCCGAGCGCCGCGGTGCTGCCTGATCCTCTCGACGCGCCCGAGGAGATCGAGACGCCCGGGGTGACCACGATCGAGGGGCTGGCGGAATTTCTCGAGATCGATCCGTCGGCGACCTCGAAGGCGATGCCGGTCGTGAAGCCGGACGGGAAGCTGGTCCTCGCGCTCATCCGCGGAGACGACCGGCTCAGCGAGACGAAGCTCTACGACGCGCTTCCGGGCGCGTCCCGCCCGGCCACGGACGAGGAGATCAAGGCCGCGTTCGGCGCGAGCGGAGGCTCACTCGGGCCTGTTGGGTTCTCCGGCGAGGTGATCGCCGACGAGACCCTGCGCGAGGGGCAGTTCGTCGCCGGCGCGAACCGCGACGGCCGGCACTTGCGCGGGGTGGAGGCGGGCCGTGACTACGAGCCGCGCTTCGCGGACCTACGTGAGCCGGGCGAGGGCGACCGCTGCAAGGTTTGCGGAGGCGCGCTCATCTTCCAGACCGCCATCGAGGTGGGCCACATCTTCAACTTCGGGAGCTTTTACTCGAAGCCGCTCGGCGCGACCTTCCTCGACGAGGACGGCCAGGAGAAGCCGCTCCTCGGAGGCAGCTACGGCATCGGCCCCGGGCGGGTCATGGCCGCGATCGTCGAACAGCACAACGACGAGTACGGGATCATGTGGCCCGCCTCCGTGGCGCCGTACGAGGTCCACGTCGTCGCCCTGGCCGCGGCCAGCCCCGAGGTTGCGGAAATCGCGGAGGGGATCGAGCGCGCTCTCGAGGAAGCGGGCCGCTCGGTCGTGCTCGACGACCGCGACGAGCGGCCCGGCGAGAAGTTCGCCGACGCCGACCTGATCGGCTGCCCGCTCCGCCTCACGGTCGGCAAGAAGACCCTCGAGGACGGGCAGGTCGACTTCCTCGTTCGCGACGGTGGTGCGGAGGAGCGCGTACCGGTCGGAGAAATTCCCGCTCGTGTGGGAGGATTCCTCGATGGCGCGTAAGCGGCGGTTCAGCGAAGAGCCCTTTGGCGAGACGATCCAGGCGCTCATGGCCGAGCGCGGCACGACCTACCGCGGGCTCGCCGAGAAGACGGGGCTCTCGGCCGGGTATCTGAACCACCTCGTGCACGGGAACCGCCCGGTTCCTTCCAACGATGTGATTGCCACACTCGCGAAGGCCCTGCGCGTC
>DATEOR010000046.1:0-12075 GCA_035273885.1 Gaiellaceae bacterium
TCGTGACCTTCATCTCAGGCCCCTCGCTCCAGGTGCTGCTCGATTGCGGCGCCGAGCTCCCTCGGCTTGAAGCCGAACGGTCCCTCGCCGCCTCGGTAGGCGATGCGCCCGTCGCGGCCGATCAGGTAGAGCCTGTCCGGCCAGCCGCCGTACGCAGACGCGACCGCGTTGTCGACCGCGTCTACGACCATGGGCATGCGGAGCCGGAGAGCCGTGGCACAAGACGCCGCAACCTCCCGGCGGTCCTGGTCGCTTCGCGGCTCGTTGACCGCGACCCCTGAGCGCCGGTTCTCCGGCAGGATCCAGCCCTGCTCGGGATGGGCCTCTTTGATGTAGACCGCGAGGAACGAGACCCGGTCCCGATAGTGGTCGGCGAGAGCATCGAGCGTCCCCAACTGGGCGCGGAAGGGAGGTCAGGTGTACGAGCCGAAGACGAGCGCGACCGGGCGCTCGGCGAGGAGGGAGCTCAGCCGGAGCTCGCCGCCGTGCTCGAGCTGCGGAAGCGCGAAGTCCGGCGCAGCGTCGCCCACATCGACCTTCGGGGTCATCAGGTCGCGGTAGTCGGCCCTCGCCATCACGTCCTCCAACGTGAGCGGAGAGCCTTCGGCGGCCAGACCTTCGCGGAGCCGGGAGAGAACCATGCCCGGCACCGACCAGCGCGCGTCGACCGGGCTTCCGCGCGACACCGTCCGCATGTAGTGGAGCGCTTCCCGCGGCGAGGGCACGGATCCGAGCCTATCCGGAGTCAGTCGGCCTGGGGATCGTCTTCGGCGTCGCCCTGCTCTTCCTCGGGGTCCGGGACGGGGGTTCCTTCCTCCGTGGGCTCGGGTTCTTGCTGCGAAGGCGCCTGAGTATCCTCTGCGTTCATGGTGAAGGTCGTTCTTCCCGATGAGTCAGAGCTCGAACTTCCCGACGGCGCTACGGGCCTCGACGCGGCGCGCGCGATCGGCCCGAAGCTCGCCGAGCAGGCGGTTCTGCTGCGCTCGAACGGCGCGGTCCGTGACCTGCGGCTCCCCGTTTCCGACGGCGAGCGCATCCAGATCCTGACCACCCGGGACAAGGACGACCCCGATGCGCTGTACGTCCTCAGGCATTCGGCCGCACATCTCCTCGCCGAGGCCGCGCGCCGGCTCTTCCCCGGCACGAGGGTCGCGATTGGCCCGCCGATCGAGAACGGCTTCTACTACGACTTCGAGTTCCCCGAGCCCGTCACCGAGGCGGACCTCGAACGGCTCGAGGAAGAGGTCAAGCGGGAGATCCAGGAGGGCCGCGTCTGGGAGCGTGAGGAGATCGCCCGCGACGACGCGCGCAAGCGCTTCGAGCAGGAGGGCGAGCCGTACAAGGTCGAGCTCGTCGACACGGCTGAAGGGGACATCTCGCTCTACACCCAGGGCGATTTCGTCGACCTCTGCCGCGGGCCCCACCTTCAAGACGCCAAGCCGATCAAGGCCGTGAAGCTCCTCTCGCTGGCCGGCGCGTACTGGCGCGGCGACGAGAAGAAGCCGCAGCTCACCCGCGTCTACGGCACGGCCTTCTACGACCCGAAGGACCTCGAGGCCTACCTGCACAGGATCGAGGAGGCGAAGCGCCGCGACCACCGTAGGCTCGGTAAGGACCTCGACCTCTTCGAGTTCTCCGAGACCTCGCCCGGAATGCCGTTCTGGCACCCGCGCGGAATGGTCATCTGGAACGTCCTCGAGGATCTACGCCGGCGCGAGAACGTGAAGCGCGGCTACGACGAGGTGCGGACCCCGCTGCTGTACGACTCCGAGCTCTGGAAGACCTCAGGGCACTGGGAGAAGTACCAGGAGCACATGTTCCGGCTCGAGATCGAGGGCCGCGACTTCGGCCTGAAGCCGATGAACTGCCCGGGACACTGCCTCCTCTACTCGCTCTCTCCGCACTCCTACCGCGAGCTGCCCCTGCGCCTCGCCGAGGCGGGGAACCTGCATCGCAACGAGCTCTCCGGAGTCCTGCACGGCCTCCTCCGGGTTCGCCATTTCGTCCAGGACGACGCGCACATCTACTGCACGTACGACCAGATTCAGGACGAGCTCATCGCCTGCCTCGACTACGCGTACTACCTCTATGACCTCTTCGACCTGAACATGCGCGTCGAGCTGTCGCTCCGGCCCGAGAACAAGCTCGGCACCGGCGAGGAGTGGGACTTCGCCGAGGAGGAGCTTCGCAAGGCACTCGCGACGCAGGGCCTCGACTACGTCGAGAGTCAGGGCGAAGGCTCCTTCTACGGGCCGAAGATCGACCTGCACATGGACGACTCGCTCGGCCGCAGCTGGCAGCTCGGCACCGTCCAGCTCGACCTGCAGATGCCGAAGCGCTTCGGGCTCGTCTACCAGGGCGACGACAACGCCGAGCACACGCCGGCCATGATCCATCGCGCGCTCCTCGGCTCCCTCGAGCGCTTCGTCGGGATCTACCTCGAGCACACGGGCGGTGACCTCCCGCTCGTGCTCGCGCCGGAGCAGGTGCGCGTCCTCGCGATCTCCGAGCGCTTCGCCGCGGACGCGGAGTCGCTTGCCGACGATCTGCGCGTGCACGGCTTCCGCACCTCGGTCGACGAGCGCGAGGAGACGCTCGGGCGCAAGATCCGCGACGCAGAGCTCGCGAAGATCCCGTACGTCGTGGTGTGGGGCGAGCGCGAGTCCCTCGACGCCCTCGCCGTCCGGCGGCGCGGCGGCGAGCAGACCACGGTCGGCTGGGAGGCCCTTCTGAGCGAGCTCCAGGCTGCTGCTAAGCTGTAGGCCTGCAAGCAGGAGCATCGTTCCTCACCTCCCAAGCCGCCGGCTTCGCGGAGGTTCAACCGAAAACGGTGAGTCGACGAAGCTGCTGCGCGCAGCTTTTTGTTTTGTCTAGGAGGAGGAAGCAGCACAACTTGGTGACGTTTCAGTGAGGCCGCGCCGCAGATTCGACCAGGCCAGGCCGGTTCAGGATCAGACCCGGATCAACGAAGCCATCCGCGCCTCGAAGGTGCGCCTGGTCGACGAAGACGGCTCGCAGGTGGGCGTCAAGTCGCGAGACGAAGCGCTCGAGTACGCCTATTCCAAGGATCTCGACCTCGTCGAAGTCGCTTCGGGGGCCGATCCGCCGGTCGCCCGGATCATGGATTACGGCAAGTACAAGTACGAGCAGGAGCAGAAGGCGAAGACGGCCCGCAAGCACCAGTCACAGATTCACGTCAAGGAAATCAAGATGCGGCCGAAGATCGGCGTCCACGACTACGAGACGAAGAAGGGACACGTCGTCCGCTTCCTCAACTCGAAGGCGAAGGTCAAGGTCACGATCATGTTCCGGGGACGCGAGCAGTCGCATCCCGAGCGCGGTCGAGACCTCCTGATGCGCCTCGCCGAGGACGTCAAGGAGATCGGGCAGATCGAATCGCCGCCGCTCCAGGATGGACGCAACATGGTCATGTTGCTCGGCCCGACGAAGGCCGCAGGACAACAGGTGGAGACAGCAAGTGCCTAAGCAGAAGACGAACAAAGCAGCGAAGAAGCGCTTCAAGGTGAGCGGCGGCGGCAAGCTCTTGCGCCGCCACGCCATGAAGAGCCACAACCTCGAGAAGAAGAGCGCCAAGCGCAAGCGCGCGTTCGGGAATGACCAGGCGGTCGCCGCCCAGGACGAGCGCGAGGTCAAACGGCTGCTCGGGAAGTAAGGGAGAGCCATGCCTCGCGTCAAGCGATCAGTCCACGCACGCAAGAAGCGCCGCAAGCTCCTCGCCGAGGCGAAGGGATTCAGCGGGCAGCCGCGGGTCTCTTACAGGAAGGCCAAGGAGCAGGTCATGAAGGCGGACGTGCACGCCTACCGCGACCGCAAGAACAAGAAGCGGGTGTTCCGCCGCCTCTGGATCATCCGCATCAACGCGGCCGCCCGGAAAGAGGGGCTGTCCTACAACCAGTTCCTTTCGGGCATGCGCAAGGCGAACATCGAGCTCGACCGCAAGGTGCTCGCCGACATCGCCGTGAACGATCCGGCCGCGTTCTCCGCCATCGCCGCCCAGGCGAAGGCCGCGCTCGACAACCCGGCCTGAAACCTCGCCTGCGGCGCGTTTCAGGCCGGTGAGAAACCTTGTCTGACTCCACTGCAGAGGTCTTCCGCCGCATGGCGGACGACTTCGAGCAGGGGGGCTCGAAGCTCTACGCGTCGCTCGCGCGCTCGTTGGCCGACGACCCCATCGTCGAGGCGCTCGTCGGCGAGCACGAGCCGAAGTGGGAGGCGCCGCTCCGCCTGTTCGGCGGCGTGCACTACCTCGAGCTCTCGGGGATGGTGCAGCACCCGTGGGCGAAGCTCCGCGGTGTGCTGGAGGCGAACCGGGATTGGCTCGCGCGCTTCGTTGCCGAGCAACCCATCCAGACGAACGAGGTGCAGCGCTGCTGGGGGTTGTTGCCCGCGTTCCTCTCCCTTGCCGACGGACGCCGGCTCGACCTCGTCGAGCTCGGGCCGAGCGGCGGCCTCAACCTGTACTGGGACCGCTATGCGTACCGCTACGGGGACGAACGGTGGGGGGACGCGACGGCGGGCCTCGAGCTCTCGGGGAGTGCCGAGGGAGGGCCGCCGCGGGGTCTCCTGGGGACGAAGGTCGTGGTGGGGAGCCGCATCGGGATCGACCGCAAGCCGGTCGACGTGACGACCGACCATGGCGCCCGGCTGCTCGAAGCCTTCGTCTGGGCCGACCAGACCGATCGCCTCGAGCGCGTCCGCCGCGCGATCGACATCGCCCGCGAGGATCCGCCGCGTCTTCTCGACGGGGACTACGTCGAGGTGCTGCCCGCGCTCCTCGCCGAGCGCGATCTCGACGCGCTCACGGTCGTCTACCACTCCGTCTCGACGGTCTACCTGCGCCAGGAGGAGCGAGACCGTCTCGAGGAGATCCTCGCGGAGGAAGGAATGCGCGGCTCGCTCGCCCGCATCTCCTACGAGGTCGACCGCGACACGCCGACCTTCTACGGCTTCGCCCTGGACGCCGAGACCTGGCCGGGCGATCGCCGGCGGCTCGCCCGCCTCGACGGCCACGCCAACACCATGAACTGGGTCGCATGATCACGTCCGCTTCGAACCCGCGGCTGAAGCTCGTGCGTAAGCTCGCTTCCGGGCGGCAGCGCGCCAAGCTCGGCCTCTTCGTCTGCGAAGGAGAGGACCTCGTCTCCGCGGGACTCGCCGCGGGACTGCGTCCGGTCGAGGCGCTGGTCGATCCGGAGCGGCCCGCCGAGCTCGACGGCCTCGAAGGCGCGGAGGAGGTCGAGCCCGGTTTGCTCGCCGAGCTCTCGTCGCTGGCCCATCCGCCGCGCGTCGTCGCCGTCTTCCGGAGGGCCGATCTGCCGCGCGACTTGGACGCTCCCACCGGCCTGGCTCTGTGGCACGTGGCCGACCCGGGGAACGTGGGCACGCTCATCCGGACCGCGGACGCGCTCGGCCCGGCGTTCGTCGCTCTCTCGCCCGGTTGCGCCGACCCGACCTCGCCGAAGGCTCTGCGCGCTTCGACGGGTGCGGTCTTCCGGGTTCCGACCGGGGTTTTCGACGATGCGCCGAGACCATGGATCGGGCTCGTGCCCCGGGGTGGTTCGGCCCTCTCCGATGCAGACCTCGGCGAGCGGGCGACCTTTGTTCTGGGCGCCGAGCGTGAAGGGCTTCCGGAGGACGTCGCCGCGTCCTGCGACGTCCTTGCCTCGATTCCGCTCGCGCACGGGGCGGAATCCCTGAATGTTGCGGCGGCCGGGGCCATCGCGCTCTACGAGCGCGTCAGACGCTAGCTACCAGGCGCCGCCTCCGCCGCCTCCGCCACCGCCGCCCCCTCCGCCGGAGAAGCCCCCGCCGAACCCGCCCGAGCCGCTGGACGGCGGAGCGAGTGCGCTCCCGAAGCCGGAGGAGAGGTCACCGATGCCGAGCGCCGAGGGGCCGGAGCCCAGGTCGCCGGTCGGGCTGATCCAGTAGATGTTGGACGCCTGGTGCATCTCTTCGGGCATGTAGAGCTGCGCGCCCTGCAGCACTCGCTCGGCGATCCCGAACGCGATGCCGTAGACGAGGTAGCGCTCCCAGAGCTCGAGGGTCGAGGGCGGCGCCTCCTGCAAGCGCGGGAAGTCGGTCAGGTAGCGGCGGAACGCCTCCCAGCGCTCCGCCTCCCGCTCGGCGTCCTGCGAGCGGCGACGCCAGAGGCTCACGTGGCGGCCTGCGAGGAAGAGCACGACGGCGCTCACACACAGGCAGGAGCCGAACGCGATGAGCAGCACATCGTTCCAGCGAGGAGCGAACGTTTCGAAGCGCTGGATGCCGATGGCGAGCATGAGCGCGCCCGCGACACCGATCGGGATCCCCGCGCCGAGGAGGAGCTTGAGGCCGTCGGAGCGCAGCCATTTGCGCTTGCGCACTTCGTCTGCGACTGCCTTCTTGAACGCCGTGAAGCGCTTGCTGTTCTCCGTCCGGTGGTTCTGGATCTGCACGCGGAAGTTCGAGAGCCGCTCCGTGCCGCCGTTCAGAACGTTGTCGATCACCTTCGTGACGGGGCCCTCGACGTCCGAGACGGGCGAGTCGCTCGCAAGGCTGATCTCGAGGTCGGCGATCTCCTCCTGGCGCAGGCCGCCCCACGTGCTCTTCTGGGTCGTGACGGGCCCGGCCTTGTAGCGGCCCTTGCGGATGAGATCGAACAGCGTGGCGGTGAACTCGAGGGAGCCGACCGTCGGCGACTGGCGCAGGAGCGGGGGAACGAGGGCCGGCTCGAGGTCCGAGGGCGGTTCCTGCTCGTACTCGCGGTCGTAGGCCGTCTTGCGCTCGCGCCCGTAGAACCAGTAGGTCGCGCCGAGGACGGCGAGCGCGGGCAGAAGCGCCGCGGCGAGGAGTATCAGAATCGTGCGCGGAAGGTTGTCGGCTGCGCTGCGGATCTTCTCCTGGTCCTCTTCGAAGGCGCGCGCGTCGGCTGCCTCTTCCGCCAGGATCCGCGGCAGCGCGTTGCCCGTGCGCACCCTCGTGCCGCCGGTCGAGGAGAGCAGGCTGCGCGGGAACACGGCCCGTAGCTCGACGAACTGCTTCGGCGGCACGTCCACCGCGCGGAGCAGCGCGTGGTCGGATTCGCGGATGACGTCGCCGCGCACCGAGACGGGGTGACCCCACACGCGCCAGGAAGGCCCGTTCGCCGGCCCGGGCAGGGTGATCTCGGCGGTCAGCTGCTGGAGGGTCTGGTCCCACTGGTCTCCCCAGACGTTGAGGTCGACGTCGACGACGTCGTCGAAGGCGATCGCGAGGTTGCTCAGCCGGTAGGCGACCGTGAACGTGCGCGGCTCCGAGAACGCCTGGAAGTGCCAGACGATGCGATAGCCGCCGTCGATCGGCGTCTCGCCATAGGTGCTCGGCGCACCGCTCGAGCCCAGCTCGGCCGAGGCGCCCGGCGTATAGCGGACGTTGCCCTCCGAGACCGAGACGTCGCTGATCCGCTCGCCGTCACGGAGCGGTATGTCGCGGTAGGCGCCCGAGAACGAGCCGTCGAAGAAGAACGTGAGGCGCTCCTCCATCGCAAGCGTGCCGTCTGGCTCGACCGTGACGTGGACGTCGGCCGCAGGCAGGTAGAAGGTCTTCGCCGACGCCTCGCCGGCCGCGAGGAGTGCGAGCAGGACCGCCGCCGCAAGGACGCCAGCCCTCAGAACTGAACGCGTGGCGCCTCCCGGACCTCCGCTTCCTCGACCTCGAAGTACTGGCGCGGCTCGAAGTTGAAGATGCCGGCGACGATGTTCGTCGGAACGGTCTCGAGCGCGTTGTCGTAGGTGAGGACGGCGTCGTTGTAGACCTGGCGCGAGATCGCGATCTTCTGCTCCGTATCGGTGAGCTGTGCCTGGAGCTGCTGGAAGTTCTCCGTCGCCCGCAGCTCCGGGTAGGCCTCCGCCACCGCGAAGAGCTTCCCCAGCGCCTGCGTGAGGATGTTCTCGGCCTTGGCCTGCTCCTCGACGCCCTGCGCCTGCTGCGCCGCCGTGCGCGCCTTCGTCACCTCTTCGAAGGTCTCGCGCTCGTGCGCCGCGTATCCCTTCACCGCCTCGACGAGGTTGGGGATGAGGTCATAGCGGCGGCGGAGCTGGACGTCCACCTGCGCCCATGCGTTCTCGGAGCGGTTCCGCAGCCGGACGAGCTTGTTGTAGAGCGCGACCACGATCCCGATCAGGACGACCGCGATCACGATCAGGACGATGAGCCAGATCATGCGCCTACCCTAAACCGGGGAGCGGCGTGCAATCCAGACCGTGTCCTCGCCGCCGTCGTAGGGCCTCAGGTCGAACCAGCCGTACATCGCCTCGACCTCGAAGCCCGCGCGTTCGAGCAGCGCTCGCCACTCGTCCGGCGAGCGCCAGCTGAGCTGCATGGCGGTCTCGCCGCTCTCGCCCCGGACAGCGAGCGTGAGCACGCGCTTCTGCAGGTCCCAGTCAGCCCGCTCCCAGATGCCGGGCTCCCGCTCGAGCCAGCGCCCGTTCGTCTCCTCGACGTCCTGCATGCTCGGGGCGAAGACGTCGAAGACGAAGCGCCCGCCCGGCTCGAGGAGGAGATACGCGGCGCGCAGAGCCTCCAGCCGCTCGCCGTCCGAGCCCAGGTGGAGAAGCGCACGGAACGGGCACGTGACGAGCGGGACTCGCTCGAGGACCGGGGGGCGCCTGAGATCGCCGAGGCGGAGGTCCAGGAGCTCGGAGACGCCTGCCTCCTCGGCCCTCGACCTGCAGAGAGCGAGCATGCCCTCGGAGTCGTCGATTCCGATCACGTGGACCCCCGCCTTCGCGACCGGGACGGCGATCCGCCCGGTGCCGACGCCGAGCTCGACGACGGGCCCGTCCGACTTCCGCGCCTGGGCGACGTAGAAGTCGACGTCCTCGGTGACGCTCCTGCTCCACGGGTCGTAGAGCGCGGCGATGGCGTCATAGGAGCTCATCGGCACGATGATACGCTCCGTCGGTGGACGTCCAGGGCCTGGAAAATGAGGCGCAAAGCGCGATTGCGGGCGCTTCGACCGTCGCTGAGCTCGACGATGCGAGGGTGCGCTTCCTCGGGCGGAAGAGCGCGCTGAAGCAGGCGCTTCGAGAGGTCCGCGACCCCGACTCCGGCCGCGTGCTCAACACGCTCCGGGAGCGGCTCGAGCAGGCCGTTGCCGCCCGCGAGGCCGCACTCTCCGGTGAGGATCTCGAGCGCCGGCTGTCGGAGGAGCAGGTCGACGTCACGCTGCCGGGGCAGGCGGTCCCGCGCGGCCACCTGCACCTCGTCACGCAGGTCCGCCGCCAGGTGGAGGACGTCTTCCTCGGGCTCGGCTACCGCGTCGTCGACGGCCGCGAGGTCGAGACGACGCACTACAACTTCGACGCGTTGAACCTGCCCACGACGCACCCGGCGCGCTCGCATCTGCAGTCCCTCTTCCTGAACGACCACGTCGTCCTGCGGACCGAGACGTCGCCCTCCCAGATCCACGTGATGGAGGAGGGCGCACCGCCGGTCTACATGATCTCGATCGGGCGCGTGTACCGGCGCGAGACCCCCGATGCGACGCACTCACCGGTCTTCCACCAGGTCGAGGGGCTCGCGGTCGACCGGGGGATCACGATGGCCGACCTCAAGGGCACGCTGCTCCACCTGATGCGTGCGCTCTTCGGGCCCGAGCGCGAGATGCGCTTCCGCACGCACTACTTCCCCTTCACGGAGCCATCGCTCGAACCGGACGTGTCGTGCTTCCTGTGCTCCGGCCAGGGCTGTGCGGTCTGCCGGTGGTCGGGCTGGATCGAGCTCGGCGGCTCCGGGATGGTGGATCCAAACGTGCTCGAGTTCGTCGGCTACGACCCCGAGGAGTGGACGGGGTTCGCGTTCGGGATCGGGCTCGAGCGTATCGCCATGCTCCGCCACGGCCTGCCCGAGATCGGGCCCCTGTGGCAGAACGACCTGCGACTCCTGCGGCAATTCTGAGATGAAGGTCCCCGTTTCCTGGCTCCGCGAGTACGTCGAGGTCTCGGCCACGACACAGCAGATCGCGGACCGGCTCGCGATCGCGACCGGAGAAGTCGAGCGCATCACACGCCGTGGCGTCGCCGACGAGAACGGGAACTACGGGCTCTTCAAGGTCGGGCGCGTGGTCGAGGCGGGCAAGCACCCCAACGCCGATCGGCTCCAGCTCTGCCGGGTCGACGTCGGCGAGAGCGAGCCGCGCCAGATCGTCTGCGGGGCCTGGAATTTCGGAGCGGGCGCGACGGTCGCGGTGGCGCTCCCCGGCGCGGTCCTTCCGGACGGCAACCGGCTCGAGCAGGCGAAGCTTCGCGGCGAGGTCTCCGACGGGATGATCCTCTCCGAGCGCGAGCTCGAGCTCGGCTCCGACCACAGCGGGATCCTCGTCCTCGCCGACCCCGTCGAGCCGGGCACCCCGCTCGCGGAGGTTCTCCCGCTCGGCGAGGAGGTGCTCGAGATCGAGATGACCCGCAACCGGCCGGACTGCCTGTCGGTGTACGGGATCGCGCGAGAGGTTGCCGCACTCTTCTCAGGGGAACTGGCGCCGCCGCCCGGACGCGACCCCGGTGCGCCGGGCGCCGAGACACCGGATGTTGCGATCGAGGACTACCAGGGCTGCCCGCGCTACATCGGCCGGCTGTTCACCAACGTGGGCATCGCCCCGTCGCCTCCCTGGCTGAAGGCCCGGATCACGGCTGCGGGCATGCGCCCCATCTCGAACGTCGTCGACGTGACGAACTACGTCATGCTGGCGCTCGGCAACCCCCTGCACGCGTTCGACTTCGACAGGCTGCGCGGCGGGAAGATCATCGTCCGACGGGCGCGGAAGGGCGAGGAGTTCACCACCCTCGACGGCACTCCGAGAAAGCTCGACCAGGCCGACCTCGTCATCGCCGACGCCGAGGGCGCGATCGCCTTCGCCGGGATCATGGGCGGCGAGGACACCGAGGTGCGCGAAGGGACGACGAGCATCCTCCTCGAAGCGGCGAACTTCGAGCCGATCGGGATTCTGCGAAGCTCGGAGCGGCACGCGCTTCGCACGGAGGGTTCGAACCGGTGGGAGAAGGGCGTCGATCCGCATCTCGCCCCGCAGGCCGCGGCGCTTGCCACGGAGCTCATCGTCGAGCTGACCGGTGCCCAGTGGGCGGGTGACGTCGACGTGACGGGCGAGCTTCCCGGGCCGCCCGTCGTCTCGCTCCGCACGGACCGGGTCAACCGGGTCGTCGGGCTCGAGATCCCGCCGGACGAGCAGCGTGGCGCGTTGGAGCGGCTCGGCTTCGACGTCACCTCCCACTGGAAGGTCACCGTCCCGACTTGGCGCGCGATGGACGTCGCGCGGGAGATCGACCTTGTCGAGGAAGTCGCCCGCGTGCACGGGCTGGAGAAGATTCCCTTCACGCTGCCGACGCGGAGCGCGATGTTCGGCACGCTCGCCCCCGACCAGCGCCTGCGCCGCCTGGCCGAGGACGTGCTCGTCGGAGCCGGATTCTCGGAGGCCTACACGCTGAGCCTGGCCGCATCGGATTCGGACGACAAGGCGCTACGGCTTCCGGATCCGCTCACCTCCGAGCACGCGGTTCTCCGGACCACACTCTTGGGCGGCCTGGTCGCGGCGGCGCGCCACAACGTCAACATGGGGAACGATGGCATCCGGCTCTTCGAGATCGCGCGCGTCTACCTCCCGTCGGGCGAGGAGCTGCCGGAGGAGCGCCGGCGCGTCGCGGCCGTCGCCGGGGGTGGCTTTGCCGTCGCCCGCGGCGCCGTCGAGACGCTCTTCGCCGCACTCAAGGTCGAGCCGCGCTTCGAGCGCACGACGGAGCCGTTCCTCCATCCCGGGAAAGCGGCGCGCGTGCAGGGCGGCTGGGTCGGAGAGCTCCATCCGAGCACGCTCGAAGGGGAATGGGGGGCCTTCGAGCTCGACCTCGAGACCTTGCTCGAGCTCCTTCCCGAGCGGATCGTCTACGAAGACGTCATCACGTACCCGGCTCTGCGGCAGGACCTCGCCTTCGTGGTGGGCGAGGCGACGCCGGCCGGAGACCTCGTCGCCGCCGCCCGCGAGGCGGCGGGGCCCGAGCTCCGCGAGATGCGCGTCTTCGACGTCTA
>DATEOR010000047.1:0-2061 GCA_035273885.1 Gaiellaceae bacterium
ATGGCCTCTTCGACCGAGCCGTACGACTCTTCCTCGCGTGCCTCGTGCGCCAGCTGATGGGAATGCGGCGGCGGGATGAAGATGGCCGGATCGAGCAGGACCGCTCGCGTGACGAGATTCGGCCGCACCGCTGTGACATCCATCGTCAGGCGGCCGCCGAAGCTGTGGCCGATCCAGTAGGCGGGCCGGTCGAAGGTGTCGAGGAGGTCGGCGACGTGGTCGGCGATCGCCCACGGCTCGTCCCAGGTCGAGTGCCCATGGCCTCGCAGATCGGCCGCGACGACATGGAACCGGTTGGCCAGGCGCTCCTCCGCGAGCTTGCGGAACCGAAGCCCGTGGCCCGTGACGCCGTGGAGACAGACGACGAGCGGCGCGCTCTCGTCGCCCCACTCGTAGGTGTGGAGCTTCACGACTCCTCCTCGGGCTCGTAGTACGTGCGGCCCTTGAGCTCGTCCGGCAGGTAGTCGACGTCGTAGCCCGCGGGGTCGCTGGGCGGATACACGTAGCCCTGGCCGTGGCCGAGCTTCTTCGCGCCCGGGTAGTGCGCGTCGCGGAGAGCCTTCGGCGGCTGGAGGGCGCCGTGCTCGCGCACGTCCTGCGAGGCCGCGCCGATCGCCTTGATGACTGCGTTCGACTTCGGTGCGCGCGCAAGATAAATCGTAGCGTGGGCGAGGTTGAGGCGCGCCTCGGGCAGCCCCACGTGCTCGACCGCGTGCGCGGCGGCGACGGCAATCAGGAGCGCGCGCGAGTCGGCCATGCCGATGTCCTCCGAGGCGTGAACGATGAGACGGCGCGCGATGAAGCGCGGGTCTTCTCCGCCTTCGAGCATCGACGCGAGGTAGTAGAGAGCGGCATCCGGGTCGGAGCCGCGGATCGCCTTGATGAAGGCGGATGTGAAGTCGTAGTGGGCGTCCCCGCCCTTGTCGTAGACGACGGGCCGCCGGCGCGCCGCGTCCTCGACGTGCCGCTCTTCGAGCGCAACGCCTTCCGAGGCCGCGGTCTGCGACGCGAGCTCGAGCGTGTTGAGGGCCGCGCGCGCATCCCCGCCTGCCCGCCTCGCCACAAGTGCGACCAGGTCGTCGGGAAGCTCCGTACCGAGGTGTTCCGCGCCCCTGCGCACGATGACCGCCAGGTGGTCGTCGGACAGTGGCTCGAGCTCGTAGATCTGGGAGCGAGAGAGAAGGGCCGAGTTGACCTCGAAGTACGGGTTCTCCGTCGTCGCGCCGATCAGCGTGATGAGGCCTGATTCGACAGCGGGAAGGAGCGCGTCCTGCTGCGCCTTGTTGAACCGGTGAATCTCGTCCAGGAAGAGGATCGTGCGCACGCCGCCCGTTCCCAGCCGCTCGGTAGCGCGCTGCAGAACTGCGCGCACGTCCGAGACCGAGGCCGACACTGCCGAGAGCTCTTCGAACTCGGCGCCGGTCGTCTCGGCGACGATGCGCGCCAGGGTCGTCTTGCCGCTCCCCGGGGGCCCGTAGAAGATGGCCGACCCGATGCGGTCAGCGGCGATGGCGAGGGCGAGCGCCGAGCCTGCGCCGACGACATGCTCCTGGCCGACGAAGTCGTCGAGCCGCCGTGGACGTAGGCGCGTGGCGAGAGGCGCGAGATCGTCGAGGCGCCCGCGCGCTGCGTCGGAGAAGAGGTCGCTCACGGTGGGAAGTATGCTCACGCCATGGCCACGGTCTCGGTGCGTGACGAGGCGACCGAGCTCCTGCAGGAGCTTCTGCGCGCCAACACGGTCAACCCTCCGGGGAACGAGACACTGGCCGCCGAGCTCTTGAAGGCGTACCTCGAGGATGCGGGCGTCGAATGCGAGCTCTACGCGAAGGTCCCTGAGCGGGCGAATCTCGTCGCGCGGATCCCGGGCCGAGGCGGCCCGACGCTTGCCCTCATCTCTCACACGGACACGGTTCGTGCCGACCCCGAGGAGTGGACGCTCGACCCGTGGTCGGGCGAGCTTCGCGACGGGGAGATCTGGGGGCGCGGCGCACTCGACATGAAGAGCCACGTCGCGGCAGCGGCGGTCGCCGTCGCGACCCTCGCCCGCGAGGGGTTCGCGCC
>DATEOR010000048.1:0-16232 GCA_035273885.1 Gaiellaceae bacterium
CTGCCCGCCCGGCCGGCCGCGCACGAGCTCCTTCGCGGCGCGCACCGCCTCGGGCCCGCTCGCGAGCAGGTGCTCGACGACCGCGTCGACCCGCTCGTCGAGGTCCCCGGCGGCGACCTCGCTCACGAGCCCGATGCGCAGGGCCAAGTCGGCGCCGAAGCGCTCGCCCGTCAGGAAGTAGCGCCGTGCGTGAGCGCCGATCCGCGGAAGGACGAAGGGGGAGATGACCGCCGGCACGATTCCGAGCCGAACCTCCGTGAATCCGAAGATCGTCTCTTTCTCCGCGATGACGATGTCCGAGCAGGCGACGAGGCCGCTTCCGCCGCCGAGCGCGTAACCGTGCACGCGTGCCACGACGGGGGCGGGGCAGCGGTCGATCGACTCGCACATCGCGTAGAGCCGCAGCGCATCGGCGACGTTCTCCTCGTAGGTCAGGTCGATGGACGCGCGCTGCCACTCCACGTCAGCGCCTGCGCAGAAGGCTTCGCCCTCGCCGGAGAGGACGACGGCGCGCGCGTCGCCGACGTCTGCGAACGCCTCGGTCAGCTCGGCGATCAGGGCGGCGTCGAACGCGTTCCGCCGCTCCGGGCGGGCGAGCGTCACGTGCAGGACGGGCCCGTCTCTCTCCAGGCGAAGCGCGCTCATGTGCGCGCAGCTTAGGGTTCCACCATGATCCACGGGGCCCTGGCTGCGGCGGCGACGCCGCTTCGTGACGGCGGCACGCGTCTGGACGAGGATGCATTCGAGCCGGTGGTGGACTTCCTCGCCCAGGGCGGGCTCGACGGGATCCTCGCCCTCGGGACGACGGGGGAGGGGATTCTGCTCACTGCCGAGGAGCGGCGCCGGGCGGCCGAGCTCTACCTCGACGCGTGCCGCGGGCGGCTCGAGGTCGCCGTTCACTGCGGCGCGCAGACGACCGCCGAGACGGTTGCGCTCGCCGAGCACGCGGCCTCAGCCGGGGCCTCTGCAGTGGCCGTGATCCCGCCGCCGTACTTCCCCCTCGGCGAGGAGTCTCTCTTCGAGCACTTCCGCGCTGCGGCGCAGGCATGCGCCCCCGTCGCGTTCTTCCTCTACGAGTTCGAGGCGCGGAGCGGCTACGCCATTCCGCACAGCGTCATCGAGCGGCTACAGGAGGCCGCGCCGAACCTGGCCGGCCTCAAGGTCTCCGACACGCCGTTCGAGCGTGTCCAGCCTTATCTCATCGAGGGGCTCGACATCTTCATCGGCTCGGAGCCGCTTCTGCCGCGCGGCAAGGCTCAAGGCGCGGCGGGGACGGTCTCGGGTCTCGCGGCCGCGTTCCCGGAGTACGTCGTCGCGCTGAACCGCGACCCGAATGCGAACAACACGCTCGAGCTCGTCGCTGCGCTTCGCGATGCGCTGCAGCAGTTCCAGTTCAACGCGGCCGTGAAGGCTGCGCTCGCGTGGCGAGGCGTGCCGGTGAAAAGCGACGTGCGCGCGCCGCTTCTTCCCCTCACCGACGCGGAGCGCGGAGCCCTCGAAGCTCGTCTGGAGGAGCTGACGGCCGGCTAGCTAGGACCTTGGATCGAGCTCTTCGGCCTCTTCGGCCGCGTCGCCGATCTTCTCGATGACGATATAGCGCTCGGTCCGCTCGATCACTCGCTCGACGCTCAGGTCCTCATGGCCGGGGAGGACGAAGAACCGCGTCGACTCCCGCCGTATGCCCTCGTACTCGTCGATCGAGATCGAGACAGGCTCCTTGCACTCCTCGCGGCTGCACTCGCAGAGGAACTCCGAGCGACCCTCCACGTGGAAGGTCTGGTTGACCTCGGCGATCCGCTCGTTGACCTCGCGGAAGAGGGATTCGTTCCGGCCTTGTCGTTCTGCGCGCGTGGGCATGGGCTCAGGGTTGAGAAAAAGTCAGGCTAACACGCTTAGGAAGAGTGTTTCGGAGGCATAACCACAGTCGTGGACCCGGATCGCTCCTTCGAGCGCATCTACCGTCGGCACCGGCGCGAAGTGTACGGGTCGGTGCTTCGCGACGTGCGCGACCCGGACGAGGCCGAAGACGTCACCCAGGCGGCGTTCCTCAACGCCTTTCGGGCCATGCGCCGCGGCGACAAGCCTGAAAAGCCGCGCGCCTGGCTCCTCACCATCGCCCGTAACGTCGTCCGGCGGCGCGCCCAGCTTCGGGCCGAGCGGCCCCAGGAAGTCGAGCTCGACTCCGAGCTCCTCCTCACATTGGACGAGGACGAGGGTTCCGCGTCGGCCGACATCCATGCCGCCCTCCTGCGCCTGACGGATGCTCAACGGGAAGCGATCCTCCTACGCGAGATCCAGGGGCGTTCCTACGCGGAGATCGCCTTCGAGCTCGGCTTGTCGCTCTCGGCAGTCGAGGCGCTGATCTTCCGGGCCCGTCGTGGGTTGGCCGAGGAGCTCGAGCTCGTCGACCGGACCCCGGTCGTGCGCGAGCGCCGGCGGTACGGCTTCCTCGGGTTTCCGGCTCTGGCGAAGGCCGGCTCGTTCGGGTTCTCCTTCGGACGAGTCGGATTCGCCTGCGTCGTGGGCTGCGCGGTGCTCGGGACGATGCCCGTTCGTGACGGCTCCGCCTCCGAGGAGCCTGCCCAGGCGAAGGCGCGAGCGCCGCAGGTCCTCGTCTCCTACGCGCCGGCCCCCGATGAGCGGGCGATGCCCTCCGGAGCGAAGAAGGACAGAAAGCGGAAGGACTCGACGAGCGGCCAGGCGTCGCACCAGACCAAGCCGGCGAAGGACGACACCGGATCCGAAAGCTCTGACAGCTCCCTCCTGCCGGTCCAGCTTCCCGCCATTCCGTCCGTGGAGCTTCCGCCGGTGGAAGAGCCGGTCCCGCTTCCGTCGGTCGAGCTGCCGCCTCCTCCTCCGCTGCCGGAGGTGGGAGACCTGCCTCAGCCTCCGCTCACATCCTGAAGACGCCGAACGTCGTCTCCGGGATCGAAGCGTTCAGGCTCGCCGCGATCCCGAGTGCGAGTACCCGGCGCGTGTCCGCCGGGTCGATGATGCCGTCGTCCCAGAGCCGGGCGGTCGAGTAGTAGGGGTTGCCCTCGGCTTCGTACTTCGCCCGGATCTCGTCGGGGTCCGCCCGGCCGACCGCAGAAAGAACCGAGGCGGCCTGCTCGCCGCCCATCACGCTGATGCGGGCGTTCGGCCACATCCAGAGCTGACGCGGCTCGTAGGCCCTTCCGCACATCCCGTAGTTCCCGGCGCCGAAGGAGCCGCCGATGATGACCGTGAACTTCGGCACCTGCGCGCAGGCGACCGCGGTGACGAGCTTGGCGCCGTCTTTCGCGATCCCGCCTGCCTCGTAGTCCTTGCCGACCATGAAGCCGGTGATGTTCTGGAGGAAGACGAGCGGAACGCGCCGTTTGCACGCGAGCTCGACGAAATGGGCTCCCTTGAGCGCGCTCTCGGAGAAGAGGACGCCGTTGTTCGCGAGGACGCCGACGGGATAGCCCTCGATGTGCCCGAAGCCGCACACGAGCGTCTCGCCGTACAGGGCCTTGAACTCGTGGAAGTCGCTCCCGTCGACGATGCGAGCGATGACCTCGCGGACGTCGTAGCCCTTCGCGTAGTCGGCGGGGACGATTCCGTACAGGTCGGCAGGGTCGTGAAGCGGCTCTGCCGGAGATTCGCGCTCCCACGGCGGCGCGGGCGGTTGCAGGCTCAGGTTGGCGACGATCTCGCGGACGAGGGCAAGCGCATGCTCGTCCGAGACGGCGTAGTGGTCGGCCACGCCGGAGGTGCGCGCGTGGACGTCGGCGCCGCCGAGCTCTTCGGCGCTCACCTCCTCGCCGGTTGCCGCCTTCACGAGCGGCGGCCCGCCGAGGAAGATCGTGCCCGTTCCCTTGACGATGACGGTCTCGTCGCTCATCGCCGGCACGTAGGCGCCGCCGGCGGTGCACGAGCCCATCACCGCGGCGATCTGCGGGATTCCGGCGGCTGACATCACCGCCTGGTTGAAGAAGATGCGCCCGAAGTGGTCGCGGTCGGGGAAGACCTCGTCCTGCATCGGCAGGAAGGCTCCGCCGGAGTCCACGAGGTAGATGCACGGCAGCCCGTTCTGGCGGGCGACTTCCTGCGCTCGAAGGTGCTTCTTGACGGTGAGCGGGTAGTACGTGCCTCCCTTCACGGTCGCGTCGTTCGCGACGATCACGCACTCCCTGCCCTCGACGACGCCGATGCCCGTGACAATTCCGGCCGCAGGCGCGTCGTCGCCGTAGAGGCCGTTGGCGGCGAGCGCGTTCAGCTCGAGGAATGCCGACTCGGGATCCAGGAGCCGGTCGACCCGCTCCCGGGCGAGGAGCTTTCCCCGGGAGCGATGCTTCTCGACCGCCTCGTCGCCTCCGCCTCGGGCCGCCGCGGCCGTCCGCTCGCGCAGCTCCGAGACGAGCGCTTCCATGCGCTCCCTGTTGACTCCGAACTCAGAAGCGGCCGAGTCGGCTCTCGTCTCGAGAATCGCCACTAAGCGTCTGCGGAGGGCAGCTTGGCGAGGATGTTCTTGATCCGGCGCAGCACGTCGGCCTCCTCATGTCCGAAGTCGTCGAGGTAGGAGTGCAGCGCGGCGCGGACCATGGTCAGCTCCTCTTCGGTCAGCTCGATGGTGTGCATGGGCCTAGCCTACGGCCGCTCGCGGGTTAACGAGACATTTACGGATTCCCCACATTCGGCTCACGGACGGGGTGTTTGCTCCGCATCACATCGCCCTCCTGGGCCCGAACGTCGCCCGACTGCTCAGGAAGCGGAGCCCGCCCGCCGGCGGGCTTCGCCGCATCAGGATGACGAGGCGAGCTCCCGCAAGCGGTCGAGGGGGAGCTCGTATGCCGTCGCCCCGTTCGCGCCGGTAAGTGTCTCGGCGGCGCAGAGGGCGTTCACGATCGCTTCCTCGGTGGCTTCGACAACGGCGTCGAACAGCGCGGTGATGTAGTTGTTCGCCAGCATCCGGACGGGGATCGTGAGCGGCGCATCCGCGTCGACGTCGGCCGAAGGGAGGCCGCGGTTTCCGGACGCGAAGGCGAGGAAGAGATCGCCGCTCGAGTGCTCGCCGACGCCGCCGACCCGTGCGATGCCGAGCCCCGCGCGCTGGGCGAGTCGTTCGCACTGGACGGGGAGCAGAGCTGCGTCGGTGGCGACGATGGCGATGATGGAGCCCGCCCCGGGCGGCACACGGCCGTACGGATCCGGGATCTCGGTGACGGGGATCCTTTCGCCGACCGGGATGCCGTTTACGCGCAGTCGCTCCCGCCTCCCGTGGTTCGCTTGTACGAGGACACCGACCACGGCCCCGCCGGCGCCTTCGACGATGCGGGACGAGGTTCCGATTCCCCCCTTGAAGCCGTGGCAGATCATCCCGGTGCCGCCGCCGACGTTGCCCTCCGCGACCGGCCCGTCCGCGGCGGAGGCCAGCGCGGACGCGACGTGCTCCGGCCGCACGTGCATCCCGTTGATGTCGTTGAGGAGCCCGTCCCAGGTCTCGCCGACGACGGGCAGGCTCCAGAACTCGCGCTCGTCCGTCCGGGAAGCGATCTCGGCGGAGATGAGAGCGTCGCGGACGAGGCCGACCGAGTGCGTGTTCGTGAGCCCGATCGGCGAGCAGAGCATCCCGGACTCGCGGATCCATTCGAGACCGGTCAGCTCGCCGTTTCCGTTCAGACGGTGCGCGCCGGCGAAGACGGGCTCGTACCACGGGCTCGCCTCGTGCGGCTGGACCACCGTCACGCCGGTGCGAACATCCTCGCCGTCGATGAGCGTCGTGTGCCCGACGCGCACTCCAGGGACGTCGGTGATCGCGTTCTCGGCCCCGGCGGGAAGCGTCCCGATCGCGATGCCGAGGTCGCGCGCGCGCATACCGCCAATCCTAGTGCGTTGGTTTCGGCCCGACGCCGCCGGGTCATGATGGTCTCACGTTCATGGATCACGATTCGGAGATCCGTGATGAGGGCGATCTGGTGGAGGCTCTCGACTCGGTCGCGAGTACTGCTGAGGATTGCGCCGCCGCCTGCCTGGAAGCCATGGAGCACCACGATGGGGGCGCGGGCAACACCCTCCGATTGATCGCCGCACTGGCGTTGGTGGCCGCCGAGCGTGCCCGCCTGGGCGAATCCGCGGACCTGGGCCACGCTCTTTCCCTGTGTGCCCGCATGATCGACTCGGCCTCGGCAAAGCTCGACCGCATCGGTTCGGGCGGCGAGCTCGCTGCCGAGCGTGCCCGGAGCTGCACGGCAGAATGCAGGCGGGCTCTGATGCTGCTCTACGTGACTCCCTGAGAGACGCGGTCGACGGAGGCGCGAAGCGAGGCCACGTAGCGCTCCACCCCCGAGGGCCCTTCCGACTCGGCGACCTCGACCGCTCGGCTACCCACCACGATTCCGTCCGCGAGCTCCGCGGCGGCAGCCGCCTGCTCCGGTGTCGCGATGCCGAAGCCGGCCAAGAGCGGTGCCTCGGTCACCGCCCGCGCCCGTTCCACGAGCCCGGCGAGCTGTAACGAGACGCTCGCGCGCGCCCCGGTCGTCCCGGTCAGCGAGACGAGGTAGAGCCACCCGTCGGTTCGTTGCGCCGCGAGGCGGACCCGCTCCTCGGGAGTCGTCGGCGCGACGAGCTGCACGCGCGGGAGCTCGGGCGCGGCCTCGAGCGGCAGGTCGGCGACGATGAAGCTCGTCGCCCCCGCGGAGACCGCATCGTCGCGGAAGCGCTCGTACCCGTAGGCCTCGAGGATGGAGGCATACGTCATCGGGATGAGCGGCACGTCGACCTTCGCCCTCGTCTCCGCGAGGCACTCCAGGCAGGCCTGCGTGCGCATTCCCTCCGCGAGCGCGCGCTCGCCGGCGAGGCGGATCACGGGTCCGTCGGCCAGCGGGTCGGAAAAGGGGAAACCGATCTCCAGCAGGTCGGCGCCTCCTGCCACCGCGGCGGCGGCGAGCTCAGGCGTCTTGCGCCCGGCCATCAGGTAGATGGAGACGCGCTTCATCGCGAGAGGACGGTCCCGAGGTCCTTGTCGCCGCGGCCGGAGAGTCCGACGAGGACGAGTTCCTCCTCGAGCTCGAGTGCCCGTGCCAGCGCGTGGGCCGGCTCGAGGGCCGGAATGATCCCCTCGCGCTCGGCGAGGAGATGGAACGCGGCCAGGGCCTCCTCGTCGGTCGCGGGCAGATACTCGGCGCGGCCCGAGTCCCTGAGGAAGGCGTGCTCGGGGCCGACGCCCGGATAGTCGAGCCCGGCTGAGATCGAGTGGGCGTCTGCGATCTGGCCGTCGTCGTCGGCGAGGAGCGAGGAGCGGGCTCCGTGGAGGACGCCTGCCCGGCCCGTGCCGAGACTCGCCGCACCGGCGGCCTCGACCCCGATGAGACGCACGTCGGTGTCGTCGACGAAGCCCGCGAACAGCCCGATCGCGTTCGAGCCGCCGCCGACGCACGCGACGACCGCATCCGGGAGCCGGCCCTCCGCCGCGAGGATCTGGTCGCGCGCTTCGCGCCCGATAACGGCCTGGAGCTCCCCGACCAGCTCCGGATAGGGATGCGGGCCCACGCAGGAGCCGATCATGTAGTGCGTCGTCTCGACGTTCGTGATCCAGTCGCGGATCGCCTCGCTCGTCGCCTCCTTCAGCGTCCGTGTCCCGAACTCGACCGGGCTCACCTCGGCGCCGAGGAGCCGCATCCGCTCGACGTTGGGCGCCTGCCTCGTCATGTCTTCGGAGCCCATGTAGACGACGCAATCGAGTCCGAAGCGCGCGCACACAGTGGCGGCCGCGACGCCGTGCTGGCCGGCACCGGTCTCCGCGACGATGCGCTGCTTGCCGAGGCGGCGGGCGATCAGCGCCTGGCCGAGCGCGTTGTTGATCTTGTGCGCGCCGGTGTGGCAGAGGTCCTCGCGCTTCAGGTAGACGGACTTCCCTTCCGCCAGTCTTTCGGTGCGGTAGAGCGGGGTGGGGCGGCCGACGTAGTCGCGCCGAAGCCCTTCGAGCTCGAGGGCGAAGCCGGGGTCGCCCTTGATCTCGCGCCAGCCGCGCTCGAGCTCGTCGAGTGCCGGGACGAGCGTCTCGGGGACATAGCGGCCCCCGTACGGCCCGAAGTAGCCGGTGTCCACGGACGTCATCTGGCCGCCTCCACGAACGCGCGCACGCGGTCGTGGTCCTTGATCCCGGGGGAGGCCTCCAGGCTGCGGCTCGCGTCCACGCACCACGGGTCGACCGCAGCGATTGCCGCGCGGACGTTTTCGGGCCCGAGGCCGCCCGCGAGGAGGATGCGGCCCTCCGCGTGCGCTGCCTGCTCCCAGTGTCCGTCGTCCGCTTCGAGCCACGGCAGGTCTTTCACCTGTGCGACGACCTCGGCTCCGCGGAGGAGCACGCCGTCGCGCGCGCGATGGCCGTTCTCCTGCGCGTAGAGCTGGGCGAGGTCGGTTCCGGCGTCCTCGGTCTCGCCGACGAAGACGCCGACGGAGAGCATCGTCTCCGGGACGGGGAGGGCCGCCGCAGCGCGGCGGGGGCTCTCGGCGAGGACGAAGCCCGCGAAGTCGGCGCCGGCCGCGGCAGCCACGGCGACGTCCTCCTCCCGGGTGAGGCCGCAGACCTTCACGTACGGGCGGCGGAGCAGGTCGGCGAGCTTGGCCGCCGGGTCGTCCGCTCGCATGAGGACGGAGCCGACGAGGACCGCGTCGGCCCCGGCAAGCTCGGCTGCGGCTCCGTGCGCCCGGTTGAGAATTCCGCTCTCGGCGACGACGACACGGTCGCGCGGCGCGGAGGCCACGAGCTCGAGCTGCGCGCCCCGGTCGATCTCGAAGGTGCCGAGGTCGCGGGCGTTGAGGCCGATCACGGGTGCGCCGAGCGCGGTCGCGCGCGCGAGCTCCTCGGTTTCGTGCGCCTCGACGAGGGTGTCGAGGCCGAGCTCCCAGGCGAGCTGCATCAGCTCGCGCATGCGGCTGTCGTCGAGGTCGCGAAGGAGGAGGAGCACGGCGTCGGCGCCACTCGCCTTCGCGGTCTCGAGGTGCTCCCGCGTCGAAAAGAAGCCCTTGGCGAGCAGGGGGAGAGACGCGGCGGCGCGCGCGGCGCGGAGGTCCTCCCACGTGCCGGCGAAACGCTCGTCCACGAGCACGGAGACCGCGGACGCGCCCGCGCCTTCGAACGCGGCCGCGAGCCTGGCCGGATCGGCGTCCGGTCGGAGGTCGCCCGCCGACGGCGAGCGCCGCTTCACCTCGGCGATGGCTCCGAGGCCGGGTCGCGCGAGCGCATCGCGGAAGCGGCCCATCAGGCGACCGCCTCCTTCTCCTGCGAGAACGCGACGAGCTGGTCGAGCCGCTCCGCCGCGGCCCCCGAGTCGAGGGCCCTCTGCGCGATCTCGTAACCCTCGGCGAGATCCTCGGCATGGCCGCCGGCTGCGATCGCGCCTCCCGCGTTCAAGAGCACGGCTTCCCGCTTGGCGCCCTTTGCGCCGGCGAAGATCTCGCGAATCGCCACGGCGTTCTCCTCGGGTGAGCCGCCGGCCAGCTCGCCCGGCTTGCAGCGGGGGACGCCGAACTCCAGCGGGTCGATCTCGCGCCGCCGCACCGTTCCGTCCGCGACTTCGCAGACGAGGTTCGGGCCGATCGGCGAGAGCTCGTCGACGCCGCCGGCTCCATGGACGACGAAGGCGCGGCGGGAGCCGAGCTGCGCGAGTACCTCGGCGATCGTGGGCACGAGCTCGGGTGCGTACACGCCGACGACCTGCGCACGTGCGCCCGCCGGGTTCGTCAGCGGCCCGAGGACGTTGAAGACCGTCCGCGCGGCGAGCTCGCGTCGAACCGGAGCGGCGTGGCGCATCGCAGGATGGTGCGATGGCGCGAAGAGGAAGCCGAAGCCGAGCTCGTCGATGGAACGCTCGATTCGTTCGGCCGGCTGCTCGAGGTCGAAGCCGAGGGCCTCGAGGACGTCTGCCGAGCCCGAGGACGAGGACACCGCGCGGTTGCCGTGCTTCGCGACGCCGGCTCCGGCCGCCGCTGCGACGAGCGCGGCCGCCGTCGAGATGTTGAACGTGCCGGCCCCGTCGCCCCCCGTCCCGGCGGTGTCGACGAGGTCGCCGCGCTTCGGGCTCACCGAGAGCACGTGCGCGCGCATCGCCTCCGCGCAGCCGGCGATCTCGTCCGCGGTCTCGCCCTTCAGGCGCAGCGCGATCAGGAAGCCGCCGATCTGGGCCGGGGTCGCCGAACCGCTCATGATCTCGCCCATCACCGCGCGCGCCTCGTCTCGGCTCAGGTCGTGGCCCTCGAGGAGCCGCGCCAGGCCTTCCTGAATCGTCATCGCCGTCCCTCCAGGAAGTTCTTCGCCAGCGCAGGCCCGTCAGGCGTGAGCACAGACTCCGGGTGGAACTGGATTCCGACCACCGGAAACTCCCGGTGCCGGACGGCCATCACCTCGCCGTCCTCGGTCGTGGCGCAGACCTCCAGAGAGTTCGGGACCCTCGTCGCCGCCAGCGAGTGGTAGCGGCCGCTCTCGAGCGGGTCGGGCAGGCCGTCGAAGAGCCCACGCCCGTCGTGCGCGACGGGGCTCGCCTTCCCGTGCATGAGGCGCTTCGCCTGGCCGACCTCGCCACCGTAGGCCTCGACGATCGCCTGGTGACCGAGGCAGACTCCGAGAGTCGGCACCCGCTCTCCGAGCCTGCGGACGATCTTCAGGCTCGCGCCCGCGTCGACAGGCCGGCCGGGGCCGGGGGAGATGACGAGGTGGCTCGGCTGAAGCCGCTCCGCTTCGTCGGCGTCGATCTTGTCGTTTCGCACGACCGTGACCTCGGCGCCGAGCTCCTGGAAGAGGTGCGCGAGGTTGTAAGTGAAGCTGTCGTAGTTGTCGACGAGGAGGATCATGCGGCCTCGGCCTCCTCGAGCGCGGCCTCGAGCGCCGCGAGCTTGCGCAGGCACTCCTCGTGCTCGGCGGCGGGATCCGAGTCCGCGACGATGCCGGCTCCGGCCTGCAGGCGTGCGAGCCCCCCTTCGAGGACGACAGTGCGGATTGCGATGCAGGTGTCGAAGGAGCCGCCGGGCAGCGCGTAGCCCACCGCGCCCGCGTACGGGCCGCGGCGATAGCCCTCGAGCTCGGAGATGATCTGCATCGCACGCACCTTCGGCGCCCCCGAAACCGTGCCCGCAGGGAAGCAGGCGCGCAAGAGGTCGAAGGGGCTCGTGCCGGAAAGCAGCTCGCCCGCGACCTCGGAGACGAGGTGCGTGACGTGGGAGTAGCGCTCGGGCTCAAGGAACTTGCCGACTCGCACGGTGCCCGCCTTGCACACGCGCGAGAGGTCGTTGCGGCCGAGGTCGACGAGCATGATGTGCTCCGCCCGGTCCTTCTCGGAGGCGAGCAGCTCCTCGGCGTCGCCCGCGCCGGGGTCCGTCGTGCCCGCGATCGGGTTCAGGCTCGCGCGCGTCCCCTCCAGCTTGACGAGGGTCTCGGGGGAGGAGCCGACGAGCTCGATGCCGTCGAGGTCGAGCAGGAAGTGGTACGGGGAGGGGTTGATGCGGCGGAGCGACCGGTAGAGCGCGAGGGCAGAGACGTCCGTCGGTCGCTCCGCCCGTTGTGAAACCACTATCTGGAACGCGTCTCCGGCCCGGATGTATTCCTTTGCGCGCCGAACGCTCTCCTCGTAGTCGTCGCGCGAGGGGTAGCGGGTCGTCTCGCCGTGCGCCGCGGATGCGGGCTTCGGCTCGCTCCGCTCGCTCGCGAGGAGCGCTGCGACAGCGTCCCGGTCGCCGTGGAGAACCTCGGCGACGCTCGCCGCATGGTCGAAGCGGACGAGGGCGTCGGCGACGACGAAGCGGCTCTCGGGGAGCCCGGCGCCGGCGTCCGGCAGCGGCACGGTCGGCTCGAGCTGGGCAATGTGGTCGTAGGCGAGATAGCCGACGACGGGACTCCCGGCGGCGAGCGCGCGCTCGGCCTCGGCGAAATCGACGATGCGCGTCCCGCGCCCGACGAGGCTGTAGCGGCCGAGGCGCCCCTTCTCGACCGATTCGAGCAGGAAGGCCGCACCGCCCTCGGCGGCCAGGCGAAGGTAGGCCCCGAGCGGGGTGATGAGGTCTGCGTGGATGTCGCTAGCGATCGTCATGGCAACGAAAAAGACCCTCCGGGGGAAGGTCTTCGAGCGGAACGGGGATGTCGACCCTTCTTCAGCAGGCGTCGCTCCCGCTCCGCTCACGGCGCCAGGCCCACCAGGTGCGGACGGGAGTCATGTCCTCAGAGGGTAGGACACGAGTCCGGGGGCCGTCAACTAGGGAGGCAATAATGCGTGCTGGATGGTCTTCGAGCCGCCGCCCATCGAGCTGGAGCCCGCCGACCAGCCGCCGCCCGATCCGAACCGCCATCCGATCCGGGTCGTCGTCACGGACGACCTCGAGCGGTCGCGGCTGACGGTCGCGTTTCGCCTGATCCTCTCGATCCCGCTCTGGATCTGGCTCATCATCTGGTCGATCGGCGCGTTCTTCGCCGCCATCGTCAACTGGTTCCTAACGCTCATCAAGGGGCGCTCGCCGCTCAGCCTGCACGACTTCTTCGCCTCGTACGTCCGCTTCTCGACGCACCTGCACGCGTACCTCTTCCTCGCCGCTGATCCGTATCCGGGCTTCACGGGCAAGCCGGGGTATCCGGTCGACGTCGAGATCGACCCGCCCGAGCCGCAGCATCGCCTGAAGACGCTCTTCCGAATCATCCTCGTCTTCCCCGCGGCGACGCTCGCAGGGACCCTCGTCGGCGCCCCCGGGGGCGGAGGCAACAACTCGAGCTACGACGACCAGAGCACGAGCACGTGGGAGTACGGCATCACGTTTGCGTCGGGCTTCTTCGCGCTCTCGATCCTCGCGTGGTTCGTGTGCCTCGTCCGTGCACGCGCCCCGCACGGGATGCGAGACCTTTTCGCGTACGGCCTTCGCTACGCGGCGCAGACGTGGGGCTATTTCTTCCTCCTGACGGACCGCTATCCGAACGCGGACCCCGCAGAGCCTGCGGCCGACATGCCCGAGGAGCCGCGGCCGGTGCGGCTGGACGTGGACGACGACCTGCGCCGCTCGCGGCTGACGGTCTTCTTCCGCGGCCTTCTCTACCTCGTCCACCTCTTCTGGCTCATCCTGTGGGGGATCGCGGCCGTGCTCGCGCTGATCGTGAGCTGGTTCGCCACGCTTGCCATGGGCCGCACTCCACGTGCGCTGCACCGCTTTCTCGCCGCGTACATCCAGTACGTCGTGCACGTGAGCGCCTACGTGAGCATCGTCGCCAACCCTTTCCCGGGCTTCGTCGGTGCGCCTGGCACCTATCCGATCGAGGTCGGGGTCGACGGGCCCGAGCGCCAGCACCGTCTGAAGACGCTCTTCCGCCTCTTCCTCGCGATCCCGGCCTTCCTCATCAGCGGGACGCTGAACTGGGCGCTCTTCCTCGTCGCCATCTTCGGCTGGTTCGTCGGGCTCTTCCTCGGCCGCATGCCGCTCGGCCTGCGGAACCTCGGCGCCTACGCGATCCGCTACGGGGCGGAGACGAACGCCTACTTCTTCCTCCTCACGGACGTCTATCCGTACAGCGGCCCGTGGGAGTTCGCTCCGCCTCGCCCGGCACCGCCGCCGCCCGAGCTCGAGCCCGGGCCGGAGCCCGCGTTCACATAGCCAGGCGGATCGGGATCGGGGTCGCGCTCGCGGCGGCAGTCGCCGGGTGGCTCGTCGCGGCGTACTTCCTCTGGCAGACGGTCGTCCCCGATGGGCTGAAGCTGCCCGACGTCGAGGAGACCTCGCTCTTTCCGACGTCCACGATCTCGCAGGCTCAGAGCTACGAGCGTTTCGTCCGCTGGGACTTCGTTTTCGCCGAGCTCGTGGTCATCGCAGTCGTGGCGGTTTACGCGAAGATCGGCCCGAAGTTCGTGCGGGAGTCCGCCGCCGGCCCGATCGGCACGGGGATGCTCCTCGCCATGCTGGGCCTCGGACTGATCTGGCTCCTGCAGCTTCCCTCCGGCCTCGCTGAACTCTGGTGGCAGCGCCGCCACGATGTCACGGACGCGACCTACTACGAGTGGATCGTCGGTGGCTGGTTCGGCCTCGGCGCCGAGTTTCTCTTCGTCTGCCTAGCGATCCTCATCGTGGTCGGGCTCGCGCAGGTGGTCGGCGACTGGTGGTGGCTGCCCGGTGGGGTGGCCTTCGTCGCGCTGGCCACACTCTTCGCGTTTGTCCTCCCGTACCTGATACCGGGGCAGGAGCCGCTTCGCCGGCCCGCGCTGCAGGCCTCGGCGAATTCCTACGAGCGTGAGCTCGGGCTCGACGACATCCCCATCAAGGTCCAGGACGTGAGCGGGGAGACCACCCTGCCGAATGCTGAGGCCGTGGGCATGGGCCCCACGCGGCGCGTGATCCTTTGGAGCACCATTCTCCGCCGCCCCTTCACGCTCGACGAGCAGGAGGTGGTCGTCGCCCACGAGCTCGGCCACCACGCGCGCCGGCACATCCTCAAGAGCGTCGCCTGGTACGCGCTCTTTGCGATCCCGGGGGCGTTCCTCATCTCGCGGATCACGAGAAGGCGCGGCGGCATGCGCAACCCCGAGGCGGTGCCGCTCGGGCTGCTCGCGCTCGTCGTGCTCTCGACGATCGCGCTTCCGCTCCAGAACGTGATCACGCGCCACATGGAGGCCGAGGCGGACTGGGTCGCCCTCACGCTCACGCACGACCCGCAGGACGCGGAGGGGCTCTTCAAGCGCTTCACCTTCGCGGCGCACGCCGATCCGAGCCCGCCGACCTGGTCGTACGTCCTCATGGAGACGCACCCGACGGGCCTGCAGCGCATCGAGATGGTCCGCGCCTGGCAGGCGCGAGAGCAGCCCTCTCCCTGACAGGTACGCTCCTTTGATGGCACGCGCGGTCATCGTCTCGGCGGTGAGAACGCCTTTCGGGAAGCTCGGAGGGTCGCTCAAGAACTATGAAGCCCCGCAGCTCGGGGCGGTCGCGATCCGAGCTGCGCTCGACCGCGCCGGTGTCCCCGACGCCGACGTCGAGTACGTCACGATGGGCCAGGTACTCCAGGGCGGGGCGGGCCAGGCTCCGGCCAGGCAGGCCGCGGTCGGGGCCGGGCTCCCGGTCGAGGTGCCCTCGGACACGATCAACAAGGTCTGCGCATCGAGCATCCGCGCGGTTCAGATCGCCGACCAGATGATCCGTTCCGGCGACCACAGCGTCATCGTCGCGGGCGGCATGGAGTCGATGACCAACGCGCCGTATGTCCTCAAGAAGGCCCGCTACGGCTACAAGCTCGGCGACGGGGCGCTGATCGATCTCATGACCCACGACGGCCTGACCTCGACCTTTGACAAGAAGCACATGGTCGAGCAGGCCTCTTTCGTCTCGCGCGAGCTCGGGATCTCCCGCGAGGACCAGGATCGCTGGGCGCTTCGTTCCCACGAGCGGGCCGTCAACGCGATGGACAACCATCTCTTCGACGACGAGCTCGTCGCTGTCGGCGACGTCACCGCGGACGAAGGCCCGCGGCGGGACACGTCCTACGAGAAGCTCTCGTCCCTCAAGCCCGTGTTCGACCCCGAGGGCACGACCACGGCGGGCAACGCGCCGGGGGTCAACGACGGGGCTGGTGCTCTCGTGCTCACGAGTGAGGAGTACGCCAAAGCGCTCGGCCTCGAGGTGCTCGCCACCATCGTCGCCCAGGCCTACGTGGCCGACGAGTTCGCCTATCTCGCGCGCACGCCTGCCAAGGCGGGGACCAAGGCGCTCGACAAGGCCGGGAAGACGATCGGCGACGTCGAGCGCGTCGAGCTGAACGAAGCATTCTCGTCCGTGGTGGTCCATTCGGCCGAGCTGCTCGGCGCCGACCCGGAGCGCGTGAACGTGAACGGGGGTGCGGTCGCCCTCGGCCATCCCATCGGCGCCTCCGGCGCCCGGATCCTCGCCACGATGGTGCACGACCTGCGCCGGAACGGAGGCGGGCTCGGCCTCGCCGCGATCTGCTCGGGCGGCGGCGGCGGCGACGCCGTCCTCATCGAGGTCTAGCGACCGCCGACCAGGCGTGTCCCTCGGCCCGGGGCCGGGTAGGGGAAGCCCATGGCGACGCGAGCAGACTCCATCCGCACCGGCAGCCTGCGCGCGACCGCGCAGGACGTGACCGAGTGCTTCGCCGCGCACAGTCTCCTGACCTACGCGTCTGCGATCGCGTTCCGCGCTCTCGTCGCAGTCGTGCCGCTCACGCTCCTCGGGCTGGCGCTCCTCGGAACCCTCGGGCTCGAGGACGTCTGGACCGACACGATCGCTCCGGC
>DATEOR010000049.1:0-14108 GCA_035273885.1 Gaiellaceae bacterium
CGTCGCGGCCGAGGAGATGGAAGACGACTTCCATGCCCGTTTCTCCGCCAAGGGGCGCTCCTACCTCTACCGCCTCTGGCGACGCGAGACATCGTCTCCCTTCGAGCGGCGCCGCTCCCTCTGGTGGCCGCGTCCGGTCGACGAGGACGCGCTCGCCGAGAGCGCCGCGTCACTCGTGGGCGAGCACGACTTCCGGGCCTTCACGCCGACCGAGACGCAGCACGAGGTCTTCGTCCGGGTCGTCGAGGCGGCCGAATGGCGGCGCGACGGCGACGTGCTCGAGTTCCGGATCACCGCCGACAGCTTCCTGCGACACATGGTCAGAACCCTGGTCGGTACGATGCTGGAAGTGGATCCGGCGGCCTTCAAGCGTCTGCTCGAAGGACGTCCGCGTGACGAAGCCGGAACGACCGCCCCGCCCTGGGGCCTCTATCTCGAGCAGGTTCGCTACTAGGCATGCGCTACCCGACCGTCCTCTTCGATCTCGACGGCACGCTCATCGACTCCGGGGAGATCATCCTCTCGTCCTTCCGCCATGCGACGAACACCGTGCTCGGACGCCAGATCCCGGACGAGGTGCTTGCGTCCGCGGTGGGCGGCTCCAACATCTACGACCAGATGCGGGCCTTCGACGAAGAACGCGTCGACGAGCTCGTGCGCGTCTACCGCGAGCACAACGAGCCGCTGCACGACGATCTCGTCGCCTTCGAAGGCATCGAGCGCTTGCTCGACCGGTTCAAAACCGAAGGCCGTCAGCTCGGGATCGTCACCGCAAAGCGGCGCAAGACCGTCGATCTCGCCTTCGCCATCCTGCCGCTCGAGCGCTACTTCGACACGGTGGTCACCTCGGAGCAGACCGAGCACCACAAGCCGCATCCCGAGCCCGTGCTGACCGCGCTGGAACGGCTCGGCTCCAAGCCCGAACAGGCCGCGTTCGTGGGCGACTCGCCCTTCGACATGGGCGCGGGGAGGGCGGCCGGCGTCTTCACCGTCGGCGTCTCCTGGGGCAAGATCCATCCGGTCGAGCGTTTGCGCGAGACCGGCGCCGACGTGGTCGTGCACTCGCCGGAGGAGCTCATCGATGTCCTCTAAGACGAAGACGGTGGAAGCCCGCATCGTCGAGCTCCGCGACCAGGTCGACTACCACCTCTACCGATACCACGTGCTCGACGAGCCGGAGATCCCGGACGCCGAGTTCGACAAGCTGTGGGACGAGCTCCTCGAGCTCGAGCGGGAGCATCCGGAGCTCCAGACTCCGGACAGCCCGACGCAGCGCGTCGGCGCGCCCCCTTCCGACAAGTTCGCGAAGGTCGAGCACCCGACGCCGATGGGCTCGCTCGAGAAGGTCACGACCGACGAGCAGCTCGAGAAGTGGCACGCCGATGTCGTCAAGCGCCTCGGCACGGATGACGTGCGCTACGTCACCGAGCCGAAGATCGACGGGCTCTCCATCAACCTCCTCTACGAGGACGGCGTCTTCGTGCGCGGAGCGACGCGCGGCAACGGCTCCCGCGGCGAGGACGTCACGGTCAACCTGAAGACGATCAAGGCGATCTCGATGCGCATGCAGCTCGAGGACGGGGAGGCCCCGCCGGCCGTGCTCGAGGTGCGCGGAGAGGTCTACCTGCCGCTCTCCGGCTTCAACGAGCTGAACGAGCGCCTCGTCGCCGAGGGCAAGAAGCCGACGCCGAACCCGCGCAACGCCGCGGCCGGCTCGCTTCGTCAGAAGGATTCTTCCATCACCGCCGCGCGGCCGCTCGCGATCTGGATCCACGGTCTCGGTCGGAGGGAAGGTCTGCCGGCCGAGGGGCACTGGGACTCCCTGCGCTGGCTCCGAGAGCACGGCTTCCGCACGAACCCCTACGCGGAGCTCCACCAGTCGATCGAGTCCGTCGCCAAGGCTTGCCGCGACTGGGAAAAGCGCCGCATCGAGCTCGACTACGAAATCGACGGGCTCGTGGTCAAGGTCGACTCGTTCGCGCAGCAGGACCGGCTGGGCGCCCTGCATCAGCGGCCGCGCTGGGCGCGCGCCTACAAGTGGGCGCCCATGACCGCGGTGACGCGGCTGAGCAAGATCCTCATCCGGGTCGGCCGCACAGGGGCGCTGAACCCGTGGGCGATGATGGAGCCCGTCGAGGTGGGCGGTGTCACCGTCTCCCGCGCGACCCTCCACAACGAGGAGGACATCAACCGCAAGCAGATCCGCGAGGGCGACGACGTCATCGTCCAGCGCGCCGGTGACGTCATCCCGCAGATCGTCGGCCCTGCGGGCCCACACCGGAAGGGCACGAAGCAGTTCCGCATGCCGAAGAAGTGCCCGCTCTGCGGGACGGAGATCGTGAAGCCCGAGGGTGAGGTCATGCACCGCTGCCCCAACCGCGCGTGCCCCTCGCGTGGGCTCGAGACGCTGATCTCCTGGGTCGAAGGCCCGGCCGACATCGACGGCGTCGGCGAGCAGACCGTGCGGCTCCTCTGGGAGAAGGGGCTCGTCCGGTCTCTGCCGGACCTCTACCGCCTGACGAAGGAGCAGCTGCTCGAGCTCGAGGGCTTCGCCGAGATCTCGGCCAGTGCGGCGATCGACGCCATTCAGGCGTCGAAGAACGTGCCCTTCTCGCGCGTCCTGCTCGGACTCAACATCCCGAAGCTCGGCTGGGTGCTCGCCCAGAGCCTCGCGCGCCACTTCGGCACCGTCGACAGGCTGCTCGCCGCCTCGCAGGAGGAGGTCGAGGAGGTCGACGGATTCGGGCCCGATCGCGCCGAGATCATCGTCGAGTGGTTCGAGGACGAGCAGAACCGTGCGCTCGTCGAGGAGCTGCGCTCCCTCGGCCTCCGCTTCGAGCTCGGCGAGGAGGACAAGCCCAAGGAGGGCCCGCTGACCGGCAAGACCTACGTGATCACGGGCACGCTCGAGCGCTGGTCGCGGGAGCAGGCAGCGGCGGCGCTGGAGGCCGCGGGCGCCAAGGTCATGAACTCGGTCTCGGCGAAGACGACCGCGCTCATCGTCGGCGAGGAGCCGGGCGCCTCGAAGCTCACGAAGGCCCAGAAGGCCGGCGTCGAGCAGCTCGACGAGGCCGCGCTCGAGAAGCTATTGGCCCGCTAGTACCTGCGCGAAGCGATCCTGCGCCTGGCGCGCGTACCACCACGGGATCGGGCTCCCGTTCATGAGGATCGAGAAGACGTAGCGCGACCGCACGTAGCCCGAGAGCGCCGAGGCGGAATCGGTCGTCCCGGTCTTCGCGTACACGTTGCGATACGCGGGCCCGCTCGTCATCCGGTCGAAAAGAGTGCCGTTGACGCCCGCGACCGGCAGAGAGTCCACGAACACCTGTGAGATATCCGAGTCCGCGAAGGCCGAGCGGAGGAGCCGCGCGACCGCCGTCGCCGTGAGACGGTCGTATGCGGACAGACCGGAGCCGTCCGACAACACGACGCCGCGCATGGGAACGTCTCGGGAGCGCAGCTCCCTCCTGATGACCTTGGTGCCGGCGGAGGTCGTGCCCTCGTCGGCCTCGAGCGCGCCAACGAGCTTGGTCAGCATCTCCGCGTAGAAGTTGTCGCTCTGGCGGTCCATCGTGCGCACGAGCCACCGGAGCGCGGGGGACTGCTCGGTCGCGATCACCGTCGAGCTCGAGTCTGCGCGCCCCAGCCTGGCGCGGCCGCCGACCTTGATCCCACGATCGACGAGCTTCGCCCGCAGCATCTTTGCGGCGGCCAGCGCAGGCCTTCCCGTGATGTAGCCCTTGAAGTGGGCGCGGTTGACGATGAGCGCCGAAAGCGGTGGGCATTCGTCCTTGTAGTACGAGGATTTCCAGCCGGGCCCCACGCGCAGCTTGTCGAAGAAGGACTCGTCGCCGACGATCGCGCCGGTCACGCGCGTGATGCCGAGGTTCTCGACAGAGCGCGCGAAGCGGCCGAGCTGCGAGCCCGAAAGAGCCGGGTCGCCGTAGCCCTTGAGGATGAGCTTTCCGTCCCAGACGGTCCCCGTCTGATGACCCTGACCGCGAAGCTCGGTCGGGATCGTGTAGCCGGGGCCGAGGATCGAGAGCGCAGTCACGGCGACGGGCAGCTTCTCGTTCGAGGCCGGCTTCAGCGAAAGGGCGGAGTTCTTGCGGTACACGTAGGAGTTCTTCGAAAGGTCGAAGACGATCGCCCCCGTGTGGCTGCTGGACACGCCCTGCGCCCGCAGCGCGCGGTCGAGGCGCGTCTTCAGCGTGCCTGTCGCCGGGGAGGCTGCTGCGAGGGTGACGAAAGCCGCGGTCAGAGTGACAAAGGCACGCTTCCAGGAGATGGGTCTGAGGTGCCTCGAGGATGGGCCGTCCGGCCCATGTCGACGCCGCGGCCAGGACCCATAATCGGTCGTGCTCATGGCGAACCTTGCCCCTCTCCTCGAGCGCATCACTGCCATGCTCAAGACTCGCTCCGCCGACCCCGGGAGGCTCCTCGTCACGGAGATGGAGGATACGTTGACGGACGGATACGCGCGAGCGCTACAGCTCGAGGGCGAGCGGTTGCGCCTCGAGCGCCGGATCGCCACGCTCGCACACAGCGTCGAGGGCCCCAAGGAGGCGGACGAGCTCAAGGCTCTCGCCGGCCGGCTCCGCGACATCGACGGCGAGCTCGACGCCCTCCGCGGCCAGCTCGGCGCCCTCCAGAAGCACCTCGCAGCCGTCCGCGCCGCGGCCTGACTCAGCCGCCGCCGACCAGGCGATTGCTAAACGATTCCGCTTCGGACCGCGTACACGGCGGCTTGGATGCGGTTCTCGATCTGCAGCTTCATGAGGATGTTGGAGATGTGGTTCTTGACCGTCTTCGGGCTAATGAAGAGCTCGCTCGCGATCTGGGCGTTGTCCTTGCCGTTGGCGATCAGCTTCAGCACCTGGAGCTCGCGGTCCGAGAGCTCCGCGCGGATCGTCTGGGCGGCATCGACGTCCTTCGACTGCGCCCGCAGCCGCTGGAGGACCTTGGCGGCGATCTGCGGCGAGATGAGCGACTCCCCCTCGGACGCTGCCCGGATCCCGGCGATCAGCTCCTGGATCGACGCGTCCTTGAGCAGGTAGCCGCATGCGCCCGCCATGACCGCGTTCATGACGTCCTCGTCGTCCGCGGAGATGGTCAGGACGACCACGCGGCTGAGCGGCGCTAGGCTGGAGAGGCGCCTCGTCGTCTCGACCCCGCCGGCGCCCGGCATGTTCAGGTCCATGATCACGACGTCGGGAGCGAGGTCGGCGGCCAGCCGGATCGCCGTTTCTCCGTTCTCGGCCTCCCCGACGACGTTCACCCCCTGCTCCTCGAGGAGGTTCCTAAGCCCCGTGCGGAAGAGGTCGTGATCGTCGACCACGAGCACGCGAAGCTCGTCCAGCCCTTTCATTCTTCCTTCGTCCCCCGTCATCGCCCTGGCGCTCAAAACGCCCCTCCCTGCGCTTGAGACGGGCAGTGTAGTCGCTTCGGGCGGCCTCAGCGCAGGGTGATGGTGACCGTCTTTCGGCCCCAGGCCATCGCCTGGGCGCACGACTCGAACCAGACGTCGATGATCTTCCCCTTCACCGCGGAGCCGGTGTCCGCGGCGACGCCTTCTCCGTAGCCGGGAACGTACATGCGCGTACCGAGGGGGATGACGGCCGGATCGACGGCGACCACGCCGGGGCTGGTGGGTACTCCGGTCGCCGTGTTGCCCTTCAGGCAGTACCCCGTCGAGGACACGGTCATCTTTGTCCCGTTCGCCGGCGGAGCGGGCGGGATGCTCGTGCCTCCGTCCGTGAGGTCGGCGGACGTGTCCGACGCTTCCGTGGCCTGTGCGGTCAGCTGGGCGATCTGGTCCTGGTTCAGCTGGGCCTGGTGGCGAAGGTTCGCGAGGTAGACGGCGCGCGCGTCGCGAGCCGCCGCGAGAGCCGAGCGCGTCGCGCGGGCGTCGGCGAGGAGATCTTCGAGCTCGGCCTCGCGGGCTGCGAGGCGCGTGGAGGCGGTACGGAGGGCGACCTTGGCCTGCGCGAGCTGGCCGACGATCTGCTTGTCCTGCGTGGCCAGCCGGTTGAGCCCGTCAAGAGCCGAGACGATCTCGTCCAGCGACTCAGCTCCGAGGAGCACCGCGAGCGGATCGACATCGCCCTCGACGTACAGCTGGCGAAGCCGCGCGGCGAGCTGGCTCTGAGCCGCCTGAAAGCTCGTGCGCGCGACGTCGAGCGCCTTCTGCGCCGACTCGCGCTGCTGCTCGACCTCGGCACTTCTCTCCTCCAGGGCACCGATCCTCCGCTCGGCCTGGGCAAGGCGGGTCTGGAGCGAGTAGAGCTCGAGCAAAGCGTTCTGCGAATGGGCGCGGAGGGACTCGTTTTCCGTGCGCACGCCGGCGACGCGGTCACGGACCGCGGGGTCATCGGCACGCGCCCACGTCGCGGTGACGAGGAGAGCGATGGCGGCCGCGCAGGCAACCGCGAGCCGAGCCGGACGCATTTGGCATCTCGCCCGCACGAGCCCAGCACCCTAACATGGGCCCCCGGAAAGCTGATGCAGGCAAGGGCGGGTGTGTTTGCGCCCCGTCGGGAGGCCCTGTTACCATCCTCGACTTGTGACTGCGGCGCAATCCCCAGCCTGCGCTTGCGTCTGTCCCGTCTAGGCGGTTCTTATCCGAGCGACTCCACGACATTCGTTCTTTCTCGCGCTAGTCAGCGCCCTGGCAGTGGCCTCGTTCTTCGCCGCCGGGGCGGGCGCCTCCCCATCTGTCGCATCGAAGCAGGCGGAGGCCAAGCAAGTCCTCGCACAGATTCAAGCCATCGACTCGAGCCTCGAGCACGTGATCGAGTCGTACAACGCGGCCCAGATCAAGCTCGATTCCATCGAAGCGGAGCTGCGCGTGAACGAGACCCGGCTGGCAGTCGCGAAGGCCAACTACAAGCAGGCGGAGGCGACGCTCTCGGCACGGCTCGTCACTCTCTACACCTCGGGCGAGGAGAGCACCCTCGAGGTCCTCCTCGGCTCCTCGAGCCTCGACGATCTGCTCGACCGCGTCGACACCGTCAACCGGCTGTCCGAGCAGGACACCCGGATCGTCAACGAGGTGCAGTCCTTCAAGACCGAGATCAAGGAGCGCGAGGCGAAGCTGACCATGGCGCGCTCCGAGCAGGAGCGCATCGTGGCGGAGCGCGCGGCCAAGCGTGACGCGATTCAGAGCCAGCTCGCCGAGCGCCAGCGGCTTCTGGGCAGCATCAAGGATCAGATCGCGAAGATTCAGGCCGCCGAGCAGGCGGCGCAGCAGCGGCTCGCAAACCAGGCGGAGACCAGGGTCTCGAACGACTTCGGCGGCAACCCGGCGGGCCACTACAGCGGTGTCGTGGGCATCGCGATGCAGTACCTCGGAGTGCCGTACGTCTGGGGCGGCGCCTCACCGAGCGGCTTCGACTGCTCCGGCTTCACGATGTACGTGTACGCGCAGGTGGGCGTCTCGCTCCCGCACAACGCGGCCATGCAGTACAGCTACGGCAGCGCGGTCTCGAAGGAGAACCTCGCCCCCGGCGACCTGGTCTTCTTCAACGGGCTCGGCCACGAAGGCATCTACATCGGCGGTGGACAATTCATCCACGCGCCGCACACGGGCGACGTCGTGAAGATCTCGAGCCTCTCCGAGTCCTGGTACGCCTCGACGTACGTCGGGGCCCGCCGGCTCTAAGCAGAGACTCGGCGCAGCCGGACGCGGGTGCCGTCGCCGGCCGAGGCGACCTCGACCTGGTCGACCAGGGCGAGCATGAGCGGGATGCCGCGGCCACCCTCGGCGTCGAGCGGGGATTCGTCGCGGATTGGAGGCTCGAAGCGGCCGCGGTCGACCACCTCGACGTCGACGCCGCGCTCGGAGCCGCTGATTGCGACCTCGACTGCATGCTCCCTCGGCGCACCCTTGAAAGCGTTCGTCAGCGCCTCGGTCGCCGCCAGCTTGAGCTCGAAGCGCGCGTCATCGGTCAGACGGCACGCGGTCGCGGCCCGGTCTACCGCCCGGCGCAGGGTGAATGTGGCACTTGGCTCGTTGCGAAGGTCGAGCCTGATTGTCGTCTGCTGGTTTGTCATGCCGCTGTTTGTGGCTTGAAAAGGCCCCTCTAGTGCTTTTCACCCGCCAATTGTTCAACGATCCGGGGCCGGGGAGGGTTGCGGGCCGGAGTGGAGAAAGTAGGAGACCCCTCGGCTAGGCTTAGACACCTATGCGCACGATCTGGAACGGATCCATCAACTTCGGCCTCGTCAACATCCCGATCGGGTTGGCGGTGGCCCAGCAGCGCAAGGACACCTCCTTCCGCACGCTGCATCGCGAGTGCGGGACGCCGATCAAGCAGAAGCGTTATTGCCCGTTCCACGAACGCGACGTGGAGGCCGACGAGCTCGTGAAGGGCTGGGAATTCGCCAAGGGGCAGTTCGTGATGGTCGAGGAATCCGACCTCGAGGCGGTCGCGCTCCAGCGCTCGCAGTCCATCGACATCCTCCGTTTCGTCCCGATCGAGCAGGTGGATCCCATCTACTTCGACCGCGCCTACTACCTCGCGCCCGCCGACGCCGAGGCACAGCGGCGCCCGTACGTCCTCCTGCTCCGCGCCATGCAGGACGCGAAGATGGCCGCGGTCGGCAAGTTCGTGCTCTGGGGCAAGGAGAACCTCTGCCTCATCCGGCCGCTCGGCGACTCCCTCGCGCTGGAGACGCTCTATTACGCCGAGGACGTACGCGCCCGTGAGGAGATCGACGCCTCCGTCGGCGAGATCGACGTCAAGGGGCCGGAGCTCGACATGGCCCGGCAGCTCGTCGAGAGCCTCGTCGGGGACTTCGACCCCGAGGAGTACGAGAACGAATACCGGAACGATCTCCGCGCCATGCTCGAGGCCAAGCTCGAGGGCAAGGAGATCGTGGCTCCCGAGCCGCCGAAGGAAGCGGCCGTGGTCGACCTCATGGAGGCGCTCAAGCAGAGCGTCGCGCAGGCGCGGAAGGACAAGCCCGAGGCCGCGAAGCCGAAGGCCAAGCCGAAGAAGGCCGCGGCCCCCAAGAAGCGCGCCGCCGCCCGCTAGCGGGCGGGATTGAACAGCCGGCTCACGCGTCGTATTAGTTAGTCCCGGATCGCAGGACGACGGTCTGAACGGGGTCGTGATTCTCGGCCGCTGCAACGTCTGGGGCGGTCGGCGACACGGAAGACCCGGGACGGCTGACGCTCATCGAGCACTGGAATGGGCGGACATGGCGCCAGGTGACGAGCCCGAACCCGGGTTTGAACAACACACTCAAGGATGTCTCGCGCTCATGGGAAGTCGGGAGCTACAACTCGAGCGGCACGAAGACGCTCATCCTCAGGCGCGTGGGCAATTCCTGGGCTCAGGTGACGAGCCCGAGCCCTCCAGGTGCAGAACCCCGGGACCGTGGAGAACATCTTCTACGACGTCGACGCCCTATCCCCCGGTGAAATGTGGATGGTTGGCCAGTCTCGCAACTCGTCGGACTTCATCTACGAGGCCCGCGCCATGCACTGCTGAACGCGCTGCCCGCTAGGCGGCGGAGGCGCGGCTGGCACCTGACGCCTCGAGCTGAGCCTGGAACAGGCTCTTGTCGATCTTGCCGTGGTAGATCGGGATGGCCTCCTCGATGCAGACCCGGATGACCTCGTCTCGATCGAGCCCCAGCTCCTTCGACAGCTCTTCAGGCGTTAGGTGATTGGCCACGACGTCTCCTTTCGATTCTCGCCCGCAAAAAAGCCCGCTCACGGTGCGCGGCCGGGCGGGCTAGGTCAGTCCTTCCATGTCAGCGGAGCGGCTCAAAGGCCCCGCACCCCTTCCAAGTCCATAGACGCAGGATACTTTTCCTTCGTGGCCGAGGCAACGCTCCTTCCGGGCTTTACCCCGCACTTTGCGGAAATCGACGGAGTCCGCACGCGCTACTTCCTCGGCGGCGAGGGGCCGCCGCTCACGTTCGTCCACGGGCTCGGCGGTGCCGCCGTCAACTTCACGAAGCTCGCCCCGATCCTGGCCCGAAAGCGCCGCGTGCTCATCCCCGACCTGCCCGGGCACGGCCTCTCGGAGCCGTTCGGGCACGTCGAGGGAATCGCGACGTACTCGCGACATGTCCACAAGCTCGCTGAGCTCGAGGGAATGCTCCCCGGTGCCGTGCTCGGCTACTCGATGGGCGGCGTCGTCGCGCTCCGGCTCGCGGTCGAAGAACCCGAGGACGTTACCGCGCTTGCGCTCGTCGCGCCCGCAGGCATTGTCTCGACGACGCGCCGCGCCGAGATCTGGCTCGCCGTGACCGCCGCGATTCGCCCCGCGCAGGTGATGACGCGCTTCCGTGGGACCTTCGCGCGCCGGCCGAGGCTCCGCTGGCTCCCGTTCGGGCTCTGGGGCGCGGCCGATCCCCCGGCGCTCGAGCCCGATGCGGTCCTGGGCTTCCTCGAAGGCCCCTCACAGCACACCGATGTCGGCAGCGCGGCAACCGCCCTGTTCGGGAACGACCCTCGGCCCGACCTCGACCGCGTCCGCTGCCCGGTCTTGCTTATCTGGGGCGCGCGGGACCGCCTCGTGCCGCTCGAGGACGGCTTCGAGTACGCACGCCGGCTCCGGGCTCCGATCCGCGTGCTGCCGGCGTCGGGCCACCTTGTCGTGGGCGAGCTCCCCGCGGCCTGCGCCGCCGCGCTCGAAGGCTTCCTAGACGGGGTTGGGGAGGTCGACGAACTCCCACTGGAGGCCGAACTCATCAGCCAGCTTCGCGGCGAGCGCGCGGACGCCTAGCGTCTCCGTCGCGTAGTGCCCGCCGGCGACGAAGTGGATGCCGGCTTCCTTCGCCGCGTGCTTCGTGGGCTCGTCCGCCTCGCCGGTCACGAAGCAGTGGTAGCCCTCGGCGGCCGCTTGCTCGACGTAGCGCGCGGCGCCGCCCGTGAGAACGGCGACGCGCTCGATCTCCTCCGGCCCGTACGAGAAGACGAGGGGCATGCGGTCGAGCTTCTCCTGCACGACCGCGGAAAAGTCGCTCATGGGGACCGGCGCGGCGAGCTTCCCGCCGAAGCCCCAGGGAGTGAACCTCCGCTCGGTCTCGACTCCGAGCTCGGCGGCGAGGAGCGCGTTGTTGCCGATCTCGGAGTGCGCGTCGAGGGCGAGGTGGTAGGCGGCCAGCGTCAGGTCGTAGTCGAAAAGCGCCTTCAGCCGGCCCCGCAGGACTCGGTCGACGACCCGGGAGTCCTTGTCCCAGAAGAGGCCGTGGTGGGCGAGCACGAGCTGCGCGCCGGCCTCGCCGGCTCCGACGAAGAGATCGCGGGAGGCCGATACGCCGCAGGCGATCTTGGCGACGTCCTCCGAGCCGAGCACCTGAAGGCCCATGGGCCCGTAGTCCGGATAGGCGTCGAGTGCGAGGTACTCGGCCGCATAGGCCAGGATCTCGTCGCGGGAAGCCATTTAGTGTCTTCCTTGGTCGGCTCGGTGCCGGCCCGCCGAGCGAAAAGCCCGCAGGACTAGGACGCAGGGAGGGCTCATACTTGGACTGTATGTGGCCGACCGAGGACGACGTCCTGCGCCGGTTTGCAGCCGGTGGGTCGGTGCGGTGTCGGCGAAGGGAGACACTCAGCTAACCTATTCGAGCCTCGGGGTGTAGCGCAGCCTGGTAGCGCGCGCCGTTCGGGTCGGCGAGGTCCCCGGTTCAAATCCGGGCACCCCGATACTTATGAGACCATCCCTGTAGCGATGCGACGCGCTCGCAGGACAGGTCTCGCCCTCCTCTCCATGGTCGCGGCGTCGTTGGCCCTGCCGAGCGCGGCCTCGGCTCACGCGGTCTCGGGGATCGACTACCGCTTCCCGCTTCCGATCTGGCTCTTCGCGCTCGCCGCGGGCGTTGCGGTGCTCGCCTCGGCCCCGGCGGCGATGTTCGCCGTGCGCTCGAACACGTCGTGGACGGGCGGCGACTTCTACGGCTCGATCCGAAGGCTGCACCTCGGGACGATCGGGCTCGTCGTCTTCACGCTCGCCCTCGCCGATGTCGTCGTCGGCGGCCTCTTCGGGCCCGAAGACTTCTTCGAGAACCCGGCCACGATCGTGATCTGGGTCGACTTCTGGGTCGGGCTCGGCATCGTCACCGCACTTGTCGGAAACGCGTGGGACTTCGTCAGCCCGCTTTCCGCGGCCGGACGCGCTCTCGAGCGCACCCTCGCCTTCCGCGGAGCGACCGCTCTGCGGTACCCGGAGCGGCTCGGTCTCTGGCCCGCAACCGCGCTCGTCCTTCTCTGGAGCTGGCTGGAGCTCGTCTGGGACCCCGCCAAGAAGCCTCTCACGCTCACGATCATCATCCTTGCCTACCTCGCCCTCCAGCTGGTGGCGATGGCTCTCTTCGGGACCGAGATCTGGCTCGCGCGCGGCGAGCTCTTCACGGTCGTTGCCCGGACGCTGGCCCGCTTCGCCCCGGTCGAGCTCTACGTGCGGCGCCCGGCCGGCGTCTGCAGGGCGAATCGCTGCGTCGAGGAGGAACGCGTCAACTGTCCGTCCTGCTGGCTCGACGCCGACCCCGAGGATCGGGCGATGCGCCTGCGGACCTATGGCTCGGGGGTGCGGCGTGAGCCGAGCCTCGGTACCGGCGGCGGGACGTTCGTCCTCGCGCTCCTCGCGACGGTCGTCTACGACGGCTTCTCGCAGACGCAGCGCTACGTCGACCTCGAGAGCTGGTTCCTCGACCGCTCGACGTGGCTCGCACTGCACGAGACGTTGCTCGACTCGCTGATCATGTTCGCCATCGTCGGCGCCTTCGCGCTCGCCTTCCTCCTCGTCGTCACCGCGGTCTCGCGGCTCGAGGCGACGTCCGTCACCGACGCGGCACGCCGCTACGCGCCCACCCTCATCCCGATCGCGGCCGTCTACTTCGTCTCCCACTACTTCCTCTACCTCCTGTACGCGAGCCAGTTCACGTGGGCTGCGGTGGCCGATCCGTTCGGCCGCGAGTGGGTTCCCGACGCCTCGCCGTGGACCGGGGTGCCCGGCGCCGTCGTCTGGTACCTCCAGGTCGCCCTGATCGTCTGGGGCCATGTCATCGCCGTCTTCGAGGCCCACCGCGTGTCGCTCGGCGTCCACGTGAACGCCCGCCGTGCCGTGATGGCGCAAGTCCCGCTCATACTCCTGATGGTGGGGTACACCTTCACAGGGCTCTGGGTGCTGGGCCAGGTGCTCGCGGCTCCTTGATCCTCGCGCACGCGGGTCATCACCACGAGGCGATCGCCTCCGCCTGGGAGGCGCCTATCGCCGTCCTCGCGGGCGCGGCGCTTGCGCTGGCCCTTTTCGGGCAGGCGTTCGTCCGGCTGCGCCGGCGGGGCCGCAAGGATCACGCCGGGTGGGACCGCGCCGCGCTCTTCGCCCTGGCGGTCGCGCTCGGGACGCTGGCACTCGTCTCGCCGCTCGACTACATCGGCGAGGAGTACCTGCTCTCGGCGCACATGCTCCAGCACGTGATCATCGGAGACCTGGCTGTGGCGCTCGCCGTTGTGGCGCTCAGAGGGCCGCTGACGTTCTTCCTGATCCCGTCGGTGGTTCTCGGCCGGCTTGCCCGGCTGGAGTGGCTGCGGTCGGGTCTTCGCGTCCTGCTCAATCCGAAGGTCGCCTTCGCGCTCTGGGCGGTCGTGATCGCCGCCTGGCACGTGCCGGCCGCCTACGACTACACGCTCACGCACCAGGTCGTGCACGACATCGAGCACCTCTCGTTCGTCGTCGTCGGGCTGCTCGTCTGGATCCAGCTCGTCGACCCGTCCCGACGCCGCGAGCTCTCCTTCGCCGGGAAGCTCGCGCTTGCGATCGCGCTCTTCGCGGCCGGGCAGATCCTCGCCGACGTCCTCATCTTCGCGATGCGCCCGCTCTACGGGAGCTACGCCGAGCAGCCCGACCGGCTGCTCGGCCTCTCACCGCTCGAGGACCAGAGGCTCGCCGGCCTCGTGATGATGGGCGAGCAGCTCCTGACCCTCGGCACCTTCGTCGCCCTCACGCTCATCGCCCAGCATCGCCGCCTCTTCCGTCCCAGCGAGGACGACCGGCGCGTCGCCGCGTGAGCCCCGCGCCCTCTTCGTTCACCTTCGAGCCGCTCTTTCTGGCGCTCGTCGTGGTTGCAGCGGCGCTCTACGCCCGGGCCGCGCG
>DATEOR010000050.1:0-3212 GCA_035273885.1 Gaiellaceae bacterium
CGAGCGTCCTCTTCGCCACGCCGCACATCTGGCCGAGCCTCGTCCTCACCGAGGACCGGGAGGAGCGGGTGCGCGCCGCCCACGCCGAGCTCGCCGGTGGGGCTGCGGCGTTCGGCCTCGATCTTCGCCTCGGCTTCGAGCTGACGCCGGCGGCCGCACTCCTCGACGACGATCTCGATCGCTACCGGCTCGGGGATCTTCCGGCTGTCCTCATGGAACTGCCGTTCCACGGCCCTCTGGGGCTCGCTGAGGCGCTCGGAGAGCGCATTCAGGCTGCCGGACTTGTCCCGGTGATCGCACATCCTGAGCGCTCTGAGGCCGTCGTCGAAGATCCAGGCCTGGCCGCCGGCCTGCGAGCACGGGGCTGGCTCCTGCAGATGAACGCGACGAGTGTGCTCGGCTACCACGGGGCGGCCATCGAGCTGACCGCATGGCACTTGCTCGGCGAAGGGCTCGTCGACCTCTTCGGCTCCGACGGGCACCGAACGGCGCGGCCCGCGACGCTCGACGACGCCTACCGGCTCGTGGAGTCGCGCATGGGGGAGGGAGCCCGAAGGCTCTTCGACGGGAGCGCGCTGGCCGGGCTAGCGGCTGGCGACGGCGTCGATCTCGCGCAGGGACGCTAGGCGCGAGAGCGACTCGATCTCGATCTGCCGGACGCGCTCGCGTGTGATGCCGAGCCGGCGGCCGATGTGCTCGAGCGTGTGCGGCTCTTCGCCGCCGAGCCCGTAGCGGAGCTCAAGGACGCGGCGGTCGCGCTCGGGCAGCGAATCGAGAGCGCGGTCGAGGGCCTCCTTCTGGAGGCGTCGCTCGGTCTCTTCCTCAGGAAGCGGATCCTCGCCGGCGACGAGATCCCCGAAAACCGCGTCTTCCTGCTCGCCGATCGGCTGGTCGAGGCTCGTGGAGGCGCGGGCCGCTGCCCGCACCTCGATCGCCTGCTGCAGCGGCAGGCCCGCTTCGTGGGCGATCTCCTCGAGCGTCGGCTCGCGGGCGAGCTGCGTCCAGAGGTGCCGCTCGGCCCGGTGCATCTTCTGCATCCGCTCGACGACGTGCACCGGGACGCGGATCGTCCGCGCCTTGTCCGCGATCGCACGCGCGACGGCCTGGCGGATCCACCACGTGGCATACGTCGAGAACTTGAGGCCGCGCTGCCACTCGAACTTCTCGACGGCCCGGATGAGCCCGAACATGCCCTCCTGGATGAGGTCGAGGAAGGGGAGGCCCTGGTTTCGGTAGTTCTTCGCGATCGAGACGACCAGGCGCAGGTTGCACTCGATCATCCGCCGCTTCGCCTCCATATCGCCGCGCTCGATGCGCTTCGAAAGCTCGACCTCGTCGGCGGCGGTCAGGAGCGGATGGCGCCCGATCTCCCGGAGGAACAGCTGGAGCGCATCGGTCGTCGTCTCGAGGACCTCGGAGGCGCGGGGTGGTGCCGTGGGCTCACGCGGGGGCTCCTTGACGACCTCGACGACCTCGATCGAGCGCTCCTCGAGCTCGCGGTGCACGAGCTCGACGTCGGCAGCATCCAGCTCGAGCGTGTCGAGCACCTCGGAAATATCGGTCGACTCGAGGAAGCCGGCAGCTTCGCCGCGCTCCAGGAGGTGCTGGACCTCCTCGTTTTGAAGAGCGTTGGTTTCGTCGGCCATTCAGTCGAAACGCCCGGCTTACGGGCCTGCCGGCCCCATCCGGACGCGCTGCCGCCTAACCCTACCAACCTCTATTCGAAAGTAAACATCTGGCGACGGTCGCGCCTGGTGGTAATTCGCAAAATCCGCTCTATTGTGCGACTGAAGCTCGCCTTTCTTGCGGCGAAATCGAGGGGAGAGCCGGGATGACTTTCGCAGACGAAAGCGCAACGTGGACGAGCGCGGGCGCGCTCGGCTTGGCCGCGCTCTTCCTCGCGCTCGGCATCGTCCTCTTCTGGCGCTGGCGGCGGGCTGCCGCCCATGAGATCGCGGCGGTGCAGGAGTCGACCGCGCGGACGGAGCGCCTCGTCGGGGAAATCCGCGCTGCGCTCGCCGACGCACAGGAGGAGGGCCGCCGCATCGCCCTGCTCGGAGAGCTCGGGGCGACGCTCGACCTCGACGCGGCGCTGCGAAGGGCGCTCGAGGCCGTCAGCGAGCTCACGGGTGCGGACGCGGCGATGATCGTCCTCCGCCAGGAGGAGGGGGAGCCCACCACCGCCGCTTTCGGGCTCTCCGAGGAGGAGTCCACGCGCGAGCTCATCGGCCTCCCGCCGGACGGCGGCAGGGCGCGCGCGGTTCGCCTCGGTTACCTGTACTCAGCGGAAGAAGCGGCAAACGACGAGTTCCGCCTCACCGGAGGCCTGGCGGTTCCTCTCCTGGGCGAGAGCGAGGACCGGATCGGCACGCTCGCCATCTTCTGGCGGCGCGTCGAGCGAACGCTCTCCGACTCGGAGCTCGAGCAGTTCCAGGAGCTCTCGCGGGTTTTCGGGCCGGCGCTCGAGAACGCGCGGCTCTTCTCGGAAGCCCGCCGCCTTGCGGACACAGACCACCTGACAGGGCTCCACAACGCCCGCTACTTCGACGAACGCCTCCGGCGCGAGCTCGCACGGGCACGGCGCTACGACCGGCGCCTCGGGCTCCTGCTCTTCGACCTGGAGCAGGGGGGAGGGGCCGACCTGGTCGCCGCCGGCGAGCGGATCCGAGCGGCCGTGCGCGCCACCGACATCGCGAGCCATCTCGGGGACGGGCGGTTCGCCGTCATCCTCCCGGAGGCCGCCGAGGCGGGCGCGGAGCGCCTGCACCGCCGCGTCCAGTTCGCGCTCGGCGGCAGGGTCGAGTCCGGGGCGGACGGGGTCCGCATCCACGCGGGGCTCGTCGCCCTGCGTGCCGAGGACGACGCGACCGGCTTCCGCGCGCGCGCCGAAGCCGCTCTCGAGCGAACGAAGCAAGCCGCGGCGGACCGCCTATCGGCCGCGCAGTAGCGCGACGGCGGCCTCGCGCGTCGGCACACGAAGCTTCTTCAGTATCGACGAGACGTGCGTCCGCACGGTCACCTCGGCGATGAAGAGCCGGGACGCGATTTCCGCGGTCGAGAGCCCTTCGGCCAGGAGCTCGAGGATCTCCCATTCGCGCTGGCGGAGCTGCACGCCGGGTCGCTCGGCGAGGAGAACCTTGCGCCGGCGCCCGCGCTCGCGAAACTCCTCGATCAGCTTCGTGACGAGCGCGCGGGGGAGAGGTGCCTCTCCG
>DATEOR010000051.1:0-30082 GCA_035273885.1 Gaiellaceae bacterium
CGGGTTCTGACTGAACACGCGGTCCTTCTCGACGTCCGCGTTCGCCGCGTGCTGGACGTCGGGCTCGAGGCCGGCGTTCTGGATCAGGGTGACCGCCTGCTCCTCCTTGAGGCCGACGACGTTCGGCACGGCCACCGGCTCGTTGGCTGCGAGCTGGTCCTGAATCTGGGAGAAGACGTACCAGCCGGCGAACCCGGCTGCGGCGAGGAGAAGCGCGACCAGGAGCCACGGCGCCCAGCGGCGCCGTTTCTTCGGCGGTTCGTCGTAGTAGCCGCCACCGGGGCCGTAGGGCGGGGGCGGCGGCCTTCGCGTGGTCGGAGGCGGCGGGCCGCCCGGAGTCGTGACGGCGGTGCCTGCGAACACCTCGGTGGAGCCACCGTCCCCGGCGAGCGCTGCGCCGGCGATGAGGGCCGTGGCCGCCTCCGACGTCTCCGGCGCGAGCGGAAGACCCGCCTCGACCCGGTGCAGGTCCTCGGAGAACTCCTCCGCGGTCTGGTAGCGATCCTCGGGGTTCTTCGCGAGCGCACGCAGGACGACCGCGTCGAGCTCTTCCGGGATCTCAGGCCGTATCTTGGAGGGCGGCTTGGGCGCGTCGTTCAGGTGCTTCATGGCGATCTCGATCGCCGAGTCGCCCGTGAAGGGGACCTTCCCGGTCAGCATCTCGTAGAGCACGATTCCGACCGAGTAGAGGTCGGAAGAAGCTGTCACCGGGGCGCCGCGTGCTTGCTCGGGAGAGAGGTACTGCGCGGTGCCCATGATCGAGCCGGCCTCGGTCATCTGCGACGCGCCGGCCCGGGCGATGCCGAAATCCGTCACCTTGAGCCGCTCCCCGATGAGGATGTTGTGCGGCTTGATGTCGCGGTGGATGATCCCGTGGCGGTGCGCGAAGCGGAGCGCTTCGAGCATCTCGTGGGTGTACGCGAGCGCGCCCGCGATCGGGAGCGGCCCCCGCGTCATGATCAGCTCCTTGAGGCTGCGGCCCTCGATGACCTCCATCGCGATGTAGTAGGTGCCCTCGGCCTCGCCGCGGTCGTAGACCGAGACGATGTTCGGGTGCGAGAGCGCGGCGGCCGACTTGGCCTCGCGCCGGAAGCGTTCGATGAAGAGGTCGTCGTTCGCGTAGCGCTCGTTCAGGATCTTGATCGCGACGCGGCGGCCGAGATCCTCGTCTTCGGCGAGGTAGACGTTCGCCATCCCGCCCGAGCCAAGCTTGCGGACGATGCGGTAGCGGCCGTCGAAAAGGGTGTTGATGAGCGTGTCGGAGGTCGACATCTTCGGGTTAGCCTAGGTACTTCAGCGCAGGAGCGCTTCGATTATCTCCTTGGCGATGGGAGCGGCCGTCGCGCCGCCGGTGCCGCTCTGGTTGGAGAGCGCGACCGCTACGGCGACCTTGGGGTCGTTCGCGGGTGCGAAGGCGATGAACCACGTGTCGTTCTCGCCGGTGCGGCCCGTTTCTGCGGTCCCGGTCTTGCCGGCGACCTGAATGCCGGGAATCTGGGCCGCTACACCGGTCCCGCCCTGAACCACCGCGGTCATCATGGCGGTCAGCTCGGCTGCCGTCTTTGCGCTCATCGGCTCTTTCCAGGTGTCGGGTTCGGAGCGCTGGATGACCTTTCCGTCGGGGTCGACGATGCGGTCGACGAGGGTCGGCTGCATGATCGTGCCGTCGTTTGCGACCCCGGCGGCCACGAGCGCCATTTGGAGCGGCGTCACCTGCAGCCGCTCCTGTCCGAAGGCGAGGCGGCCCGGATCGATGGCGTTCGGGTCCTTCGGGTCGTACAGATGGCCGTTCTGGTACAGGCCGCTGACCGAGATCTCGTTGGAGGGGAGCTCGATCGGCGGTTTCTCGTAGAAGCCGAACTTCTTCGCCTGGTCGAGGATCGCCCGGGCTCCGAAGCGCTTTCCGATCTCGCAGAAGACCGCATTGATGGAGTTCTCCAGGGCCTCGGCGAAGGTGACCGTGCCGAAGACCTCGGGCCCGCTCTGGTCGGCGAAGTTGAACACCTTCTTGCCGTACTCGATGCAGTAGCCGGGGTCGTCGAACGTTGTCGACGGCGTCACCTTGCCCGATTCGAGCGCCGCGGTGGCCGTCACGACCTTGAAGGTGGAGCCCGGGATGAAGAGGCCCTGCGAGACGCGGTCGAGGAGCGGAGCTGCGGGCGTGCACGGGGCTCCGGCCGCGTCGCGCTGGATCTGATTGAAGTGGCCCTCGACCAGGTTGGGGTCGTACGTCGGCTGCGAGGCCCAGACGAGCACCTGGCCCGTCTTCGGGTCGAGCGCGACGGCGGCCCCGCACTCGCCGGCGAGGGCGTCCTGCGCGGTCCGCTGCGCCCGGGCGTCGATCGTCGTGATGACGTCGTTGCCGCGCTGCGTGATTCCGCGCAGCTTGTCGAGCGTGTTGTTGAGCAGGGTGTCGAGGTTCGCGTTCGAGCCCGTGAGATAGTCGTTCAGCGACGACTCGAGGCCGGTGCGAGAGCGCTCGATGGTCGAGTAGCCGACCGGACGCGCCGCGAGCTCGTTCGTGGGATAGGTGCGGATGTACCAGGTGCGACCGAGCTGCTCCTTCCGCACCTTCCGGTTCCGGGCGAACGGGGTCTTCCCGTCGGAGGCCAGAATGGAGCCGCGGTCGATCGTCAGCTGCTGGACGATCAGCTGTGGGTTCCCTTGCCGCGCCTCCAGGTCCGGCGCCTTCCAGAGCCAGTAGGTCGTCATCACGATGAGCGCGACGAAGAGCGCGACGAGGACGAAGAAGAGCCTTCGGACCTGCGCGTTCACGAGGTCTCCCGGTTCACGCGGTCGGAGATCATGAGAAGGAGGGCGAGGATCCCGAAGTTGGCGACGATGCTCGACCCGCCGTAGGAGACGAACGGAAGCGTGATGCCCGTGAGCGGAATCAGGCCGCTGACGCCGCCCATGATGATGAACGCCTGGATTCCGATGGCAGCCGTGAGGCCGACGGCGAGGAGCTTCGAGAAGCCGTCGGAGGCCTGGAGCGCGACCTTGAAGCCCCGGTAGCAGAAGACGACGTAGAGAAGGACGAGGCCCGCGGCGCCCGCGAGCCCGAGCTCCTGGGTGATACCCGCGTAGATGAAGTCGGTCTCGAGGTAGGGGATGTAGGTGTGTCCGTCGGCGGTCAGCAGCACCCCGCGGCCGAGGCCCTGCCCGAAGAAGCCGCCGCCCGAGATCGCATAGATGGACTGCGCGAGCTGGTAGCCCTGGTCGTAGACGGGGCACGCGCTCGAGAACGTCCAGCTGCAGTCGAGCCAGATCGAGACGCGTTCACGGACGTGAGGAGTCACGTGGTAGAGGGCGTAGGCGCCTGCGGCGAACAGGCCCAGCCCGACGGCCACGTACTGCCACCGGGCGGTGGCGACCCAGAGCATGGCCAGGAAAATCGAGAAGTAGAGGAGGCCGCCGCCGAGATCGTTCGTCTGAAAGAGGACGAGCATCGCCCCTCCCCAGATGACGAGCAGTGGTCCGAAGTGCTTCAACGAGGGCATGCCGAAGCGCCCGGTTCCCATCGAGAGCATCTCGCGGTTGTCGCGCAGGTAGCCCGCGAGGAAGATGACGAGCAGGACCTTGGCGAACTCGCCTGGCTGGAACACGATTCCGCCGACACCGACCCATAGGTTCGCCCCGTTGATCGTCCGGCCGAAGTGCGGGATGGCCGGCAGCATCAGCAGGAAGATCGCCGTCAGGCCGAGGACGTACTTGTAGCGGTCGAGTGTTCGGTAGTCCCGCACGAAAACGACGAGGAGCGCGAACACCGCGAGCCCGGCGACGACCCAGAGCCCCTGGCGCAGAGCCAGGTCCGGGTCGATGCGGTAGATCATCGTCAGCCCGACCGCGGTCAGCAGACCGCCGAGGGGCAGGAGGAACGGGTCAGCGCTCGGCAGCGCGAAGCGGAGGATCACGTGCGCCGCCACGAAGATGGCGACGAAGAAGGCCGCGTAGGAGAGAGAGCCGGCCGAGACGACGTCCTGGCGGGCGATATAGACGGCCGTGAAGCCGGCCGCGGTCAGCAGGCCGACGAGCAGGAGATTGACGAGCTCGCGATTGCGCAGCGTCAAAGCTAGGGCGATGCCTCCTGCTCGTAAGGATCGAGCCGGTCGCGGGCCGAGTCGTAGGAGGAGAGCTCGTGGTCGAGGAGGACCGCCCGCTCGGAGGCTGTGAGCTGGACGGCCTGAAGCTGGCTCACGTAGCGCGCGCGGTAGAGATGCACGCCGCCCGCGAGGTCCCAGGGCACGCCCTGGTAGACGGCGACGTGGCCGTCGTCGCCCACGCCGATGAAGTTGGCCCGCGTGAGCGCCCAGAACGCGGCTGCGAAGATCGCCGCAACGAAGGCGAGGCCGAGCGCACCGAGCACCGCGCGGCGGCCCCAGCGTGGCTCGGCCGCGGCTGCGGGCGCGGGACGCGCCACCGGCTCGTCCTCGTCCACTGCGGGCCCCCATTCGCGCTCGGCGACCGCGATCGCAGCAGGCGCTCTAGCCATGGTCGTCGCGTCGAGGCCTGTGAGCGTGTCTTCGAGGTCCTCGTCCTGGCTGCGTCCGTTCCCCGCTGCGACGACGGTGTCCTCGAGCTCGCTCTGTCCTCCGGCGAGCCGGAAGAGCACGACCGTGATGTTGTCTTCTCCACCGGCCTTGTTCGCCGCCTTCACGAGGCCCTTGCCGGCCTGCTCGAGGTCGTCGGCCCGCGTGACGAGATCGCGGATCTCCTCGTCGTCGATCATGGTCGTGAGCCCGTCCGAGCAGAGGAGGAAAAGGTCGTCGGTCTCGACTGCGACCGTGAACGTGTCCACGTCGACCTCGCGGTCCGTGCCGAGCGCACGCGTGATCACCGACCGCTGGGGATGGGCGTCCGCTTCCTCCGGGGTGATACGCCCGCTACGCACGAGGTCGGCGACGAGGGAGTGGTCGTCGGTGAGCTGCTCGAACTTCCCGGCGCGCAGCCGATAGGCGCGTGAATCGCCGACGTGGCCGATGACGAGCTCGTCGGCGGTGACGAGCGCCGCGGTGATCGTCGTCCCCATGCCGGAGACCTGAGCGTCCCCGGACGCGCGCTCGTAGATGCGGCGGTTGGCCTCCTGGATGATCGCCGCGAGCCGCGCCTGGGGATCGAGGTCGTCCGCGTCGTGGAACTCCCTGAACGCCGCAGCTGCGAGCCGCGAGGCGACCTCGCCGGCCTGCGCGCCGCCCATGCCGTCCGCGACCGCGAAGAGCGGCGGGTCGATGACGAAGGAATCCTCGTTCCGGCGGCGCTTGCGGCCCGGATCGGTGAACCCGGCGGTGTCCGTGACTCTCATCGCTCGAATCTGAGCTCCGTGTCGCCGATTTGGACGAGATCGCCGCGGTGGAGCTGTCTTCGGCCTTCGACGCGCTCTCCGTTCACGAAGGTGCCGTTCGTCGAGCCCAGATCAAGGATCCATACCCCGTCGCGCTGAGATTCGATCCGCGCGTGCTGCCCCGAGGCGAACTCGTCGCCGTCGAGCGAGATCGTGTTCTCACTGCTCCGCCCGATCGTCACCGGCACGGGGCCGGCGTCGAAGGTCTTCCCGACCGCGACCGCCTTGCTGCGCTCGACGACCAGTCGTCCTGGATCGGCGACCTGGCGTTCGGCGGCCATCTGCGACGGGGCGAGGATGAAGCTCTCCTGCGGCGCGACTTGCATGTCGCGGCCCGCCGAGCGCACGACGCGCCAGATGAAGACGTACAGCAGGATGAGAAAGGCCGCCTGGAGGGCCAGAAGGACGGGCTCGACGTTCATGCGCGCTCGAAGGTGACTTCGGTGCGGCCGAGCAGGATGCGGTCCTCGTGCTCGAGCTTCGCCCGGTCGGTGCGCTTGCCGTTCACCTCGATGCCGTTCGTGGAACCGAGGTCGACGACGAGCCAGTTGCCGTTCTCGCGCCTCACCTCCGCATGCCGCCGTGAGACGTTCGCGTCGTCCAGGGTGATGTCACACTCGCGGGAGCGGCCCAGCACGGTGACGTCGCCGGAAAGATCGTACGGCTTGCCGTCGACCGTGAGCCGGGCGCGAGGCTCGTGCGCGAGTCCGAGCTCCTGCGCCTCGGCGGCCGAAACAGCCGCGGTCGCGGAGGGAGCGGGCGCAAAGACCTTGGTGCCGCCCATGACCGGCTCGGAAGCCTCCTGCGGAGCCGGTTCTCCCTTCTTGTCCGGGGGCTGCACGAGCCGCGTGGCAATGCCGAACTCGCCCATGTCGAGGTCGACGTCCTCCTCCATCAGCACCCTCGGGGTGGAGAGCAGCGAGTAGCCCTCGCGCCGCGCATGCTCTGCCAGGTAGTCGGCGAGCTCGGTCAGGAGCGAGGCCTCGTAGCTGGCGAACTGCTTGCGGTCGTTCGGGGCGAGGTAGAGCACGTATTCGTTCGGGACGTAGACACGCGAGATCGAGACGGTCTTGTGCTCGTCCATCTCCTTCGCGAGCTTGCGCGCGAGTTCCACCGGTTGCACATGCGTGCGAAAGGCCTTCCCGAAGACCCCTTCCACCAGTGATTCGATGCGGTGCTCGATGCTCCGCAGAACGCTCATGGGGGGCATTTTGCCCTGAGCGGGCCGTCTAACGCATACGGAGCAGCGGCAGAGCGAGAATGGCCGCGGCGAGCCAGACCCAGAGCACGAGCGGAAACGCGCCTACCGCGCCGCCTGTCCCGATCAGCGCGGCGGCGAGGAAGGCCGAGCCCCACGCGGCGATTCCCCAGAGGCCCCGGCTCCGCGCGAAGGGCACGGCGAGCGTTGCGGCCGCGAGGACAACGGCGCCGATCCAGATCTCCGGGCTCGCGGTCAGATAGTCCGCGAGCGCCGAGAGGGCCTCCCGCGGCGAGGACGTCGCATGCAGGCCGAGCGTCTCTCCGGTGCGGATGCCGGCCACCGCTGCCGCGGAGAGCGCGGCGGCTCCGGCGAGGGCTCCACGCCGTAGGACCCCGCGGGCATCGGAGAACACGACGGTGACGAGCGGGAGCGCCTGGAACGCGGCGAGAACGGGGCCCGCGAGAAAGAGGAAGCTCGAGCGCGGGTCGCGCCAGAAGAGCGCGAGCCAGATCGCTGCGAAAGCCGAATAGGCGACGGCCAGCCCGAGCGACGCGTTCCCGAGTGGAAGGACGGGGACCGCGAGTGCAAGCGCGAGGCCGGCGGTCGGGTTGAGGAGCGCGGCCAGGGCGACGAGCGCGCCGAGGAGAAACGGCCAGCCGGCCGGGAAGAAGGGGAGCATCCAGGCGGCGGCTCCCGCGAAGAGGGCGGAGAGGCCCGCGTGGCTCGCGCGCTCGGCCAGCGTGGTCCGGGAGGTGACCGCGCGCGGCCGGTCCCCGACCTCGCTCCAGGCCATACGGAGACGCGCTGCTGCCTCCTTCGCTCCTGGACGGCGCAGGGGATCAGGGTCGAGCATCCGGTCGACGGCCGCCGTCAGTGCGCGCGGGAGGTCCGGGCGCAGCGAGGCGAGAGGCGGCGCGCCTTCCTGCACGCGCTTGGCCGTCTCGAGCGGGGAGAAGGACGAAAAAGGATGCCGGCCGGCCAGCGACTCCCAGAGGAGGACGCCGACCGACCAGACGTCCGCGGCCCCGTTCGCCTCGCGGCCCGCGAGGCGCTCGGGGGCGATGTAGGCAAGGGTGCCGGGGACGTCGCCGGCGGCGGTGAGCGTCTCGGCCTCCTCGAACTGGGCGAGCCCGAAATCGAGCAGGCGCACGGAGAGTTCGTCGCGGTCCTCGACCATGACGTTCCCGGGCTTCACGTCCCTGTGGAGAATCCTCTTGCCGTGTGCGTGGGCGAGCGCGTCGAGGACCTGGGCGCCCACCTCCACCGACGCGGCGTCGTCCAGCTCGCCGCTTCGGAGGCACTGCCGCAGCGTCTTCCCCGGCACGTACTCGTAGGCCACGTAGACGTGGTGATCGTCTCTCTCGAGCGCGAGCGCCTTGAGACAACGCGGGTGGCGAAGCCGGGCCGCGGCCTCCACCTCCCGCTCTGCCCGCGACCCGGCCTTGCCTTCTCTGGGGACGACCTTGAGCGCGACGTCGCGTGCGGACCGTTCGTCCCGCACGAGCCAGACCGAGCCTGAACCTCCGCTGCCGAGCGGCCGCAGGGGTCGGAACCGCCCGAGGACGAGATGATCGTGATGGAGAGCGACGGCGTGCTCCACGGCTCAGGCTCCTTGGCTTTTGGGCTGCAAACTCCTGCAATCTCCTGGCACGGTGCTAGACTCCGGCGTTCTGTCGGCCCCCATTTCGCGGTCATGTTCGAGCGCGAGCGCCCCGATCCCCAAACCGATATCGAGTTCGATTTCTTCGACGAGTCCCCGACTGTCGAGGAAGGCGGACGCGGTGGTGAAAGCACGCCTCCGCGCAGGCGTCGCAAGATGCCGACGCGACCGCCCGGCGGATCGAACCCGTCCCTCCTCCGGCTCGGTCTTCTCATCGGCGGCGCGATCCTGCTCGCCGCAGTGCTCGTCCTGACGGTCAACAACTGCCGCGGCAATCAGAAGAAGGCGAAGTACCAGGACTACATGGAGGCGGTGAACGGCCCCGCGTCCGAGTCGGCCCAGGTCGGCAAGGACCTGAACACTCTTCTGACGACGCCTGGGATCAAGCTCGCCGACCTACGCTCGCAGCTCGAGGGCCTGCGGCAGCAGCAGGCCCAGATCGTGGCCAATGCGAGCGCGCTCGACGCGCCGGGGCCCTTGCGCGAGCAGCAGCAGAGCCTCGTCGAAGCCATGCAGTTCCGCGTCAACGGCCTGAGCGGTCTCTCCGCCGCGTTCGGAGCCGTGCAGGGGACGCCGAGCACCGCCAAGTCCGGCGAGGACCTCGCCGTCCAGGCGCAGCGCCTGATCGCGAGCGACGTGGTCTACGAGGATCTCTTCCAGGCGGGCTCCGCGGCGCTGATGAAGAAGGAGGGCGTCACGGGCGTCCCTGTCCCCGCGTCCATCTTCGTCACGAATCCCGACTTCGGCAGCCCCACTTTCTGGAAGCAGACGGTCGACCGGCTGACCCAGAGCCCCGAGGCCGGCGGCCTCCACGGCAGCCAGATCACATCGGTGGTCGTCCAGCCCGGGAACCAGCGGCTTTCGACGTCCGAGGACAACACGGTGCTCGTGACCGACCGCCTCTCGTTCCAGGTGAACGTCAAGAACTCGGGCGACAGCCAGGAGACCCAGGTCCTCGTCACGCTGACGATTCAGCAGGACCCGGTCATCAAGAGGACGCAGACGATCTCGGTGATCAGCCCCGGCGAGACGAAGACCGTCATCTTCAAGGATCTGCCGGCGCCCACCTTCGGGTCGCCGGTGAACGTCAAGGTGAGCGTCGACCCCGTTGCGGGCGAGACGAACACGTCGAACAACAGCTACGAATATCCGGTCATCTTCAGTCTCGGATAGACGATGTCTGGTATCTCAGCCGCCGCCTGGATCGGGATCGGCGCGGCCGCCCTCTCGGTCGTGACGCTCGCGCTCGCGGTCGCGTTCTTCGTACAGCTGCGAAGAGTGCGGCGGGCACAGAAGGTGATGATCGGGAACGGCACCGACGATCTCGTCGACTTCGCCGTCTCGCTGCAGGCGCGGATCGACGACCTGCACCGGGCCGTCGACGAGGTCGCCGCGGGCCTCTCCCGCATCGACAAGCGCGTGGACGGCTGTCTGTCGCACACGTCCATCGTCCGCTACGACGCCTACGAGGATGCGGGAGGCCACCAGTCCGCTTCGCTCGCCTTCCTGGACGCGGCGCGCTCGGGTGTCGTGGTCAGCGCCATCCAGGGACGGGACTACGCGCGGATCTACGTGAAGGAGCTCGACCGGGGCCGCGCCTCGGTCGCCCTTTCGCCCGAAGAGCAGCAGGCCGTCGACCGGGCGATGACCTACTAGGCACCGACGATGACGTACCGCAAGGCCGAGATCCGTCCCTTCCGCGAAGAGGACGAGGCCATCCTCTTCGGCCTCGCGAGCCTCGACCGCGGCGCCGACTCGCGGACGATCGCCGTCCTCGAGCGCGAGACCGTCTTCGTGGCGGAGCTCGAGAGCTCGCCCGCGGGGTACGTCGCACTCACCCGTGCCGAGGGTGCGATCAGGATCGACCAGCTCTTCGTGAGCCCCGAGCACGAGGCCGAAGGCATCGGCCGCCAGCTCCTCGAGTGGTCGGAGGGCTACGCGATCTCGGAGGGCGTGGCCAAGCTTCAGGTCGTCGTCGAGGCCGAGAACCGGCGAGCGCTCGACTTCTATCGCGGCCGCGGCTTCACCCAGGCCGGCGAGAACCTCTTCGAGCTGCAGCTTCCAGAGTCAATCTCTTAGTTACGATTTGGGACTGTGCAGCAGGTTCTCGTTCTGAACGCGAGTTACGAGCCGCTCAACGTCTGTTCGGTGCGGCGTGCCCACGTGCTCGTGTTCAAGGGGAAGGCGGAGGTGCTGGAAGACCTTCCGCGCCCGCTCCGGTCGGCGAGCGACACCTTCCGCTGGCCGCACGTGATCCGGCTCGTCTCCTACGTGCGCGTCCCACGGGCGGTGAAGCGCAAGATCTCGCGCCGTGCGCTCTTCGCGCGCGACGGCTGGCGCTGCCAGTACTGCGGTTCCACGGGCAAGCTCACGCTCGACCACGTCGTCCCCAGGAGCCGTGGAGGCGACTCCGTCTGGGAGAACGTCGTCACCTCGTGCGCGCCCTGCAACCTGAAGAAGGGGAACCGCCTCCTGGACGAGGTCGAGATGCGCTTGATCTCCTCGCCCAAGCCGCCTTCGCCCTCGCTCTTCGTCACCCTCGCCGCGCCGAAGGTTCCGGACGTCTGGCAGCCCTATCTCACCGCCTTCGGGACCTCGACGTCCACCGCGGCCGCCTGATCCTACGGACGTCAGCCCCGTCGTCTACACTGAGAAAAGTACGTAGGCGACGAGGCCTCGGACGGGATCCGTCCGGGGCTCTTTGCATTTAAAGGAGGAAGGCGCATGGCAACAGTTGAGCGGAAGGGCAGGGCGACGAGCATCCCGTCGGAGCGAGAACGAGTGTTGCGCGAGGTGAACGAGCAAAGCGTGAAGTTCATCCACCTCTGGTTCACCGACATCGAAGGCCATCTGAAGAGCTTCTCGATCACGCCTGCCGAGCTCGAGGGCGCGCTCGACGACGGGATGGGCTTCGACGGCTCGTCCATCACCGGCTTCAACGCGATCGAGGAATCGGACATGGTCGCGATTCCTGATCCGACCACCTTCCAGCTCATGCCGAACGGCGACGTCAAGGTCGCCCGGATGATCTGCGACGTCGTCACGCCCGACGGGGAGCCGTACGACGGCGACCCGCGCAACGTCCTCCGCCGCGCGCTCGAGCGCATGCGCTCGATGGGCTTCGACACGTTCAACGTCGGGCCCGAACTCGAGTACTTCCTCTTCAAGGACGACCAGGGCACGGAGCCGCTCGACGAGGGCGGGTACTTCGCCATGACGACGATGGACGCGGCGAGCGACCTGCGCCACGACACGGTCAAGGCGCTCGAGTCCATGGGGATCCCGATCGAGTACGTGCACCACGAGGTCGGGCCGTCACAGCACGAGATCGACATGCGCTATGCCTCGGCGCTCGACATGGCCGACCACACGGTCACGTACCGGCTGGTCGTCAAGGAGATCGCGAAGAAGGCCGGCTACCACGCGACCTTCATGCCGAAGCCGCTCTTCGGCGAGAACGGCTCGGGCATGCACACCCATCAGTCGCTCTTCTCCGAGGGGAAGAACGCGTTCTTCGACTCCGACGACGAGTGGCACCTCTCCGGGGTCGGCAAGGCGTTCATCGCAGGCCAGCTGCATCACGCCCGTGAGATCTCCGCGGTGTTCGCACAGTGGGTCAACTCCTACAAGCGGCTCGTCCCGGGCTACGAGGCTCCGGTCTACGTCGCCTGGTCACGGCGCAACCGCTCGGCGCTGATCCGGATTCCGCTCTACAAGCCCGGCAACGAGCAGGCGACGCGCGTCGAGATCCGCTGTCCGGATCCGGCGTGCAATCCGTACCTCACCTTCGCCGCCCTTCTGCACGCAGGGCTCGAGGGCATCGAGAAGGGCTACGAGCTGCCGGAGCCCATGGAGCAGAACCTCTACAAGCTCTCACCCGAGGAGCGGAAGGCGCGCGGCATCGTCGCGCTGCCGGAGACCCTCGGCGAGGCGATCGACGAGCTCGCGGGCTCGGAGCTCGCGAAGAAGGCGCTCGGCGACCACGTCTTCTCGAGCTACGTGAAGCTGAAGCGGAAGGAGTGGGACGACTACCGCGTCCAGCTCACTCCGTGGGAGATGGAGAACTACCTGGGCGTCTTGTAAGCCGCCCCCCAGGGTCATATGATCCCTGCCGGTGTCGCCGCTTCCTTGAGAAGCGGGGGGACTGACTGACGGCCGACCGCGAGCCCCTTCTCAGCAAGCGGCTCGTGGTCGTTAAGCGGCCAGTGCGCTCGCCAGGGCCGACTGGAAGTCCGGGAGCGCGAACGGCTTCACCAGGTGCGCGACCGGATCGAGGCGCCGCGTGCCGCCGTTCGGCAGCTCGATGCTGGCGCAGATGACGGGGATGTCGCCGGAAGCGGCACGAAAGGCCTGTGCGCGCTCGACCGAGGGCGTGTGCGCCGGCTCGAGCACGATGGCCTCGACCTCGCAGAGGGCGACGTCGTCGAGAACGGGCTCGTGGCCCATCCGGGAAACGATGCGCGTGAGAAGCTCGCGCACTTCGGGGTGGGGCTCGCAGATGAGCACTCGTGCCACACCCTGACCATCGCCCGCGAGGAGCCGAATGTCGGCTGCATCTGGTATGGAACGCGTATGAAGCGTAGTCGTATCCTCGTTGTGGACGACGATCGCGACATCCGCGGCCTCGTCCGCGAGCTGCTCTCGCGCGCGGGCTACGACGTGGCCGAGGCCGAAAGCGGCAAGGCCGGCCTGCGCGAGTTCTACGCCTCTCCGCCCGATCTTGTGCTCCTCGACGTCTCGATGCCCGAGCTGGACGGCTGGCAGACGCTCGAGCGGATCCGCGACCTGAGCGAGGTGCCCGTGATGATGCTGACGGCGCGAGCCGGCGAGCTCGAGAAGGTGCGCGGCCTGAAGGGCGGAGCCGACGACTACATGACGAAGCCGTTCGGCCGCCAGGAGCTCCTCGCCCGCGTGGAGGCGCTCCTTCGGCGCTCAGGCCCCCGTGGCGACGAGCCCACGACCTACGGCGACGGGGTCGTCACGATCGACTTCGCCCAGCGCGAGGTCACTGTGGGCGGAAACAAGGTCGTCCTGACCCCCCTCGAGTTCAAGCTCCTCACCGTCTTCGTGCGCCACCCGAACCAGGTGCTCTCGCACGAGCAGCTACTCGAGCTCGTCTGGGGCGACGCCCTCAGCGGTTCGCGGGCGCGCGCCAAGCTCTACGTCGGCTACCTCCGCCACAAGCTCGCCGAGGCGGGTGCGGAGGAGTCCTTGATCGAGACGGTGCGCGGCTTCGGGTATCGCTACCGGCCCAAGGCCGGCTAACCGACTACGAGGCGATCTCTTCCTGGGCCGGCTCTTCCGGCTGCACGGCACGGATCGGGACCGAGACGCGGAAGGTCGCCCCCTCGCCGTCGCTCGACGCGAGCGTGATTCGGCCGCCGTGGGCGTGGACGATCGCCTTGGAGATGGCGAGACCGAGCCCCGTTCCCTGAATCGCTTGCTCTGTGGCCCTCGAGGTCCGGAAGAACCTCTCGAAGACGTGCTCCTGCTCCTCGGCCGAGATGCCCATGCCGGTGTCGCGGACCTCGAGGATCGCGTTCCCGCGGGACGAGCTCGCGCGCACGTCCACCCGGCCGCCCTCGGGCGTGAACTTGATCGCGTTCGAGATGAGGTTGTCGAGAAGCTGGGCCAGCCGGGTGCGGTCGCCCGCGAGCAGCTGAAGAGGGCTCGTCGCGAGTGTCAGCGTGATCTCCTTCTCCTCCGCGAGGGGGCGGGCGGTCTCCACCGATTCGGCGGCGACTGCTGCCAGGTCGACCGCGCCGAACTCGAGGGAGAGCTTGCCTGCCTCGATCTGCGCGAGGAAGAGCAGATCGCCGACCAGCGCGAGCAGTCTGTTCGCATTCCTTTGCACGATGCCGAGGAACTCGCGCTGCTCCTCGGTGACCGCTCCGGCCTCGCCGTCGATGACCAGCTCGAGGTACCCGCGGATCGAGGTCAGAGGGGTACGGAGCTCATGCGAGACCAGGGCGACGAACTCGTCCTTCAGGCGGTCGAGCTCGAGCAGGCGCTCGTTTCGCGCCTCGAGCTCGCGGGTGAACTCCGCGCGCTCCTGCTCCACTCGCCTCCGGTCGGTGATGTCCTGCGAGATCGCGGCCACGCCGACGACCTCACCGGCGCTGTTCCGAACCGCCGACATGGTCACGGCGATGTCGATGAGCGTCCCGTCCTTGCGCTTCCGAGTGACCTCGAAGCGGCCCTCGCCGATCTCGACGACGGACGCGATGCGCGCGCTGGGCTTAACCCTGTCGTCCTCCGGGATGAGGAAGTCGCCCGACCGCCCGACCATCTCTTCCGCGGTGTAGCCGAACATCCGCTCGGCGCCCTTGTTCCAGCTCGTGACGATGCCGTCGAGATCGGCGGACGTGATCGCGTCGTCGGACGACTCGACGATGGCCGCGAGCTTCAGGCGCTCGTTGTTGACCTCCGTGCGCTCGGTGATGTCGAAGATCGCACCGTCGAGTCGCACGTGCCCGTCCGCGGCCGTGACCGCCTGCCCGCGCTCGATCACATAGCGAACCGAGCCGTCGCGATGAATCACGCGGTAGTCCGTTGTGTACGGCCGTCCGTCGCCGACGGACGCAGCCACGTCCGCCTCGAGCCGTTCACGGTCGTCGGGGTGCACGACGCTCGCGAACGTTCGAACCTCGTTCTCGATGAAGTCGGTGGACGGATAGCCGACGAGCTCTTCGATTGCGTCGCTCAGGTACTCCATCGTCCAGTCAGAGTCGATGTCGCAACGGAAGACCGCGCCCGGGATGTTGGCGACGAGCCCGCGGAACCGAGCCTCGCTCTCCAGGAGCGCGAGGTCGCTGTTCTTGCGCGCGGTGATGTCGATCAGGAACCCCTGCGCGAGCGCGGGCCGCCCGTCCCGGTCGTGAATGACCCGCGTCTGATCTTCGACCCAGATGACCCGGCCGCTCTTAGCGCGCAGCCGGTACTGCGTGGAGAAGGTCTCGGCGTTTGCATAGCCGATGGAATGCTCGTTGCGCACGCGCTCGGAATCGTCGGGGTGAATGACGTCCCAGAAGAGCCCGGGCGTGGCGAGCCATTCATCCGGGGTGTAGCCCAGCACGTCCTCCAGCTGTGGGCTGACGTACGTGGAAAACCCCGGCGTGTCCAGGGAGCTGACGTAGCTGACGAGCGGGAGCTCCTCGACAAGCGCGCGATAGCGCGCGTCCGCCTCGCGCAGGCCGGCAAACGCCTGCTTCCTCTCGGCGATCGATTTCTCGAGCTCGTCGCTTTGCTGCTGGAGGCGCCGCGTACGGGCTTCGAGCGCGCCTGTCACCTGACGGAGAATCGGGAAGAGGGAGGCAAAGAGGAGGAGCAGTGCGAGGAAGAGGGCTGCGGCAACCGGCTTGATCGTGTCGGCCGCCTCCGCGTTGACCTCGTCGAAGCTCTTGTAGACCTCGAGCGTCCCCGCGGGCTCGGTCGCCCCGTTCACGTGCACAGGCACGTACGCCGAGAGCGTCTTGATGTTCTCCCCGGAGCCGCCCTCGTCGTTCAGGCGTCCCTCCTCGGTTCTCGGCGTGTTCGACCCTGCGCCGGTTGCGAGTTCCTCCGAATGGCTGGTGCCGATGAGGGAGGGCTCGGTCGAGTAGGTGACCACGCCCTGGGTGGTCCAGAGCTTCACCCGAACGAACTCGTCGTTCAGGAGCGGCTTGAACATCCGGTCGAGCTCGGCTCTCCGATCGGAGGTGACGGGCGCCGTGAAATCAGAGGCCTGCAGGCGATCCTCGAGCAGGAGCGCGGTCGACTTCGCATGCTCGAGCGCCTCGCGCTCTGCGCGGGTCTCAGCTGCGTGTCGCGCGAACCAGAGAATTCCGGCACCGGCGAGCAGCAGCGCAATCGCGCTGTACAGGGCAAAACGCAGGATCAGGCGGGGCGGCCTGCTGGCGTCGGTGTGAGAGCTCACGAAGTCGTTATCGGAGTCGCAATCCCCTCGCTTAAGCTTGGTCTATGGACCGCTCCGCCCGGCACCTGCGGCTCCTGACCGAGACGATCGCGGCCGTCAACTCGACCCTCGACCTCGACGAGGTCTTCGAGCTGATCGCCCACAAGGTGGCCGAGGCTCTGGAGACGGACGCCTGCTTCGTCTACCTCTACGACGAGGCGGCGAGCGAGCTCGTCCTGCGCGCCTCCTACGGGACGCGGGTGGAGGAGCTGACGCGGGTCCCGAAGATGCGGCCGGGCGAAGGGATCACCGGCACGGCGGCCGCAGACCGCGCGCCGGTGATGATCCCGAAGGCCGCCCACCTCGACCCGCGGTTCAAAAGCTTTCCGAACCTGCGCGAGGAGCAGTACGAGTCCATCCTCGCGGTCCCGATCCTCGCCAAGGACCGCCTGGAAGGCGCCCTCAACGTCCGCACCGAGGCACCGCGGGAGTTCAGGCCCGACGAGGTCGACCTCCTCATGGCCATTGCGGGCCAGGTCGCGCAGGCGATCGAGAACGCGAAGCTCTACGACCACGCGCAGCGGCGCGTCGCCGAGCTCGAGGCGCTCGCCTCCATCTCGGAGGCGGTCTCCGAGTCGCTCTACCTCGAGGAGTCTCTCGAGGCGATCGTGAAGACGACGATGGCCGCGGTCGAAGCGACGGGCGCGGCACTGGTGCTCGAGGACGGGACGATCGCCTGGCCGGAAGGGCGTGCCGGCAGCCATGCGGTCAGGTTTCCGCTGCGCTGGCGGGGCCGGGAGGTCGGGGAGCTCGTGTGCGATCGCGATACGCCCTTCACCGCCGAGGAGGAACGGTTGCTCGCCTCGATCGCCCGGCACGCGGCCGTCGCGCTCGAGCACGGGCGCGCGGTCATGCGCGGCGTCGTCGCCCAGGAGATCCACCACCGGGTAAAGAACAACCTCCAGACCGTCGCCTCCCTGCTCCGGCTCCAGGCCCGCAACCCGGGCGCGGACCCCGAGAAGGCGCTTTCCGACTCCGTCAATCGGATCCTCGCGATCGCCGCCGTCCACGAGGTCCTGACGGAGCGCCGCGACGAGGAGGTCGACCTCGGCGAGCTCGTGGAGCGCCTTCGCGCGATGATCGTTCAAGGCCTGGCCGGCGAGAAGCGGGTGGATGCTCACGTGGAGTCGATCGAGCTGCACGGCGCTCGGGCAACGGCGCTCGCCCTCGTCTTCAGCGAGCTCTTACAAAACGCGCTCGAGCACGGCGGCGACGAAGTGCACGTCGAGCTTTGCCGGCGGAATGGCGCGGTTCGGCTGACCGTCGCGGACAACGGGAGCTGGGAGGCCGGGGACGAAGGCACGGGGCTCTCGATCGTGCGGGCGCTGGTCCGCGACGAGCTGAATGGGGAGCTGTCGCTCAGGGGCGACGAGGGGCTCACGGCCGAGGTCACCTTCCCGCCGTGAACTTTTGGCCTTACAACCTGGGAGACCCACCTCCCCGGCCCTATGGCTTCAGCCTAACCCTGGCGAGCGCACGCGGGTGACACGGGACAGTCACGAATCCGTGCCGGACGGCGAGCCTCCGCGCCTCCGCATCCTCATTGCCGAGGACGAGACCATCATCCGCCTCGATCTCCGCGACGTCCTCGAGCGCGCCGGGCACGAGGTCTGCGCCGAGGCACGTGACGGCGAGGAGGCCGTGGCGCTCGCGCACGCGGAGCAGCCCGAGCTGGCGATCCTCGACGTGAAGATGCCGCGGCTCGACGGAATCGAAGCGGCCCGCCGGATCCTCGCCGAGCGCCCGATCCCGATCGTCATGCTCACCGCCTACGGACAGGAGGAGCTCGTCGCCCGCGCAGTGGAGGCCGGCGTCTTCGGCTATCTCGTGAAGCCGTTTCGGGAGACCGACCTCCTTCCGGCGATCCAGACCGCCCGCGCCCGCCATGCCGAGCTCGAGGCGATGCGCGACGAAGCGGAGTCGCTCTCCGAGGCGCTTGCGACTCGAAAGGTGGTGGAGCGGGCAAAGGGGATCCTGATGGAGCGCGAGGGCCTGTCCGAGAACGACGCCTTCGTTCGTCTGCGGCGCGCGAGCCAGTCCTCGGGGAGGCCGTTGCGTGTCGTAGCCGAGGCGGTCATCGCGACCTTCGACGGTGACTGACGCGTCTCGCGCTACCGCCGGGCTTCTGATTGTCCTTGCCCTCTTCGTGGCGGTGCCTGCTCATGCCGCGTCGCCGCCGACGTGGAAGTCCCGCATGGCCGCTGCGGAGCGCTATGCCGAGGCGCGGGCCGGAACGATCACGTTCGCCGTCGTGGATGAGGCCGGACGGCTGCACGGCTACCACGCCCGCGAGGTCTCTCCCTCGGCGAGCGTCCTCAAGGCGATGCTGCTCGTCGCCTACCTGCGGCGGGACGACGTGCGGAATCGGGCGCTCGAGCAGTGGGAGCGCGACCTGCTCGCTCCGATGATCCGGCGGTCGGACAATGCGCCCGCGAGCCGAATGGTCGGGCTCGTCGGCGAGTCGAGGCTCAAGGCGCTTGCGCGGGCGGCGGGGATGGAGCATTTCCGGCTGCACTGGCCGATCTGGGGCCAGTCCGAGATCACCCCGCGCGGGCAGGCGCTCTTCTTTCACAGGATCGACCGGCTCGTGCCGCCGCGGCACCGCGGCTACGCCCTGCGCCTCCTCGCCACGGTCGTGCCGTCGCAGCGCTGGGGCGTCGGACGCGTGCCGCATGCGGGTTGGGAGCTCTACGTCAAGGGCGGGTGGGGCTCGGGAACGGGGCTCGTCGACCACCAGGTCGCCCTCTACCGTTCCGCCGGCGAGCGCCTCTCGCTCGCCCTCTTCACGCGCTTCGACCCCAACCACGAGTACGGGAAGGAGACGCTGCGCGGCCTCGCCGAGCGCCTGTTCCGCGGCATGCCGGCTCCGGGCAGCCATTTTCCGCGGGCAGCGCGGGTCGCGCTCACTCGAGAAGCGGTGGTCACAGGCAGCCCGGACTGCGCCAGCGTGACGATTCGCCCGAGAGAGGGCGGAAGGCGCACGTTCGCCAGCGGGGCGGCGACGTGCTCGGGCTTCGAGCTCGTCTCCGCCGGCCTGCGGGCGCTCTGGTCCTGGCCGGACGGGAGCGAGTGGCACGTGGCCACCGCCGACTACGTGTCGGCGACGCCTGTCGACCTCGGCGAGTTCGATTCCTCCGAGCCCCTTGGACCGCTCGCGGGGAACGGCGAGACGCTCGCCTATTCGCATGGAGGAGCGGTGTCGACCGTCGGTGGCCCCGACTGCCCGGTCGAAGCGGACGTTCTCGCGGTGGGAGGAGAACGCCTTGCGGCCGGAGAGGGAGACACGGTCGAGATCCTCGATCCGGACACGTGTGCAGTGGAGCGGACGCTGCGTCCATCCGGCATCGTCACAGCGGTGGCGCTCGACGACGGCCTCGCGGTCTCGCTCTCGCACGGCTCCGCGGGCCGTACCTGGCTCGAGTGGTTCCGGATCTCGACCGGCGAGCGCGTGGGGAAGGTGAAAGTCGCCGGCGCCACCCTTCCCTTTCTCTCCCTACGCGAGCCGTGGATTCTCTACCGCACCTCCCATTCCATCCGCGTCCTGGCGACAGGATCGGGCCGTTCGTGGACCGTTTGGCACCCCGCGCGGTCGCAGCTTGGCGCGCGCCTGCTTGGGAAGCGCATCGTCTGGGCAGAGAATCGCGATGAAAAGTCCTTCCTTTGGGCGCTCCACCTCCCGGCCTGAGACTAAGCTCTCCTACGTGCGGCGGATCGAGCTTCGGGACGAGGGGGCCGGCCTGGACGCCCTCATCGTCATCGACCACGACCTCTTTCCTGTCTCGGCCGGCGGGACGCGGATGCTGGCCGATGTGGACGCGCGCGAAGTGGCGCGCCTGGCCCGGGCCATGACCTGGAAGTTCGCGGTCTGCGGCGTCCGCTATGCGGGAGCGAAAGCGGGGATCCGTTTCGAGAATGGCGACCGCGACGCCGTCCTAAGCGCGTATCGCCGGGCGCTCATGCCGTTCAAGGACGTCTTCCTCACCGGGCCCGACATGGGCACGCAGCCGTCGGACTTCGTCACTCCGGACCTCGAAGGAATGCCGCTCTGGGCGCAGAGCTTCGAAGGGCTCGGCATGGACGACCTCGCCACCGGTCACGGTGTCAAGGCTGCCGCCGAGGCCGCTCTGGGCCACCTCGGCCGCGCGCTCGAGGGCGCGACCGTCGCGATCGAGGGCTTCGGGAAGGTCGGTGCCGGAACCGCACGCGCCTGTGCGCGCGCCGGCGCGCGCGTCGTCGCGATCAGCACCGTGCATGGCCTCCTCGTCGACCCGGAGGGCCTCGACGTGGAGCAGCTGCTCGAGCTTCGCGGGCGCTTCGGCGACCGCTTCGTGGACAACGCCGACCGGGAGGCCCGGCCGCGGGAGGAGCTCTTCGAGCTGGAGGTGGACGTGCTCGTCCCCGGTGCCCGGCCCGATTCGGTCACTCCCGAGGTCGCGGAGCGCGTGCGCTGCGCGGTCGTGTCTCCCGGCGCGAACATTCCCTACTCCCCCGGCGCCGTGGAGGCGCTCCACCGCCGGAGAATCGTGGCCATCCCGGACTTCATCTCCAACTCCGGCGGCGTGCACCTGTACGAGAGCGTCGAGCAGGACGACGAGCCGGCGGCCGCGCTCGCCACGATCGAACGGCTGATCGCGGACACGGTGACGCGCACGCTGGCGGCCGCGGACGAGGCCGGTGTGACGCCGCTCGAGGCGGCGCTCCGCGAGGTCCGGGCCTATCTCGCGGAGGAGACCGGAGCCGCGGACGACGTCCTCGACGAGCTCGTCGCGGCCTAGATCTTCTCGCCGGCGACCTCGTCCAACATCTGCTCCCAGCGGGCGAGGAGGTTCTGGAGCTCCTCGCGTGCCGCGCGGTGCGCGGCCACGGCGTCGGCATCGGCCCAGTCCTCGGCGAGCTTGCCCTCGATGCGTGCGATGAGCGCTTCCTGCTCCTCGATCTCCCGTTCGAGCAGCACGAGGGGCTCCTGTGCCCGTGACGCCTTTTGGGCGCGCGGCTTGGGCTCCCTCTTCGGCTTCGGCTTCGGCTCCGGAGGCGGTGCGTCCCGCTCCTCGCGCGCCCGCAGGAGATCGGCCCAGCCGCCGTCGTAGACGCGGACGGTCCCGTCCTCGACCGCTGCGGTCCGGTGGGCGACCGCGTCGAGCAGTGCGCGGTCGTGGGAGACCAGGAGCACGGTTCCGGGGAACGCCTCGAGCGCGGCCTCCAGCGCCTCTCGGCTCTCCAGGTCGAGGTGGTTCGTCGGCTCGTCGAGGACGAGGAAGTTCGCGCCCGAGGCGACGAGCACGGCGAGCGCGAGCCGACGGCGCTCGCCGCCGGAGAGCGCCGTCACCGGCTTCTCGTGGGCCTCCCAGCCGGAGAAGAGGAAGCGCCCGAGCAGCGACTGCGCGCGCGGCCGCGTGAGGCCGGTCATCGTCTGCACGCAGTCGAGCACGCTGCCGCGCTCGTCCAGGTGCACCTCCTGCTGTGGGAAGTAGCCGAGCTCGACCCCGTAGCCGAGCTTGTACTCCTCGGCCACGATCCGTTCGAGGAGCGTCGTCTTGCCGCTTCCGTTGGGGCCGACAAAGGCGACGTGCTCGCCCCGCTCGAGCGCGAGCGAGACGTCGTGGAGGAGCTCGCGGTTTCCGATGCCGACGTCCGCGTGCTCGATCTCGAGGACGGTCCGGCCGCTCCGCTTCGGGTCGCCGAAGTCGAATCCGAGCCGCTTCGAGCTGCGCGTGAGGAGGTCCTGCTCCGCCCGCGCTTCCGAGCGCTCCTTCTCCAGGCGCGTGATCTGCGTCAGCTTGGCCTGCGCCTGCTTCGCCTTCGACTTCTTGTAGCGGAATCGCGCCACGAAACGTTCGAGCCGGTCGATGTCGACGGAGAGGCGGTCGGCGGTCTTCGCGGCGTGCGCGGCGCGCTCGGCTTTCTGGCGCCGCCACGCGTGCCAGGGCCCGGCGAAGTAGGTCGCCTTGCCCGCCTCGAGCTCGAGCGTCGCGTTCGTGACCGCTTCCAGGAACCAGCGGTCGTGCGCGACGAGGATGACGGCCGCATCGAGCGACTGGAGCTCCCGCTCGAGCCACTCGATGCTCGTCACATCGAGGTGGTTCGTCGGCTCGTCCAGGAGCAGGAGGTCGGGATCGCCCGCGAGGCTGCGTGCGAGCGAGGCCCGCGTCAGCTCGCCCCCCGAGAAGGTGCGGAGACTGCGGTCGAAGTCCTCGTCCGCGAATCCGAGGCCGCGCACGACCGAGGTGGCGTGGTCGCGCCAGCCGTAGCCGCCCGCGTGCTCGAGCCTGGCCTGCGCGGCCGAGTAGGCCGCGAGCGTCTCGGCGCCGTGATCGCCGGCCGCCATGGCCGACTCGAGGCGGCGCAGTTCCTCCTCCGCCGCGACGAGGTCGCGCGCGCCGCCGAGCACGTACTCGCGCAGCGTAAGCGCGCGCTCGAGCGGGGGGCGCTGGTCGTGCAGCGCGACCCGCGTTCCCTTCTCGAATGCCAGCTCGCCGCCGTCCAGCCGGGTTTCGCCCGTGAGCATCCGGAGCAGTGTTGTCTTGCCGGCCCCGTTGGGCCCGGAGAGGGCGAGCCGGTCGCGCCGTTCGACCTTGAAGCTGACGCCGTCGAAGAGCGCGTCGCCGGCGATCTCCTTCCTCAGGCGTGAGGCGATGAGCTGAGCCATGGGGGTATGGTTGCAGTGGTGGCCAAGGACACAAAAACAATCGAAGAACTATCGATCGAGACGATTCGCACGCTCTCGATGGATGCTGTCCAGCAGGCCAATGCGGGCCATCCCGGAACGGCGATGGCGCTCGCTCCGGTCGCCTATCTGCTCTACCGCGAGGTCATGCGCGCGAACCCGTCGAATCCCGACTGGCCCGACCGCGACCGCTTCGTGCTCTCGGCCGGCCATGCCTGCATCCTTCAGTACTCGACGCTCCACCTGACCGGCTACAACCTCGCGCTCGAGGAGCTCAAGAGATTCCGGCAGTGGGAGTCGCTCACCCCCGGCCACCCCGAGCACTTCCTCACCCCCGGCATCGAGACCACCACGGGCCCGCTCGGCCAGGGAATCTCGAACGCGGTCGGCATGGCGATGGCGGAGAAGTTCCTCGGCCAGCGCTACAACCGGCCCGGCCATACGGTCGTCGACCACCGGGTGTACGGCATCGCGTCCGACGGTGACCTGATGGAGGGCGTCTCGCAGGAGGCTGCGTCGCTCGCCGGGGCCTTCGGGCTCGGCAAGCTCGTGTTCTTCTACGACGACAACCGCATCACGATCGACGGGACGACCGCGCTCTCCTTCGACTCGGAGGACAAGGGCAAGCGCTTCGAGGCCTACGGCTGGCACGTCCAGCACGTGGCCGACGTGAACGACCTCAGCGCCCTCCGGCGCGCGCTCACGAACGCGCAGAAGGAGGATGTGCGCCCCTCGCTCATCGTCGTCCGCAGCCACATCGCCTACCCGGCGCCCAACGCCCAGGACACGGCCAAGGCTCACGGCGCGCCGCTCGGCGAGGACGAGGTCCGGGCGACCAAGGAGATCATGGGCTGGGATCCCGACGCGCACTTCGTCGTTCCCGAAGGCGTCTACGAGCACATGAACCTGCGCGACAAGGGCCAGGAGCTCGAAGAGGAATGGCACCGGCGCTGGGAGGCCTGGCGGAACACCTACCCCGACATGGCCGAGGACTGGGACCGCGCCTTTGCCGGGGAGCTGAAGCCGGGCTGGGCGGAAGCCCTGCCCGAGTTCGACCCCGCCGAGACCGAGAAGATCGCCACCCGCGCGGCCGGCGCCAAGGTCATGGAGGCCTTCAAGAACTACGCGCCGACGATGCTGGGCGGCGCCGCCGACCTGGTCGAGTCGACGAAGACCAACTTCGAAGGCGCGGGCGTCTATGCGCAGGACTTCGCCGGGCGCAACATCCCGTTCGGCGTCCGTGAGCATGCGATGGGGGCGATCGTCAACGGCCTCGCCGTCCACGGCGGGATCGTGAAGCCCTACGGCTCGACCTTCCTCATCTTCAGCGACTACATGCGCCCGGCGGTGCGCCTTTCGGCGCTCATGGGGCTCCCGGTCGTCTGGGCGTGGACGCACGACTCCGTGGGCCTCGGCGAGGACGGCCCGACCCACCAGCCCGTCGAGCACTACATGGCGCTCCGGGCGATCCCGAACTTCTGGTTCATCCGCCCCGCCGACGCGAACGAGACAACGTACGCGTGGAAGGTCGCGCTCGAGCGCAGGGCCGGCCCTGTTGGCATGGCGCTCAGCCGCCAGGACCTGCCGGTTCTCGACCGCACCGACCTCGGCGATGCGTCCGGGGTGGAGCGCGGCGCCTACGTCCTCTGGGACGGGAACGGGAACGGCGCGCCCGACCTGATCGTGATCGCCACGGGCTCCGAGGTCTGGGTCGCCCTCGAGGCGGCCAAGCAGCTTCAGGAGGAAGGCGTTGCGACGCGGGTTGTCTCGATGCCCTGCTGGGAGCTCTTCGAGGAGCAGCCCGTCGAGTACCGCGACTCGGTTCTGCCCCCGGAGGCGGAGACACGCCTGTCCGTCGAGGCCGGGGTCGGGCTGGGCTGGTGGAAGTGGGTCGGGCAAGAGGGAGACGTCGTCTCGCTCGAACGCTTCGGCGCCTCGGCGCCGGGGACGACCGTGCTCGAGAAGCTCGGCTTCACACCTGAGAACGTCGTCACGCGCGCCCAGGCGCTTCTGCGCAAGCGGCAGCGCGTCGGCTGAGGAAAGGAAGGACATGGCTGAAAAGAGCAGACTGCACAAGCTCTCCGATCTCGGTCAGAGCGTCTGGATCGACTACCTGTCGCGCGACCTGCTCCACTCGGGAGAGCTCGCCCGGATGATGCGGCAGGACGCCGTCGTCGGCGTCACCTCGAACCCGACGATCTTTCAAAAGGCGATCTCGGCCGGCGAGGCCTACGACGAACAGCTGCGCGAGGTGCTGGCCGACGAGCGCGATCCCAAGGAGATCTTCCTCAGGCTTGCGGTGCAGGACGTGAGCGAGGCGCTCGACCTGCTGCGGCCGGTCTGGGACAAGGGCTCGGGCAAAGACGGGTACGTCTCGCTCGAGGTCGACCCGAACCTCGCCTACGACACCGAGGGCACGACTGCCGAGGCCGTCCGCCTGCACAAGCTCGTCGACAAGCCGAACCTCTTCGTGAAGATCCCCGCGACGAAGCCGGGCCTGCCCGCGATCGAGGACATGATCGCCAAGGGGAAGTCCATCAACGTCACGCTGATCTTCTCGCTCGAGCGCTATGAAGAGGTCGCGCGGGCCTACATCCGCGGGCTCGAGCGGCTAGTGGCCGGAGGCGGGGACCCGAGCACGGTCGCATCGGTGGCCAGCTTCTTCGTCAGCCGCGTCGACACCGAGACCGACAAGCGCCTCGACGAGATCGGCGGCCAGGACAAGCTGAAGGGAAAGCTCGCAATTGCCAACGCAAAGCTCGCCTACCAGCGCTACAAGGAGCTCTTCTCCGGCGAGAACTGGGACTTCCTCGTCTCCAAGGGCGCCACGCCGCAGCGGCCGCTCTGGGCGTCCACCTCGACGAAGAACCCCGACTACCGTGACGTCATGTACGTCGAGGAACTGATCGGGCCCGAGACCGTGAACACGATGCCCGAGGAGACGATCGAGGCCTTCCAGGACCACGGCAAGACGGCGGCCACGCTCGAGCAGGGGATCGACGAGGCGAAGAAGCTCTTCTCCGACCTCGAGAAGGCCGGCATCGACTACGACGACGTGACCGAGACCCTCGAGCGCGAAGGCGTGGAGAAGTTCGCCGACTCGTTCGCGGAGCTGCTCGAAGGCGTCCGCGCGAAGTCGGGCGAGCTGGTCTCCGCCTAGGGGCCCCATGGCCTCGCTCGCGCCCGCCGAGCTGGTCGAGCGCCTCTGGGCACGCGACTCCACGCTCTGGACCGGTCGCGACGAGAACCGCTGGCTCGGGTGGCTCGACGAACCGCTGCGCATGCACCAGCGCGTCGCCGAGCTGGAGGAGTTCGCCTCGGGCACCGTCGGGCAGTTCGACTCCGTCGTCCTCCTCGGGATGGGCGGGTCGAGCCTCGCGCCGGAGGTGCTGCGGCGGACGTTCGAGAGCGACCACCTGCAGGTACTCGACACGACGCATCCCGCCGCGGTGCGGCGGGCATCGGAGTCCCTCGACCCGGCACGCACGCTCTTCCTCGTCTCGTCCAAGTCGGGCTCGACGCTCGAGACCCGGTGCCATCTGGATTTCTTCTGGGAGTGGAGCGGCGGGCGCGCCGAGGCCTTCGGAGCGATCACCGACCCCGGCTCGGAGCTAGAGGCGCTCGCACGCGAGCGCGGGTTCCGCGCGGTGTTCGCCGGAGAGCCGACCATCGGCGGCCGGTACTCGGCGCTCTCCGTCTTCGGAATGGTGCCCGCCGCACTCATCGGGGTCGACCTCGAGCGCTTTCTCCTTCGCGTGGAGGAGATGGTCGAAGCGTGCCATTTCGACGAGGGCAACCCTGGCCTCGAGCTCGGCGAGCGGATGGGCGAGGGCTGGACGGACGGGCGTGACAAGGTTCAGATCAGCCCGATCCCAGGGGGCTTCGGCCTCTGGGTGGAGCAGCTGATCGCGGAGTCGACCGGCAAGCAGGGTAAGGGCCTCGTCCCGGTTCCGACGGTTGAGCCCGGAGAGGCCCCCGACCGGCAGACCGAGGAGGCCCGCGTCACCGACCCCTACGAGGTCGGGCAGGAGTTCTACCGCTGGGAGTTCGCGACGGCGGTTGCGGGGGCGATCATCGGCATCAACCCGTTCGACCAGCCGGACGTGCAGGCGGCCAAGGACCGGACGAACAAGGTGCTCGCGGGCGAGGATCCGCCGCCGCAGGACGGAGGGAGCCTCGACGAGCTCCTCGACGGGGCCTCGCCTCCCGATTACGTCTGCATCCAGGCGTTCATCGACCCCGCCCGCGAGGCTGAGCTCGAGCCGTTGATCGACCGCGCCGCACAGACGGGCTGCGTCGTCACCCACGGGCTTGGGCCCAGGTATCTGCACTCGACCGGGCAGCTGCACAAGGGCGGGCCGCCGGAGGGTCGCTTCGTCCAGGTCGTCGACGACCCGGGTGACGAAGTCTCGATCCCGGAGCGGCCGTTCGGCTTCGCCACGCTCATCCGCGCACAGGCCGACGGGGACCTCGCCTCGCTTCGCGAGCGCGGCAGGCCTATCGTTCGTATCCGATTGGAGGACGTTGCATGAAGCTCGGGATGGTCGGTCTCGGCCGCATGGGCGGCAACATGACCAAGCGGTTGGAAAACGACGGCCACGTGGTCCAGACGTACGACCGGGGTGGAACGGGCACCGCTGCCTCCCTGAAAGAGCTCGTCGGCCAACTCGAGGCGCGACGCGCCGTCTGGCTGATGATCCCCGCCGGCGACCCGACGGAGGAAGCGGTGCAGGAGCTCCTCGGCCTTCTCGACGAGGGTGATGTGATCGTGGACGGCGGCAATTCCAACTTCAGGGACTCGCAGCGGCGCGCGGGCCTCGCGGCGGAGAAGGGCATCGGCTACGTCGACGCCGGAGTCTCGGGTGGGATCTGGGGCCTCGCCAACGGCTACTGCCTCATGGTCGGGGGCGAGGACGATGCGGTCGGCTTCCTGGAGCCTGCGTTCAAGACCCTCGCGCCCGAGGACGGGTACGCGCACGTCGGCGCGTCCGGCGCCGGCCACTTCGTGAAGATGGTGCACAACGGGATCGAGTACGGCCTCATGCAGGCCTACGCGGAGGGCTTCGACATCATGAACGCCTCCGAGTTCGACCTCGACCTGCACGAGATCGCCGGGATCTGGCGCTACGGCTCGGTGGTCCGCAGCTGGCTCCTCGAGCTCCTGCACTCGGCGCTCGAAGCGGAAGGCAACGAGCTCGAGCACATCGCGGGCTACGTCGAAGACTCCGGCGAGGGGCGCTGGACGGTCTTCGAGGCGATCAACGAGAACGTGCCCGTCCCGGTGATCAGCGCGGCGCTCTACGCGCGCTTCGCCTCGCGCGAGGACGAGTCGTTTGCGGCCAAGATCAACGCAGCGCTCCGAAATCAGTTCGGCGGCCACGCGGTGCGGAGCGAATGAGCATCTCCGAGCGAGTCGAGACGCCGAATCCGCTCGAGGAGGGCCTGCGCCGGCGCCGAACGCCCGAGCCCTGCGCGCTCACGATCTTCGGCGCGTCGGGCGACCTGACGCAGCGCAAGCTCTTCCCCGCCCTCTACTCGCTCGCCGTCAGGAACCTTCTGCCGCCGAAGTTCGGCGTCGTCGGCGTCGCCCGCACCGAGATGAGCGACGACGAGTTCCGGGAGAAGATGAAGCAGGCGATCCAGGACCATGCGCGCGACGAGTTCCGGGAGGACGTCTGGGACGAGCTTGCCGAGGGGATCCGCTACGTGGCCACGGACTTCGCCGACCAGGGCGGCGAGGAGCACGTCGTCCAGTGTCTGAACGAGCTCGACGACAAGTTCGGCACCGCCTCCAACCGCATCTACTACCTCGCCGTGCCTCCTTCGGCCATCGAGACGATCGTGGTGGAGATGGGCAAGCGTCGTTCGGCCGAGGGTTGGACGCGCGTGATCGTCGAGAAGCCGTTCGGGTACGACCTCGAGACGGCGCAGCACCTGAACGAGATCGTCCACGAGTACTTCGCCGAGGAGGAGATCTTCCGGATCGACCACTACCTCGGCAAGGAAACGGTCCAGAACATGCTGGTCCTGCGCTTCGCGAACGGGATCTTCGAGCCGATCTGGAACCGCCAGTTCATCGACCACGTGCAGATCACCGTGGCCGAGTCGCTCGGGATCGAGGGGAGGGCCGGCTACTACGAGCGTGCCGGCGCAGTCCGCGACATCGTCCAGAACCACCTGCTGCAGCTCGTTGCGCTGACGGCGATGGAGCCTCCGATCGACTTCACCGCGGAGTCGGTGCGAAACGAGAAGGTCAAGGTCCTGAAGGCGTTGCACACGCCCGGGCCCAAGCACGTCGTACGCGGGCAGTACGGGCCCGGCTACATCGAGGGCGAGGAGGTGCCGGGCTACCGGGAGGAGCCCGACGTCGCGCCGGACTCGATGACGGAGACGTACGTGGCCGCGAAGCTCTACGTCGACAACTGGCGCTGGGCCGACACGCCCTTCTACATCCGCACGGGGAAGCGCCTCCCCCGGCGGGAGACCACGATTGCGATCCAGTTCAAGCGCGCCCCCCATCCTCCGTTCGAGCTCGACTCCGACGACGCGCTGCGCCCCAATGTCTTGCTCGTCCACATCCAGCCGGACGAGGGCGTCTCCCTGGCCGTCGGTGCCAAGGTGCCCGGACAGGGCATGTCGATCCGCACGGTGCACATGGACTTCCTCTACGGCGGCTCGTTCCGGACTGGTCTGCCGGAGGCGTACGAGCGCCTGATCCTCGACGCGCTGCTCGGCGACGCGACGCTGTTCACCCGCGAGGACGAGGTCGACGAGCAGTGGAAGCTCGTGGACGCGGTCGTCGGCGCCTGGGAGCGCGACCGCCCGACGTTCCCGAACTACGCAGCCGGGTCGTGGGGCCCCCACACCGCCGACGAGCTGCTCCACCGCGACGGCCGCTCCTGGCGGCGGCACTGAGGCGCGATGGGCGTCGTCGACGACGTGCAGCGGAAGCTCTTCGAGGCGCGCTGCCGCGAGCAGGGCGACGGCCCGCAGCTCCGTGCGAGCACGATGACGCACGTCGCCTGGGTCCCTCCCGTGTGGCTCGAGCGCGGTCGTCGCGTGCTCGCGGCGCTCGAGGAGCGGCACCCCGCCAGGACGATCATCCTCGTCCCCGAGCCGCGCGGCACGACCAGGGTCGACGCGCGCGTGCTCGTTCGCGACTTCGACACGCCCGACGGGCGGGAGGTGCTCTCGGAGGTCGTCGAGGTCCGGCTGCACGGCGCCTCGGCCCGACATCCTGGCTCGCTCGTCCTTCCTCTCCT
>DATEOR010000052.1:0-3659 GCA_035273885.1 Gaiellaceae bacterium
ATGTTCGTCTCGACGGCGCACGGTCCGGCCGAGGTCGAGCGCACCGTCGATGCGGCTCAAGAGCTCCTTGGCTGAGGTGAACGAGATCGTCGCGGCGGGCTACGACCGGGTGGCGGATCGCTACGTGGAGCTCGAATCCCCCGGTACTCCCTGGCCGCGCATGCGGCGACTCCAAGGGCTGTTGGAGCGAGTTCCCGCTGCGGGTGAGGTCCTCGATGTCGGCTGCGGCAACGGAGTGCCCGCGCTCGAGGCGATTGCCGAACGGCATCGCGCGACGGGAATCGACCTGTCGTCTGTGCAGATCGAGGCCGCCGCGCGCAGCGTTCCCGAGGCGCGTCTCTTCCACGCCGATGTATCCGCGTGCGACTTCGGTCACGGCAGTTTCGACGCGATCGTCGCTCTCTATGTCCTCGAGCACATTCCGAGGGAGAATCACCGGCAGCTCATCGCTCGTTTCTTCCGCTGGCTTCGGCCCGGCGGCTATCTGCTCTTCACGACCGAGCCCAGCGAAGATCCCGGCACCGTCGGCGAATGGCTCGACGAGCCGATGTTCTTCTCGCAGTTCGACCAAGCAACGACGAGGCGGATCGTCGAGTGCGTGGGATTCGAGCTTTTGGATCAGGAGGTCGAGGCTCAACTCGAGGGCGACCAGGAGATCGCCTATGTGTGGTTTCTGGCGAGGAAGGGTTCATGACTGCCGGCTCGGCCACGATCTGGGAGACGATCGCCGTCGAGGCGGGGCGCGAGAGCGAGCTCTGGGCGGCCGCCCTCCGGCCCGAATCGGAGCGCGAGGAGCAGGCGGTCTTCTCCCCCCTGGCGGAGGAGCGGTTCGCGGTCGGGCTGGAGACGATCTACGAGGGCTACCTTCTGCATTACGGCCACCCGCGGCTCTTTCGCGCCGACGACCGCGACACGCGCATTCTCCTCGGCGACTACCTCTACGCCCACGGTCTCGTCCGCGTCGCCTCGCTTGGAGACGTCGAGGCGGTGGGTGCGCTCGCAGAGCTCCTCTCGCTCTGCGCGCACCTTCGCGCGGAGGGTCTTCCCGGCGACGGCGAGGCGTGGGCGGCAACGGTCTCGGCGCTCGACGGAGGCGCCGACGGGACCGACGAGGCGCGTAGCCGGGCTCTCGCACTCCACGCCGAGCGAGTGGAGTAGGATCCTGCCCGGCATGAGCGCTCTCGCCACAGCGATGCTCGTCGCCGCGGAGAAGACCCCGGCGGAGGAAGGTCGCGATGTCGTCCTCGTCATGCTGGCGACGGGGGCCGTCTTCCTCGGCGTCATCCTCGTCGGCCAGCTGCTTCGCTACATGGGTCACCGCCGCAAGGAACGCCGCGCCGCCCGCAGGGCGTACTAGGGGGCCGGACCTACCCGGATAGACTCAAGTCGTGCCCGCGGCCGACCTCCGCTCCTGGATCGACGAGCTTCGCCGAGCCGGCGAGCTGGTCGAGATCGAGGCCGAGGTCGACCCCTATCTGGAGGTGACGGAGGTCGTCGACCGCACGGTGAAGGCCGGCGGGCCGGCGCTCCTTTTCAAGAACCCCAAGGGCTCGGAGCACCCGCTCCTCATCAACCAGTTCGGGACGGAGAAGCGGATGGCGATGGCCTTCGGCGAGCCGTCCCTGGACGCCGTCGGGCAAAAGCTCGGCGACGTGCTCGAGATGCAGCCGCCGCAGGGCATCGTCGAGAAGGTCAAGGGCCTGGGGAAGCTCAAGCGCCTCGCCGACTCGATGCCGAAGTCGGTGAAGAGCGGCCCGGTCCAGGACGTCGTCCTCGACCCCGACCTCGATCTCCTGCCGATCCAGCACTGCTGGCCGGGCGACCCGGCGCCCTTCGTCACGCTTCCCGCGGTGATCACGAAGGACCCGCGCACGGGGACGCGCAACGTCGGTATGTACCGGATGCAGAAGATCGACTCCAAGACGACCTTCATGCACTGGCAGATCCACAAGGACGGCGCCGCGGACTGGCGCGGGATGGGCGACCGGCTGGACGTCGCCGTCGCGCTCGGCTGCGACCCGGTGACGACGTACTCCGCGAGCGCGCCGCTCCCGAAGCACATCGACGAATTCATGCTCGCGGGCTTCCTCCGCGGAGAAGCGGTCGAGCTCGTCCCCGCGAAGACCGTGGATCTCGAGGTGCCCGCGAACGCCGAGATCGTCCTCGAGGGCTACATCGAGAAAGGCGAGCTGGGCACCGAGGGGCCCTTCGGCGACCACACCGGCTACTACTCGCCGCCCGAGCCGTTTCCGATCTTCCACCTCACCTGCATGACGATGCGCCGCGACGCCATCTACCCGTCGATCGTGGTCGGCGTCCCGCCCGCGGAGGACGCGTGGCTCGGGAAGGCGACCGAGCGCATCTTCCTCCCGGCAATCAGGATGACCGTCCCCGAAATCGTCGACTACGACCTGCCGGTCGCGGGGGCCTTTCACAACTGCGTCATCGTCTCGATCCGCAAGGGTTTCCCCGGGCACGCGAAGAAGGTCATGCACGCCATCTGGGGGCTCGGGATGCTCTCGCTGTCGAAGTCCGTGGTCGTCGTGGACGACTTCGTGGACGTCCACGACTACGAGCAGGTCTTCTTCCACGCGTGCGCGAACGTCGATCCGGGCCGCGATCTCGTCATCTCCGAAGGGCCGACCGACCAGCTCGACCACGCCGCGTCCATGTATTGCTACGGCGGCAAGGTCGGCATCGACGCGACCCACAAGTGGGAGAGCGAGGGCGCCCGTGAGTGGCCGGAGCGCATCGAGATGAGCCAGGAAGTTCGTGACCTCGTCGACAGCCGCTGGAGCGAGTACGGCCTCGCGCCGCCCGAGGCCCAGAACGGCGGAATTTCTCGGGTCTTGCGGCAAACGGTACGTCGTTGACACATGCGCGGAAAGCCGGGAAGAATGCCGGAGCTTGTGACAGGGGTCGCGCGATGAAGGGAGCTGGGTGGCGGACGATCTAGAGCGGCCGGCCGAGCCGGTCCACGAGGATTCCGAGCAGCACCTCCCGGCACCATCGATCCTCCCCTTCGCGTTCGCGGGCGGGATCGCCCTCATCCTCATCGGGCTGGTCATCAACTGGTGGCTCGCCGTCGCGGGCGGCGTGCTGGCGCTCCTGTTCGGATTCGCGTGGATCCGTGCGGTGACCCGCGATGTCCGGGCGGCTCCCGAGCCCGAGCCCGTCGTCGCCGAGGAGCCGGTCTCCGCGCTGGCCGTCGAGGAAGAGGAGGGCCCGGAGGAGCCCGAGCGGTATCCCCGCAGCGTCTTCCTCGAGCTCTCGACCCTGGGGATCGGCGCGGCCATCGGCGCGCTCGTCACGATCCCGGCGCTCGGCTTCATGATCGCGCCCGCTTTCGTCGACCAGGGCGACGACGACGTCGACCTCGGCCCGCTCGACAACTTCCCCGAGCAGCAGTTCGTCGTTGCGCAGTTCAACTCAAGGAAGGACGAGCCGGAGGACGTGGGCCGCCGGGCTGCCTTCATCCGCAACAACGGCCAGCAGGACGGTGTCCCGAGCTTCACGATCATCTCGAACCGCTGCGCGCACGTCGGCTGCCCGACGCAGCCGCAGGGTCTTCCGGGCGACGCGAAGGAGATCAAGACCGACGCGGGGCCGGTGACGATCACGCCGGTTGCGAGCGTCTCGGGTTTCCAGTGCCCGTGTCA
>DATEOR010000053.1:0-10085 GCA_035273885.1 Gaiellaceae bacterium
GCACCGGCGCCGGGTTGAAGAAGTGCATGCCGACGACCCGGTCCGGCCGCTCCGTCGCGGCCGCGATCTCGCGGACCGGCAAAGCGGAGGTGTTCGTCGCCAGCACCGCCTCCGGCAGCAGCCGGTCGAGCTCGGCGAAGACCTCGCGCTTCGCGTCGAGCTCCTCGACGACGGCCTCGATCACGAGGTCGCAGCCCTCCAGATCCGCGAGCTGCGTGGTCGTGGTCAGCCGCCAGAGAGCCGCGTCCCGCTCGTTTGCGGTGAGCCGGCCCTTCTCGACGCCACGGCCGAGATAGTGCGCGATGCGCTCCCGCGCGCGCTCTCCGAGCTTCTCCGTCACCTCGCGCCCGACGGTCTCGACGCCCGCCTGAACGCAGACCTGTGCGATGCCCGCGCCCATGGTCCCGAGCCCGACCACGCCGACGCGCTGAATCTCGGACGTCACGGGCGCCAGCGTAATGGTTGAATAGATCACTATGGCTGTGACCGTTCAGGAGCGGAAGCTCCTCCTCGACGGCGAGTGGATCGAGACGGGCGAGTGGCAGGACGTCGACTCGCCCTATTCCGGCGAGACCGTGGCGCGCGTCGCGCGGGCGGGTGCGGAGCACGCGCGCAAGGCGCTCGATGCGGCGGAGCGTGCGATGAGCTCCCGGTTGCCCGCGCACGAGCGCGCCGCGATCCTCGACCGCGTCGCCGCGCTCCTCAAGGAACGGCAGGACGACGTGGCGCGGACGATTTCCGCGGAGGCCGGGAAGCCCATGAAAGCCGCCCGGGTAGAGGCCGAGCGCGCGGTCTCCACGTACACGATGGCAGCGGTCGAGGCGCGCAGGCTCTCGGGCGAGGTCGTGCCGATGGACGCCTCCGCGGCCGGAGTCGGGAAGGTCGCCTACACCATGCGCGTGCCGATTGGGATCGTCGGCGCGATCACCCCCTTCAACTTCCCGCTGAACCTCGTCGCTCACAAGGTCGCGCCGGCGCTCGCGGCCGGCTGTGCCGTGGTGCTCAAGCCCGCGGGCCAGACACCGCTCTCCGCGCTCTTGCTCGGGGAGCTCGAGACCGAGGCCGGCCTTCCGCCCGGCTGGCTCAACGTGCTCGTCGGGCCCTCCGCGGAGATCGGCGACGTCATCGTCGAGGACGAGCGCGTGAAGCTGATCACGTTCACCGGCTCCTCCGGCGTCGGCTGGAAGATCCGCGAGCGCGCGGCGAAGAAGCGCGTGAACCTCGAGCTCGGAAATGCGACGCCGGTTGTCGTCGAAGCGGACGCAGACATCGAGGAGGCCGCCACGAAGCTGGCCGCGAACGCCTTCTCCTTCGCGGGCCAGAGCTGCATCTCCGTCCAGCGGATCTACGTCAAGCGCGAGGCCTACGACGACTTCGTCTCGCGCTTCGTCCCGAAGGTCCAGGCGCTCAAGGTCGGTGACCCGGCCGAAGAGGACACCGACGTGGGCCCGGTGATCGACGAAGACGCGCGCGAGCGGATCGTCTCCTGGGTCGAGGAGGCCAAGTCCGCCGGCGCCACGGTGCTGACGGGCGGCGAAGTCGTGGACGGGCTCCTGCAGCCGACCGTCATCGCCGACGTGACACCCGACATGAAAGTCTCCTGCCAGGAGGTGTTCGGCCCGCTCTGCACCGTCTCGCCGTACGACTCCTCGGAGGAGGCGTTCGAGCTCGCGAACGGCACCGAATATGGTCTCCAGGCCGGGATCTTCACTGCGAACGTGAAGACCGCGCTCGCCGCGGCCGCTGCGCTCGACTTCGGCGGGATCACGGTGAACGAGGCGCCGACGTTCCGCGCCGACCAGATGCCGTACGGAGGCGTCAAGGAGTCGGGCAACACGAAGGAAGGCCCGCACTATGCCGTGCGGGAGATGACCGAAGAGCGACTCGTCGTTCTCGCGCTCTAAGCGGTCGAACTCGTCAGTCGCGGGCGTTAGACTCGCGCCAGATGCCCTGGGTCCGAAGACTTCGCCGCGGCCCGCAGGTCGAGTCCGGCGTCGCAGAGCCGCCTCCTCCGCCGGCCCCCGGGTGGCCGGATGGAGTCACGCCCCTCCCGGCACCCGGCCGGATGCGGCGCGAACGGCGCTGGCTTGCCGGCCGCCGGGAGACGGAGATCCGGGACGTCGGCGGTCTCACGGTGGAGATGGTGCGGCGCGACCGCTTCCGCCCGGAGCTTCTCGTCGAGCGCGCGTCCGACGTCCTCGCGATCGAGGAGCGGATGCTGGAGCTCGACGGTCTCATGATTGCCGCGAGCGCAGTCCCGCGCGGCACGCGGGCTGTGCAGCTCTGCGTGTGCGGCGCACCACTCCTTCCGGGAGCTCACTTCTGCTCGCACTGCGGACGGCCCGCCACGGGCACGAAGGCCTTGTCGAGCTGCTCGCACTGCGGAGGACCGCTTCCCGCGGAGACGAACTTCTGCCCGGCCTGCGGCCACTCCGTCGCGGCGGACGAGTTCCCCTCGCAGACCGAAGACCTCGACCAGACGCTGATCCGCCGCTGGTCGACCGGCGAGGAGGACTAGCGTGGTCGAGCCTCCGCCTCCTCCCCCGCCCCCGGAGGCGGCACCTCCTCCCCCGCCTCCTGAGCCTGGCCGGTGCCCGAACTGCGGCGCGCCGCACGACGTCTATCAGGAGTACTGCCTGGAGTGCGGACGCCGTCTTCCGGGCGCGTTCGTGGGCGGCCGCTACGCCGAGATCTGGCGGCGCGACTCCCCGATCTGGCTCTGGGCGGCTCTCGCCGCGCTCCTGCTCGTCGCGCTGATCTCGGGAGCCGTTGTCGCGCTCGCCGCGACCGACGACGAGAAGAACAGCGAGCCGGCGACGTCGATCCCGGTCGTCTCGACATCTCCGGGAACGACGGACACGGTCGGCGTCGTGACGCAGCCGCCGACCATCACCATCAATCCGCCGACGACGACCACGACACCGGCGACGACGACCTTCTCCACGACCACGATCGGGACAACGACCTTCGGCACGACGACCACCGGCTCGAACGTCACCTGGCCGCCGAACAAGGACGGCTTCACCGTCGTGCTCAAGTCGGTGCCGACGAGTAACGGCCGCTCCCAGGCCGAGGCCGCGGCGAACAAGGCTCGTACGAACGGGCTCTCCCAGGTCGGGATTCTCAACTCCTCCGACTTCTCGAGCATGAACCCGGGCTATTACGTCACGTTCACGGGGATCTACGACACGGAGTCGCAGGCGAACGCAGCCCTTCTGAACGCCCGGTCGAAAGGCTTCCCCACCGCATACGTGCGCGAAGTCTCGAACTGAGCGCAAGAAGTTTGTAACAGCTCAAGCCGGGAAGTTTGTAACAACCTGGCGGGTCTCGTTAGGATGCCTGCCCGGTGTAGATTTCGAGCCACTTAATCTGCGGTTAACAGAAATTTGCAGGCTTTTTGGACAGCGGCTAGGTAAGCTCGATCTTCGAGGAAGAGGAGACTCTCCGGCGCGTATGTATCAATATTCGAGAGCCATTTATCGCAGCATCAAAGACCTGATCGACCCGTATGTGGGGGTCGAGAAGCAGCTCGAGTACCGCCGTGAGGTTCTCGCTGCCTGCGAGGACTGCGTCGAGCGGCTCGCGAAGGATCCGCGTTACTTCTCGAATCCTGACAAGACGCTCTTCCAGGACATCCGCCGCTACTTCCCCATCACGCAGCAGGCGCAGGTCGCCTGGGCCGTGAGCGAGGGAATCGGCGCAGCGGTCGACTTCATCGAGGCGCAGATCGAGGCAGGCGCGTTCGACGGCGGGGTTGCCCGCTGCCGCGCGACCACTCGCAAGGGCAAGCCGTGCCAGCGCACGCCGCTCCCCGAGCGCGAGTACTGCCCCTCGCACCAGCACCTCGAAGCCACTCCCGCGGCCGCGTAACAGCACCGGCGCATTACAGCGCGTCGACCACCCACGGCTCGCTGAGGAGCCTACTCCGCCTGGGCGGTAGCGGGCTCTGCCAGTGCGTGCCCGGGTGCCGAGACCGGGCGGAGCAGCGCGGCCGCGAGCACGCCGCCGGCAGCGGCAAAGAGTGCGCCGACCACGAACGCCGCCTGGTACCCGCCGGCGAGCGCCTCGATCTGAGAGTCACCCGAGGCGAGCAAGTTGTCCGTGCGAGACGTCGCGATAGCTGCGAGCACGGCGAGGCCGAGAGCACCGCCCATCATGAACGCGGTGTTCACGATCCCGGAGGCCAGACCGGAGTCCTGTGGCTCGACGTCGCCCATCGCCGCCAGCAAGAGCGGATTGAACGTGATGCCGCCACCGAGGCCGAAGCACAGCATCGGCAGAAGGACGTCCATGGTGAAGCTCCCGTCCGCGGGGGCGCGGGCGAAGAGGAGCAAGCCGACGATGAAGAAACCGAGGCCGACGATCAGCGGCGGCTTGATGCCGAACCTCATGATGAGCCGATCCGAGAGGAAGAGCGACGAGAACCCCCAGACGAGCGTCGAGGGCAGGAACGCGAGGCCGACCTCGAGCGGGCTGTAATCGAGCACGAGCTGCAGATAGAGGGCCGAGAAGAAGAACATCGCGAACATCGCGGCCGCCATCAGCACCCCGACGATGTTGGCGACGGAAAGATTCCGGTGTCGAAACAAGCTGAGCGGCATCAGCGGCGCAGGATGACGCGCCTCGATCACGAGGAAGACGACGAACAGGACAAGCGACGCGCTCAGGAGGCCGAGGGTGCGAGCAGAGCTCCAGCCGGCCTCGTTGCCCTTCACGATGGCGTAGACGGCGAGCATGAGCGCCGCAGTCACGGTGACGGCGCCGCCGATGTCCAGCCGCCTTTCCCCGGCAGGCGTCTGGACGGTCGGGCACAGGTAGACGGAAAGCACGAAGACCGCGATGCCGACCGGGATGTTGACGAGAAAGATCCAGTGCCAGCTCAGAACGTCCGTGAGGATCCCGCCGAGAAGCACACCGGCGGTCCCGCCTCCCGACAGCACGAACCCGACGACGCCCATGGCTTTGGCCCGATCGGCCGGCTCGGTGAACATGATCATGATCAGCGAGAGGACGACGACCGAGACGATCGCACCGCCGAAACCCTGGACCGCCCGAGCCGTGATGAGGAACGTCTGGGACGTGGCAAGCCCGCACGCGAGCGAGGCCGTCGTGAAGACCGAGATCCCGATGAGGAAGAGGCGCCGGTGCCCGTAGAGGTCGCCAAGGCGTCCGCCCAGAAGCAAGAAGCCGCCGAACGTGAGCAAGTACGCGTTTACGACCCATGCCAGGGAGGTCTGAGAGAAGCCCAGATCGTCGCGAATCGACGGCAAGGCGACGTTCACGATCGTGCTGTCGAGGACGATCATGATGTCGCCGAGACAGAGCACGTAAAGGGCGAGCCAACGGCTGCGGCCGTTCGCGGGCACGCTGCAACCGTACCTGCTCCGCCTCCTTCGCATGCGTCGCGTCCAGACTCTTTACAACCTCGACTAGCCCAGTACGAGCTGCTGGTGCGCCTCGAGGTTCGAGACGCTCACGCCGACGAGACGTAGGGCTCCCGGCCGGTCCGCAAGCGCGCGGTCGAGCAGCGCGCACGCAAGGTCGCCGATCCGCTCGGCGTCCGCAAAGCCGTGCGGCGCCGTCGTCGAGCGGCTGCGGATCGAGAAGTCCGGATAACGCACCTTCGTCGTCACGGTGCGCGCGACCTGGCCGCCTCGCTCGAGGTGGGCGGCGACGGACTCGGCCATCCGTCTGAGCTCCGCATGGAGCTGCGCTCGGTCGGAGACGTCGCGCTCGAAGGTCTCCTCGTGGCCGATCGAGATGCTCTCGCTCTCGAGCTCGAGCGGCCTCGGGTCGATCCCGCGGGCGCGATCGCGGAGCAGGCGCCCGACCTTCCCGGGCAGGAGCCGCGCGAGCTCCGCATCCGCGAGGCCGGCCAGCCCGCCGATCGTCTCGATCCCGGCCTTGCGGAGGCGCTCCTCGGCGCGCGGGCCCACGCCGGGCAAGAGCCGGACGGCGAACGGCGCCAGGAAGGATGCCTCGCGGCCGGGGCGCACGATCGTGATCCCGCCCGGCTTGCGCCGGTCGCTCGCAACCTTGGCGACCACCTTGCAGCTCCCGATGCCGAGCGAGCACGAGAGGCTCGTCGCACCTTTCACCGCGGTCTGCACCGCCTCCGCGAGAGGTCGCACGGCACGGAAGTTCTCCGCGACGTCGCCGAGGTCGAGGTAGCCCTCGTCGATGCCGGTGCGCTCGACCGTGGGAACGACCTCGCGCACGACGGCCCACACGGCGCGCGAATACTGCGAGTAGAGGCTGCGGCTCGGCGGGAGGAAGACGGCGTGTGGGCAGCGCCGGAGCGCCTCGGCGCAGCTCATGGCCGAATGGATCCCGAACTTGCGCGCGGCGTAGTTCGCCGTCGCCACCACACCCCGTCCACGGGGGTCTCCACCCACGACGAGGGGCTTGTCGCGAAGCTCCGGATGCTCCAGTTCCTCGACAGCCGCGAAGAACGCATCGAGATCCAGATGCGCGACGATCCTCGGAGGACTTGTCACGACTGAAAGAATAGGTCCCCTGTCACACGACACCGACAAGCTCATCCGCCAGCTTTCGCTGGTCGCCTTCCTCATGGCCGAGCGGAGACCGCTCACCGCACGCGACATCAAGTCGACGGTCGAGGGCTACTCGGAGATGTCGGACGAGGCCTTCGCGCGCCGGTTCTACTCCGACCGCACCGAGCTGATCGCGCTCGGCGTCCCCCTCCACTCCCAGCGCGACGAGTTCACGGGCGAGGAGCTCTACACGCTGCGCTCCGAGAACTACTTCCTCCCGGAGCTCAAGCTCGAAGAGGACGAGCTCGCGGCCCTGCAGACCGCGCTCTACATGCTGGAGGGGCAGTTCGCCTACGCGGAGCCGCTGCGCCTCGCGCTCCAGAACCTCGCTCTCGGCCGGCCCGGGTTCGACGAGGAGCCGACGGAGGCAGCCGTTCGGATCGAGGTGCGCGACCCCGACTACTCCGCAGAGATGTCGGGCCGCCTCACCAAGCTCGAGAACGCGATCTCGAAGCAGCGCACGGTCAAGTTCCCGTACTACACGATCGGACGCGACGTGGAGTCCGAGCGCACGGTGAACCCCTACGCGCTCCTGCCGGATCGCGGCTCCTGGTACGTGATCGGCTACGACCACGACCGCGACGCCATGCGCACCTTCCGCGTCTCGCGCATCCGCGGCGACATCCGCTTCGCCACGCGGCGGGAGCGCGACTTTCGGATGCCCGAGGAGTTCGAGCCGGCGCAGTACCGCGGCAAGCAGGACTGGCAGTTCGGGGACGCGATCGGCGAGGCGACGATCGAGCTCGACGCCGACACGGCGTGGTGGGTCGAGCGGATGATCGACCGCGGAAGCGTCGAGGACGGCATCTTCACCACCGAGTACGCCGACATCGGGCAGCTAGCGGGCTGGGTGCTCCGCCAGGAGGGCCGCGCCCGTCCGCTCCACCCGCCCGAGCTCGTGCAGCTCGTAAAGGACGGAATCGCCAAGGTGATAGCGGCGCACGAGGGCGAGCCGACCAAGCCGCCGCGCGCGGCCGCCTCCCGCCAAGAGGCGGAGCCGCTCGAGCGGCCGGCCGGCCCCGTCGCTCCCGAGCGATTCGGCGTCCTCCAGGCGCTCCTCGCCTTCCTGCTCGCGAGCTGCGGCAACGCCACCTCGGCACGCATCCCGGCCGAGGAAATCGTCGAACGCTTCAAGATCCCGCCCGACCAGCTGGACGACCACCTCCAGCTCCTGAATCTCGTCAACTTCGGCGGCGGGTGCTACGCGGTCTACGCGGCACTCGAGGACGACGAGGTCTACGTCGAAAAGGAGCTCTTCGGCGATACGTTCAGACGGCCGCCCAGGCTCACGCCGCTCGAGGCGCGCGCCATTCGCCTCGCCCTCGAGTTCGTCGGGCCGATGATCGCCGCGGAGGCGCACACGCCGCTCGAGCGCGTACGCCGCAAGCTCGAGGAGACCTTCGGCGAGTTCGACGTCGACGAGGGCCCCGAACGCCAGGCCGTTACCGCCGAGGAGCAGCTGATCGCCACCCTTTCGCGCGCGAGCGCAGAGCACCGCCTCGTGGAGATCGAATACACGGCCCTCGGGGAGGAGACGAGCGTCCGCACCGTCGAGCCGCACGCACTCGAGCGCGAGCTGCCCTGGTGGTACGTGCACAGCTGGGACCGCACGAAGGACGCGCAGCGCAGCTTCCGCATCGACCGGATGAAACGCGCCGACCTTCTCGACGAGACCTTCGAGCCGCGGCCCGAGCTGGTGCCGAAGAAGCTCTCCGACGCGAGCACGGCACGCGTCCTCTTCTCCCCGGCCCTCGGACGCTGGCGGCTGGAGCGCGGAGCCCTGCCTCTCGCCAAGGGCTACGCCCTCGAGGAGCTGCGCTTCGGCAGCATGGAATACCTCGTCGGCGAGATCCTCTCCCACCGCGGCGAGGGCGAGGTGATCGAGCCCGCCGGCGTGCGGAGCGAGATACTCACCCGCGCGAAGCGCCTCAAGAAGGAGCTCGGTGGCCTAGGCAACCGGAAGGCGAAAAGTAAAAGCCGTGCCTGAGCCGGCCTCCGACTGAACGTCGAGAGAGCCGCCGTGCGCCTCGGCGATCGAGTGCGCGATGAAGAGACCGAGTCCCGCTCCAGGCTTCGAGCGCCCGCCGGTGCTCACGCGCCCGAACTTCTCGAAGATGAGGCGGTGCTGGTCGGCGGGAATCCCGGGCCCGTGATCCAAGACCGTGACGAGCACGTGACCGTCGTCCGCGCCGGCCCGCACCTCGATCTCGTCGCCGGCCACCGTGTACTTGGCCGCGTTCGTGACCAGGTTGAGGAGCAGCTGGCGGAGACGCTCACGGTCGCCGCGGACCGCGGGGAGCGGGTCGCGGATGTGATTCGCGACGTTCACCTCGTCGTGACCGACCTCGACCATCGACGCGGTCTCGCGGACAAGCTCGCCGAGATCGACGTCGCTGAAGACATACGTGAAGGTGCCCGCCTCGATCCGCGAGGTGTCGAGCACGTCGCCGATGAGCGTCGAGAGCCTGCTCGTCTCCTGCTCGATGAGCGCGAGGAACGACTCGCGTTGCTCGGGCGCGAGCTCGCGCCAGCGCTGGCGCAGCGTCGCGGCGCATCCGATCACCGAGGCCATCGGCGCGCGCAGCTCGTGCGATACGAGCGAAACGAAGTCGGCGCGTAGCGCGGAGAGGCGGCGCAGCTCCTCGGCGGCGTTGCGCTCGGCCGCGTAGCTGCGCATGTTCTGGACCGCATAGCCGACTTGGCGCGCGAGCATCGTGATGAGGTCGGCCTCGTCGGCGGAGAATGCGTCCGCCTCGGAGCGGGAGACCGAGAGCATCCCGACGAACTGGCCCCCCGGCGCGAGCGGCGCAACGACGCGCGACCGCAGCCCGACGCGGGCAAGCTCCCTCTCCTCCGGATAGCGCGGATTCGTGTCCATGTCTCCGCGGACGATCGTCTGGGATTCGCGGATCACGTCCTCGAGAACCGAGCCCGCGACCGGCCGCGCCGTGCCGTGCCGTGGGGATAGCCCGTCGGCCTCCCGGCCTGAGTTCGCCATGACGACGGCCTCGTCTCCCTCGACGAGCACGATCGCCAGGCGCTCGAACTCGAACACCCCGCTGAGCTCGCGGAGGAAGCGGTCGAAGGCTTCCTCCTGCTCGAGCGAGGACGCCAGCGCACGTGAGACACGGTTGACGGCCTCGAGCTGGTCGGCGCGCCGGCCTACCCGGTCGCGTAGCTCCTCGGCCTCCGCTGCCCGCGCGTCGGCGAGGGCGGCCTCGCGCCGAAGCCGTGCGGCCAGCCAGCCGACGAGGAGACCCATGAGCATCTCGAGGCCGAGCGGAAAGGTGACGGCGTCCAGGTCGAAGTCGCGCTCGAAGCGATCGGCGCGCAGTGCTTCCCCGTAGGCCAGGAGGGCGCGAGCAGAATCGGCACGATGAGTCCTCCGGCGATGCCGAAGCGAACGGCGCCCTCTGCGACCGGGAGGAAGAGCGCCTGCCGGATCGGCGTGTCCGGCTCCCAGGCGTAGAAGATGACGACGTAGGCGCCGACGATTGCGATGTCGAAGGCCAGCGCCGCGCAGGCCAGGAC
>DATEOR010000054.1:0-41323 GCA_035273885.1 Gaiellaceae bacterium
TGTCCGCCAGCATCTCGACGACATCCGTGCGGCGCACATGCGAGCGGTTGACGAGGTACTCGCCTTCGCCGCCGCGGTGCAGCCGACGCGCGATCGAGAGCTCCGAGAACTCGAGCGGCCCGTCGCCGTCCTCGTTGTCGAAGAGGAGCTCGACCTCCGCGAAGGCCGCGGGCTCGCGCCCGTTCCCGCCCGCGTAGAGGACGTCGTCCGGCTTCTCGGCGCGGAGCTCGCTCGGGCTCAGGCTCCCCGCGGCCCAGACGATCGCGTCCGAGACGTTCGACTTGCCGGAGCCGTTCGGCCCGACGACCACGGCCACGCCCGGCTCGAGGCGCACCTCGACCGGGTCCGGAAACGACTTGAAGCCGCGCAGCTTGATCGCACGCAGATGCACGCGCTGCGCAGTCTGACGATCAGGACGGACGAGCGGCTAGGGGCTAGCGGGCTGAAGGTCGAAGTTCAGCGTGTAGTGCTCGAGCGAGCTCTCCGAATAGACGTGAACCCAGATCTGCTCGCCGTCCGTGAGCGGGTTGATCGTCCAGTTGTCGGTGTTCTCGACCTCCGGACTTGCGCCGCCGTTGAAGCCTGTCCGGTAGCCGTCGAGCAGCGCGAACTCGGTGAAGATCATGAGCTGGTTGTCGGCGCAGTCGCCCGTCACAACGGTGTCGTCGCAGGTGAACGTGAACCAGTCGTCGTCACCGGAAGGCAAGGTTCCCTCGATCTGGCTTAGCGACCCGAACATGCGCGCGGTCGCCGAAGTCTTGTCGTTGTTCGGCTCGAAAGCGTCTGGGTCGATGGGAGTGATGCAGTTCAAGACTGCAGTCCTGTTGTCGTTGTACTGGAGCTGGATGGCTCCAACCTTGCCATCCCGTGTGCACTTGGCTCCGTTCAGGATGTCGAAGGAGGAGATGCCTCCCACGACACTCGCCGGGAACTTCTTGTTGCCGTTCAGTGCAAGAAGGTCGCCGGCCTTCGGAGTCTTCGAGGCGTCGATCCCGTCCACCTTGCCCGCGTTCTTGGCAAAGAGAACCGCGTCAACGGCGTTCCCGACCGGCGTGGCGCCGAAGACGGCGACGACGAGCGCGGTGACCGACAGGATGATGGGCAGTCTTTCGCGAAGCTTTGCCATGCGCCGCCACAGACAACCACATCACCCCGGTGTCTTCAAGGCATCCTGCCGGTCAGTACGTAAGCGTGGTCTCCGACCAGACGGCCAGTTCGACGAGCTTCTGCGGCGGAGCGAGCTCGAATCCCTCCCCGCCCTCGATCCCGCGGGCCTTGCTCGACATCCCGGAGAGATAGACGGTCATGCCGGCCTCCTTCAGCGCGGCGAGGTGCTCCGCGACCGCACCGGTGCCGAGCCCGTTTGTTTCGGCTGCCTTGTCCGCGTCCGCGAGATGAACACCGTCGCCGGCGAGGAAGACCTGCACCTCGTGTCCCTCCTCGACCGCGGTGCGCGCGATCAAGAGCGCGAGCGCCGCGCGCGTCGGATTTTCCGGTCCGGTCGCCGAGTGAACCAGGATTCGCGCCATGTTCCTCTCCCCTCCGTCTCGTAGTGGCCGCATGATTCTCTCCGGAATGGGCGCAGAGGACGAAAAGAGGGTCGCCGCAGAGGCGGCTGCACAGCTCGTCGAGGAAGGGATGACCGTCGGGCTCGGGACGGGGAGCACGGTCGCCTACCTCCTCCCCGCGCTCGCCGCCCGGAGCTTGACGCTGCGCTGCGTCGCCACCTCGGTCGGCACGGAGGTGCAGGCGCGAGCCCTCGGGCTTTCCGTCCAGTCCTTCGACGGCATCGCCCGGCTCGACATCGCGATCGACGGCGCCGATCAGATCGCCCCCGACGGCTGGATCGTGAAGGGCGGTGGGGCCGCGCACACCCGCGAGAAGGTTGTCGCTGCCTCGTCGGACCGCTTCGTGGTCATCGCCTCGTCTGACAAGCTCGTCGACGCCATTGCCCCGCCCATCCCGCTCGAGCTCCTTCCCTACGGCCTCGATGCGACCCTCGCCCGCCTCGGCGAGGTCGAGCTCCGCGACGTGCAGGCAAGCCCCGACGGCGGGGTCATCGCCGACTACCTCGGGCCCGTGGAGGATCCCGCCCGCGTAGCGGCCTGGCTCTCGGCCACGGCCGGGGTCGTCGACCACGGCCTCTTCCCGCCGGAGCTCACGAGGGAAGTCCTCGTGGGCCGCGGCGACGACGTCGAGCGCCTCGTCTTCTAGTCAATACCGAGCTTCTCGAGCGCCTGGCGGGCCGCGGCCTGCTCGGCCGCCTTCTTCGACGCTCCTGTGCCCTCGCCCACCTGCTCCTCGTCGATCACGGCCGCGCACGTGAAACGGCGGTTGTGCGGCGGACCTTCGACCTCGAGCACCGCGTAGGAGACCGTCTTCCCACGGCGCGCGAGCTCCTCCTGGAGCTCGGTCTTGAAGTCGACGTGGCCCTGGACTGCGTACTCGATCCGGTCGGTGAACGCGGACACGATCGGCCCGCGGATCGGCTCGAAGCCGTGCTCGAGGTAAAGCGCCCCGAGGCAGGCCTCCACGAGGGCGGCGAGCACGTTCCGGTTCGTGGAGAGGCGCCTGAGCTCCTCGGAGTCACCCACCCCGCCGCCGTGGTCCATGAGCCTCTTGCCGAGCTCGAGCCGGCGCCCGACGACGGCGCAGCTCTGGCGCGAGACGACATGCGCGCGGAGCTTTGCCAGCCTCCCCTCCTGCGAGTCGGGGAAGCGCTCGTAGAGCTCCTGCGCGATCGCGAGCCCGAGGACGCTGTCCCCGAGGAACTCGAGCCGCTCGTAGGAATCCGCCCGGTCGGCCGCCCACGACGCATGCGTGAAGGCGTTCGCGAGGCTCTCCGCGGGCAGGGAGTCGATCAGTTGGAGAAGGGCGCTGTCGGGGCTCTCCGCCCCGCCCTCGTTACTGGTGGGACGAGATGTAGTCGACGGCCTGACCGACGGTGGTGATCTGCTGGGCGTCCTCGTCCGAGATCTTGATCCCGAACTGATCCTCGAGCTCCATGATCAGCTCGACGAGATCGAGCGAGTCAGCGTCGAGATCTTCCTGGAACGAAGCCTCTTCGGTGATCTCGTTCGCGTCGACACCGAGCTGCTCGACCAGCACTTCTTTGACCCTTTCGGCGACCTCTTCGCGTGAAGCTGCCATCTCGTTCTCGTACCTGCCTTTCTCTCTGGGGCCCGGAGGGACGGCGGATGCTACCACGCTAGCCCGGTGCCGCCGCAACCTCTTCTTCGAGCCGTGCGGCGACGCGCGCGACGACGTTTCCGGCCGCGCCCTGCGCGCCGAGAGTGATCGCGTTGGCGATCGCCGTGCGGGAGCTATTCCCATGCGCGATGACCGAGAGGCCACGCAGTCCGAGGAGGTATGCGCCGCCGTAGGTGTCCGGGTCGAGCCTCTTTCGCAGACCGCGGGCAGCGGGACGAACGAGGAGCCCGCCCAGCTTCCCGCGCGGGCTCGCCTCGATCTCCTTTCGAAGCTCGTCGAGGAGGGTCTTGATCGTCCCCTCCATCAGCTTCAGCGCCATGTTGCCGGTGAACCCGTCGCATACGACCACGTCGGCGGCGTGCGCAAGCAGCTCGCGGCTCTCGACGTTGCCCACGAAGTCCAGGTGACTGGCCTCGAGCAGGGGATGCGTCTCTCGGACGAGGCGGTTTCCCTTCTCCGGCTCCTCGCCGATGGAGAGAAGCGCCACGTTCGGATCGGAGATGCTCAGAATGTCCTCGGCGAAGACCGAGCCCATGTGGCCGAACTGGACGAGGTGCTCGGGGCGCGCGTCGGCATTGGCACCCGCGTCGATCAGCACCGAGGTGCCGCCGATGGACGGAAGCGGCACGGCGATCGCAGGGCGGTGCACATCCGGGAGGCGCCGGATCTCGAGGAGCCCCGCCGCCAGCATCGCGCCCGTGTTCCCGGCCGAGACGACGGCCTGCGCATCGCCCTCGCCCACCGCGCGACAGGCGGCGAACATCGAGCTCTCCCGCTTCTCCCGCGCGGCATCCGAAGGCTTGTCGTCCATCGCGACGACATCGTCGGCATGGACGATCTCGAGGCCCTGCGCGAGCGGCTCGAGAGCCTCCCGCCGGCCGAAGAGGACCGGCTCGACGGTAGCGGACGCGGCTGCAAGCGCACCCGCGACGATCTCTTCCGGGGCTCGATCGCCGCCCATCGCGTCGACGGCGACCCGGATCGTCGGCATCGCTACGGAGCGGGAGTCTCGAGCGGCTCTACTTCACGACCGCGGTAGGTCCCGCAGGTCGGGCAAACGTGATGAGGCCGCTTCGGCTGATGGCACTGCGGGCACTCGACGACAGCAGGCGTCGAGAGCTTGTGCGTCGCGCGCCGCTTGTCGCGGCGGGACTTGGAGGTTTTTCGCTTGGGGACTGCCATCGGCGGGCCAGTATAGCTACGAGGAGAGCTTGTCCCGAAGCTCAGCCAACTTCGCCCAACGCTCGTCACCGCCCTCGTCCTCGTGCTCGTGCGGCTCCAGGTTCAGATCCCGGCCGCAGACGGGGCAGAGGCCGGCGCATTCGGGGCGGCAGAGGATCTGATCGGGCAGCGCGAGCGCAACGGCATCGCGCGCCCAGGCGGAGAGGTCGAGCCGGTCGTCCTGGAGGTACGGAGTTCGGAGCTCGTCGTCGTCCCCGTCCGGGGCGGTCGCCTGGTACTGGCGGTCGTTGACGGTCACGTCGAGGCCGGCATCGGCGAGGCAGCGCACGCACGGGCCGACCAGGCGCACCTCGAACTCGAGCTCGAGCATGAGCCCGGACGACAGGCGCGTCAGCGTGAGGGCCGCTTCGGGCGATTCGGGGATCGGGACGTAGCGCTGGCCGCCGAGCTCGAGGGGCTCGAGATCGACCTCCTTGACGTCACGAAACTGCTCGCCGGACTGCAGCCGGACCGTGCGGATGTTGAAGACCGTCATCTACGGCCAGCGTAGCGAACCGAAAGAGGGGCTCTAGACCGCTTGCTGTTCGTCGGTGATGCCGGCCACTACCGACTCCTGGGAGCGTTCGTGGAGCCGCTCGCGGCCGCGGCGCACCGCACCCAGGAACTTGTCCAGGTTGACCTCGAGCGTCGAGAGGATCGAGTCCGCCCAGTCCTCCATCTCGAGGCGCGTCTCGCGCGCCTGGCGGCGGGCGTCTTCGACGATCTCCTGGGCCTGACGCTCGGCCAGCTTGACGATCTCGGTCTGCGACGCCTCGCGGACGGCCTGCTCGCGCGCCTCCCCGAGAATCCGGTCGCTCTCGCGCTTGGCCTCCGCGAGCATCTCCTGGCGCTCCTTCACGATCCAGCGGGCCTGCTTGATCTCCTCCGGAATCGTCGCGCGCATCTGGTCGAGGATGTCGTAGATCTCCTCGCGGTCGATGCGCACCTGGTCGGTGAGCGGGACGGCCTTGGCGTTGTGAACGAGGTCGTCGAGCTTGTCGATGAGAACGAGTACGTCCATGTTGTCCCCGGAGTTTACTCTTGCGGCGAGACGGGCGCGCCACCCTTGGGACGCGGGAACATCTCGCGAAACCGCTTGGCGACTGGCTCCGGCACGAGATCGCGCACGTCGCCGCCGAACGAGGCGACCTCCTTGACCCCGCTCGAGGAGAGAAAGCTGTACTGCGGGCTCGACATCAGGTACATGGTCTCGACCTCGGGCGCGAGGTTCCGGTTCAGGTTGTGCATCTGGAACTCCCACTCGAAGTCGGAGATCGCCCGCAGGCCCTTCACCATCGTCTTCGCGCCCCACTGACGGGCGAACTCGACGACGAGCTCGGCGAAGACCTCCACCTCGACGTTGTCGTAGCCCGCGAGCGCATCCTGCAGAAACTGGACGCGCTCCTCGACGGAGAACATCGCCTTTTTGTGCTGCGGATCGCGGACGACGCCCACGACGACTCGGTCGAAGATCCCCGCGGCGCGCGTGATGATGTCGAGGTGGCCGTTCGTGACGGGGTCGTAGCTCCCCGGGCAGATCGCCGTGACCGGCGAGGAATCGCTCAACGCGCGCCCTCGAACAGCGTGACGCGGGTCGAACCGTACTTGCGGCTCGTCCGCAGCGGAAGCGGGAGCTCCGGCTCCTCCTTCGCCTCGGACTCGACGACGACGAGGCCGTCAGGGGCGACGACGGCGGGAAGACGCGTGGCAAGCATGGGCAGGAACGTCGAGAGCATGCGGTAGGGCGGGTCGACCAGCACGAGATCGTAGCGCCTGCCCGCCGAAGCCTCGGTCGCGAGCCGGCGCGCCGCGTCCTCGCGGTACACGCGTGCACCCTCGAGGGCGAGCTTCTCGACGTTCTTGAGGATGGTCTCGGCGGCAACGCGGTCGGAATCCACGAAGACGGCACTCGCGGCGCCGCGGGAGAGGGCCTCGAGGCCCATGGCTCCCGTGCCGGCGAAGAGGTCGAGCACGTCGGCGCCGTCCACGGGGCCGACCAGGTTGAAGACCGCCTCTCGGACGCGGTCGCCGGTCGGCCGCACGTCGAGGCCCTTGGGCGCGAAGATCCGGGCGCCCTTACGCGAACCCGCGATGATCCTCACTCAGCTGCTCCGCCTGACGGCGAAGCAGCTGAGCTGCATCGTCGTCGACGTCTAGCCCTTCCGCCCATCTCCTCGCCTTTTCGATCAGCTTCCGATCGCGAAGGCTCGCAAACTTCAGGTCGGTCAGGCCGGATTGCCGCGTTCCGAGGAGCTGCCCCTCTCCGCGCAGCTCCAGGTCGACCTCGGCGAGCGCGAACCCGTCGTTCGTGTCGACCAGCGCCTGCAGGCGGCGCTGCGCCTCCTCGGTCAGCTCCTCCTTCGGACGGGAGACGAGGAGGCAATACGACTGCTCCGCGCCGCGGCCGACGCGGCCGCGCAGCTGGTGAAGCTGGGCGAGGCCGAAGCGGTCGGCCTCCTGGACGATCATGATCGTCGCGTTCGGGACGTCGACGCCGACCTCGATCACGGTGGTGGCGACGAGCACGTCGAGATCGCCGCGCTTGAACTCATCCATGAGCGCACGCCGCTCGGCAGGCCGCAGCCGTCCGTGGAGCGCGCCGACGCGGTAGCCGCGGAGCTCGGCAGTCCGCAGGCGTTCGGCCTCTTGCTCGGCGGCGCGCGCCTCGATGGTCTCGGACTCGGAGACGAGCGGGCAGACCACGTACGCCTGGCGGCCGTCGTCCAGGTGGCGGCATAGGCGCGTGTAGGCCTCCGCGCTCCGTTCGTGGGAGACCCAGCTCGTGATCACTGGCTGGCGGCCGCGTGGTGGGCGCGCGATCTCGGTCACGTCGAGGTCGCCGTAGACGGTCTGGGCGAGCGTTCGTGGGATCGGCGTCGCCGTCATGTGCAGGACATGGGCCGACCTGCCCTCGGCAAGAGCGCGGCGCTGCTCGACGCCGAAGCGGTGCTGCTCGTCGATCACGGCAACGGCGAGGTCGTCGAGCGAGACGCCTTTCTGGATGAGGGCGTGCGTACCGACGAGGATCTGCGCGCCCTCGAGGTCGTGCTTCACGGAGCCCGTCTGCAGGGAGACCCGCACGCCGAGCTCGGCGCAGATCGGCTCGACCGTGAGGAAGTGCTGCTCGGCGAGCGTCTCGGTCGGCGCCATGAGCGCGCCCCGCGTTCCGCGCTCGACAGCGCGGAGCAGCGCGTAGAGAGCGACGACGGTCTTCCCGGAGCCGACGTCGCCCTGGAGCAGGCGCTGCATGGACCGCTCACCGCGGAGGTCGGAGTCGATCTGGGCGATGGCCTCCTCCTGCTCGGGCGTGAGGGTGAAGGGGAGCGCGGCGCGATAGCGGTCGAGGAGCTCCCCCGGCTCGCCGAGAGCCGTCGCGCGCGCCTCCTGGGCGAGCGCTTCGCGACGGCGGACGAAGCCGAGCTGGAGCAGGAGGAGCTCCTCCAGGCCGAGGCGGGCGCGGGCGGCCTCGGCATCCTTCAGGCTTTCAGGGCGGTGCACTGCGGCGATGGCGTCGGCCCGAAGCGGCAGGCCTTCTCTCGCGCGAAGCACTGCGGGAAGCGGGTCCTGCATGCGGCGCGCGAGCGGCAGCGCGGCGTCGACCAGCGAGCGGATGCGGTAGGACGGCAGCGTCTCGGTCGCCGGGTATTCAGCGACCAGGCCGAGTGTGTGCACCCCTTCGCCGCCGAGCTCATGGCGCGTGACCTTGAAGCCGTTCAGGTCGCGCGTGCCGTGGAGGAGAAGCTCCGTGCCGGGGGCGAGCTTCGCCAGGTGGGCCTGGTTGAACCAGACGACCTTCTCCTCGACGCCGGCCCCGTCGACGACGACGCCCTCGACAACCTTGAGGTTCCGGCGCCTCGTGGGCCGCACGCGGATGCGCACGAGCTTGCAGCGGACGGTTGCCTCCTGGCCGACCGGAAGGTCGGCGAAGCTCGCCGCCTCGTCCCAGTCGACGTATGCGCGCGGGATGTACTCGACGAGGTCGCGGACGGTCTCGATCCCGAGCGAGGCAAGGCGCTCGGCGATCTTGGGACCCACGCCCGAGAGGGTCTCCACCGATCGCTCCAGATCCATCCTCCTCGGCTGCGGCGCACCTTGGTCCATGCCAGCAAAGCCGGCCAGCGCAGAACGCGAACTCACGGAGAGGGCCAGGACCCGACGAGCATACGCCCCGGTCCGGACGTCAGCGCTTTCCCGCGGGAAGCGTCACGCCGACCCCGCGGAACCTGATCTCGTCGGTGCGCGGGTAGTACACGACGTCGTTCGGTTCCCGCGTGCCGTACGCCAGATAGGCGAGCCCGTCGCTTCCGGCCTGGAAGGAATGCGCGACGCGCGTGCCGGCCGGGCGCGCCACGATGCTCCCCCGCCGCACCTCTGCGCTCTCCTCGCCGAGCGTGACCGCTCCCGAGCCCTCGAGCACGACGAAGAGCTCCTCCTCTGCCGCGTGGCAGTGAGGCGGATAGCCCTCGGCCCCCGGAGGGATCGCCATGTGGCTCAGACCGGTCTGCACCGAGCCGACGACATCGCCGAGATTGAGGTCGGTCGCGCCCGTGTCGAGCTCCCAGCGAAGCCCCTGCGACAGGTTCGCGATCCTGCTCGGGCGCGGCGAGACCTCGCCGACCTCCGGCTCGCCCGCCGCGGCCTCGCGCTCCCAGGGGGTCGGCCCGCCGACGTCCACCCAGCTCGGGTGCATCCAGGCGACCCCCGCGCGCGGCAGGACGGTGTTCCCCTGCGGCCTCCGCTGGCCGTAGGCGAGCACGTCGAGCCCGTCCGCTCCGGCCCGCAGCGTGTGGGACTGCTTCTCCGGAAGGTGAACGAGGACGTCGCCTTCGCCCACTTCGTAGGCCTCGCCGTCCTGCCAGGAGATCCCGCTACCGCCCAGGACGAAGAAGATCTCTTCCTCGGCTCCTTCCGCGTGCGCAGGCGTCGACCATTTCCCGGGATCCACCCTGATCCGCTTCAGGCCGACGTCGACGCTCTCGGCCGCGCGGCCGAGGTCGTACCAGTCCCCGGCGATGTGTCCGATGTCGCGGCGGTACGGCTCGACGTCGTCCCAGTGAGCGACGTGCTTCACAAGGGGCGTCTAGCCGGACGTGGAGGACGCGACCTGGCCGGCACGCTCTCGCTCGACGGCGAGCAGGTCGACGACATGGCGGAGGAGCTTCCATGCCGTCTCCGGACTCGACTTGACGAGCTCTTCCAGGTCCCAGGTCGCCATGAAGAGACAGGTGAGCGGAGTGACTGCGGTAACGGTGGCAGTGCGTTCGCGCTTGCCGATGAGCGCGAGCTCGCCGAAGTGATCGCCTGGATGGAGCCTGCCGAGCCCGGCCCCGCCCGCGCTCACTTCGGCTTCTCCTTCGACGACGATGAAGAACCCGACCCCACTCATCTTGCCCTCCCGTATCACTGTCGTCCCGGGCGCGAAGCTCTGCTCGCGACCCTTCCGCGCCACGCGCTTTAGCTCGCGCTGACTGAGACAGCTGAGCAGCGGCACGTCCTTGAGTGCGTCGACCGCGGCCACGGGCCGAGTCTACCGCGGCTGAGAGCGCGCCAGCGAGTCCCAGAACCAAAAGAGACCGAGAGTTCCCGGGCCGCCGTGCGTCCCGATGACCGGGCCGAGCGTCGTGACGATGTCGAGCGACGCGTTGGGCCGGGCGGCCTTGATCCTGCGCGCGAGCTCGTCGCAATCCTCTTCGGCCTCGGCATGGCCGACGCCGACGTGGAGGTCGGAGTCGTCCTGGCCCTCCGTCGAGTCACGAAAGATCCCCTCGAGCTCGCCGAGAGCCTTGGAGCGGCCGCGCACGCGCTTCAGGGGCGCGACCTCGCCGTCGTCGAAGGCGAGGATCGGTTTCACCGAAAGGAGCTGGCCGGCGAGGCCCGCCGCTTTGCCGATCCGTCCGCCGCGAACCAGGTACTCCAGCGTGTCCACGGTGAAGAGCAGCCCGCGCTCCCTCTGGAAGCGCTCGACGAGCGCGTCGATCTCGTCGTCGTCCGTGCCGCGGTCGAGCCGGCGCTGGATCGCGTCCGCGAGGATCACCGTCCCGCCCGACGTGACCTTCGAGTCGAGGACGCGCACCTTGTCGCCGAAGTCCTTCGCCGCGAGCTCGGCGCTCGCGAACGTGCCCGAGAGCTTCGCAGAGAGGACGACGCAGAGGATGCGCTCGTAGCCCGCAAGTTCCTCGAAGATCGCGGCGAAGTCGGCGGGCGAGGGCTGCGCGCTCTTCGGCGGCTGATCGCTTTCACGCAACAGCCGGTAGAACTCGGCCGTCGAGATGTCGACGTACTCGCGTCGTGCCTCACCGTCGCCGAAGCGCACGTAGAGCGGCACGACGCGCCAGCTCGGCGGGCCATGACCTTCCGGCAGGTCGGACGTCGAGTCGAGGACGATCGCGGTCGATTCAGCCGATAGCCGCGCCACGCCCAGCCGCCTCCCGGATCGCTCCGACGATCTCCTCCACCCCGCGGTCCTTCGTCAGACAGCTCACGGCTCCGGCGTCGTAGAGGGCCTGAATCTCCTCATGCTCCGCCATCGCGGTCAGAACGACCACCGCGGTCTTCGGCAGGACGGCGCGAAGCGCAGCCGTGGTCTCCACCCCGTCGAGCCCCGGGAGCCGGTAGTCGACGAGCACCACATCCGGCTGGAGGCCCGGGCAGACGTCGAGCGCCGACTCGCCGTCCGGCACCGCCGCGACCACGCGCACGTCGGGCGTCAGGCCGAGCATGAGCTCGAGCGCCTGGCGAAACGTGTCGTTGTCCTCGACGAGGACGACGTCGATCGGCTCATCCGCCATCTCGTCCATCGCGCCTCAGTATCGGGTCATTCGACGGCGAAAAGAAGGGGGTAATGCGGCTGGCCGCCCTCGTGCACCTCGACCTCGAGATCCGGGTGCGCCGCCCGGATCGCGTCCATGACCCCGTCGGCTTCGGTCGCGCTGTCGCCGAGGAGCACGGTCAGGACATCCGCCCCGTCGCCGACGAGGCGGGCGACGACATCCCTCGCCACGGGCCCGAGCGCGTCGCCCGAGGCGACCGGCTCGCCGTCGACGAGCCCGAGAAACTCGCCCTCCGCGACGTCGACGTCGCCGATGGTCGCGTCTCGCGAGGCCCGAGCGACGGAGCCTGCGCGAACCGCCGCGGCCGCCTCCTCCATCTCTGCGACGTTCTCGTCGAGCGAGCGCGCAGCGTCGAAGGCAACGAGCGCGCCGAGGCCCGCCTGCATGCTGCGCGTCGGGACTACACGTACGTCCTTCGCACTCTCTTCCGCGGCCTGCTCCGCGGCCAGGACGACATTCTTGGAGTTCGGCAGGAGAACGACGCCGTGCTCTCCGAGAGCGTCGACCGCTGCGAGCAGATCGGCCGTCGAGGGGTTCATCGTCTCGCCGCCCTCCACCGTGGCCGCGCCGAGGCTCTCGAAGAGCCGGCGGTTGCCCTCGCCGAGAGCCACCGCCACCGCGCCCGTGACGCCGATCTCACGCTCGAGCCGCTCGGTGCGGTCCGCCGTCTGGACGTGCATGTTCTTGATGTCGACCTCTTCGATCACGCCGAGTCGAGTCGCGAGCGCAAGCGCCGCGCCGGGCTCGTCTGTGTGGACGTGCACCTTGACAGCCCCCGAGCCGCCAACCACGAGGAGCGAGTCGCCGAGCTTCGTCAGCTCGCGCTCGAGCTCCTCGGGCTCCACGCCCTCACCCTCGACGAAGAACGACGTGCAATAGCGGTAGCGAGAGAGCTCCTGGTGCACGGCTTCGAGCGGAATCCCCCCGGTGACGGCCTGGAGCTCGGGAAGCGGCTCGCCCCGGACCTGCGCCGCGATCCCGCGCATGATCTCGAGGACTCCGGCACCGCCTGCATCGACCACACCGGCCTCTCGGAGGATGTCGAGCTGCTCGGTGGTTCCGGCGAGCGCGTGCTCCCCGTGCGTCACGAGGTCGGCCAGCATCCCGGATACCGGAGGACCGGCGCCTTCGAGCTCCTCCGCCTTCTCGGCGAGCGCGCGGGCGACCGTCAGCATCGTTCCCTCCTGCGGATTTCGTACCGCCGCGTAGCCCGCATCGCTGCCACCGCGCAGCGCCCGCGCAAGAGCCGCGGCGTCGACCTCCTCCACATCGTCCAGCGCCTCGACGGCACCGCGCACGAGCTGGGAGAGGATCACCCCCGAGTTCCCCCGCGCACCCATGAGCGCGGCGCGCACGATGTCGGCGTTCGGATCGCGGTCGAGCGCCGAGACGACCGCGCGCACGGTTTCGGTCATGTTCGTGCCCGTGTCCCCGTCCGGGACCGGATACACGTTCAGGTCGTCGATGCGGCCCCTGCTCGCCTCGATCGCCGCCAGGGCGGCGCGCGCGAGACCTAAAGAGCTTTCTGGACTTTGCCCGCCTTGAGACACCGGGCGCAGACGTAGGTCCGGCGCGGAACCCCGTTCACGAGAATGCGGACGCGCTGGAGGTTCGGGTTGAACCGGCGCTTCGTGGCCACCATCGAGTGGCTTCTGTTGTGTCCGAACGCGGGAGCCTTCCCGCAGACTGCGCATACCTTCGACATGGGCGGGCCCAGTATAGCCAGCGCCTATGCGCCGGCCGCCGGCCGAAGGTGCGTGAGCAGGTCGGCCATTTCGAGCGCGGAGAGCGCCGCCTCGGAGCCCTTGTTCCCCTGCGGCCCACCGGCGCGCTCCTCCGCCTGCCTGCGGCTGTCGCAGGTGAGGACGCCGAACGCGACGGGGACGCCGGTCTCGAGACCGGCAAGCTGAAGCCCGCTCGCGGCCTCGCCCGCCACGTACTCGAAATGCGGCGTGTCGCCGCGGATGACGCAACCAAGGGCGACGATGCAGGCGTAGCGTCGCGTCTTGGCGAGCGCCATCGCGCCGAGGGGGAGCTCGAAGGCGCCGGGCACGGGCATCACGTCGATGCGCTCCCTGGGAACCCCTGATTCGGTCAGCGTCTGCAGCGCGCCCTCGAGAAGGCGCGTCGTGATGTCGCCGTTGAAGCGGCTGACGACAACGCCGATCCCGCGGCGTGCACCGTTCGGCGATCCGGTTACGACTCCGACCCCCTCTGGAATGCGGAGCTCGCCCGACGCGTGCTCGACGTCAGCCATCCGATTCCTCGTAGCGCAGATCCTGGTGATGGAGCTGGTGGCCGAGCTTCTCGCGCTTCGTCTCGAGGTAGCGCCGGTTCTCGGCATTCGGCGAAACCTCGATCGGGACCTGCTCGACCACGCTGAGGCCGAAGCCTTCGATCCCGGTCATCTTCTTCGGGTTGTTCGTGAGAATGCGGATCGTCGTCAGACCCAGGTCGGCCAGGATCTGGCTCCCGATGCCGTATTCGCGCAGATCCGCGGCGAAGCCGAGCTCGAGGTTCGCCTCGACGGTGTCCAGCCCGGCCTCCTGCAGCTCGTACGCCTTCAGCTTGTTCAGGAGCCCGATGCCTCTCCCCTCCTGCGCCATGTAGAGGAGCACGCCGCGCTGCTCGGCGGCGATGCGCTCCAGTGCGAGCTCGAGCTGCTCTCCGCAGTCGCAGCGGAGAGAGTGGAAGACGTCGCCCGTCAGACACTCCGAGTGCACGCGGACGAGGACGTTTTCCTCGCCGTCCACGTCGCCCTTGACGAGCGCGACGTGGTGCTTGCCGGTGAGCGTCTCGCGGAACGCGACGGCGGTGAAGTCCCCGTAGGCGGTCGGCAGCCGAACCGAGGTCATGCGCTCGACGAGCTTCTCGGTCTGGCGCCGGTATTCGATCAGGTCTTCGACCGTGATCATCTTGATGCCGTGCTGCTCGCAGTAGGGGATGAGGTCGGGGACGCGGGCCATCGTCCCGTCTTCCCGCATGATCTCGCAGACGACCCCGGCCGGGTTGAGGCCGGCGAGGCGGGCGAGGTCCACTGCAGCCTCCGTCTGGCCGGCGCGCTGCAGGACGCCTCCGCGCCGCGCGCGCAGCGGGAAGATGTGGCCCGGCTGGACGAGATCGGCGGCGCTCCTGCTCGGGTCGATGGCGACCTGGATCGTCCGCGCGCGATCGGGCGCCGAGATCCCGGTGGTCACACCTTCGCGCGCCTCGATGGAAATGGTGAACGCGGTGCCGAACGGGGTCTCGTTTCGGTCGGTCATCTGGCGCAGGCCGAGCTCCTCACAGCGCTCCTCCGTCAGACAAAGGCAGATGAGCCCGCGTCCGTGCGTCGCCATGAAGTTGATCGCGTCCGGAGTCGCGAACTGGGCCGCGATCGTGAGGTCGCCCTCGTTCTCGCGGTCGGCGGCGTCCACGACGACGACGAACTTCCCCTCGCGGATGTCTTCGAGGGCACCTTCGATGGTTGCGAACGGCGTGGTCTCGACCTTCATGGGCAAATCGTAACCCTCACCAAGGCACCCCAGAGCGCCTAGGGCTCCAGCGTCTCCCAGACCAACTCCGCGACCTCGAGGCGGATGTCGTTTCTGCGCGCCTCGCCGGCGAGCACGCAAACCGCGTCGTTGAGCCGCGCATAGCGCTCGGAGCCGGTGGTGTGAACGATGGTTCCGGTGACTTCCCGGCCGTACTCGCTCTTGCGTGCGAGGCCGGTGAGGTGGAAGGCGAGGAGCGCACCGTCGTCGGTTTCGATGACGCCGTGGAAGTCGGGGACGTAGACGTCGTCATTGCGCATGCGAGCGTGGTTCAGCCCGCGGAAGCGGCCGTTCACCTGTCCCTCGACGCGCCCCTCTCCGAAGAAAAGCCCGAGCGTGTCCGGCCCGCGGGAGAGGTAGTGCTCCGGGTAGGCGAAGCTGATCCGGTAGAGCGGCTCGAGCCTCATCGCGAAGCAAGTCTCTCGACGTACTTTGCGACCACGTCGACCTCGAGGTTCACCTCGTCGCCCTCCGCCACGGTTCCGAGCGTCGTCGCCTCGCGCGTATGCGGGATGAGCGCGGTGCTGAACGAGCCCTCGCCAAGCGCCGCGATCGTCAGGCTGACCCCCTCGACCGCGATCGAGCCCTTCTCGACGCAGTAGCGGAGTACTTCGGCCGGGGCCTCGACCTCGATTCCCTCGTCGTCGACCCGGCGGATCCGGCCGACTCCGTCCACGTGTCCCTGGACGATGTGGCCGCCGAGCGGATCGCCGGCCCGAAGTGCGGGCTCGACGTTGACGTCGCCGCCCTCCTCCAGATGGCCAAGGGTCGAGCGGCGAAGCGTCTCCGGCACCGCGTCGAAGGCCACGGCCCCATCCGCGACCTCGACCGCGGTGAGGCAGACGCCCGCGAGCGAGACCGAGTCCCCGATAGCGGTGGCGGAAGCGGTCTCGGGCGCGCGAACGACGAGGCGAACGGACTCTCCGCGCTCCTCGACGGCCTCGACGCGACCGACTTCGCGCACGATCCCCGTGAACACGCGGTGAACTCTAGGGCTCGCGGATGTATCCGGTGAGAAGGACGTCGTCTCCGATCCGCTCGGCCTCGAGTCCGGCGACCGGGAACGATGCGCCGAACTCCTCCACCCAACGGGGCCCCGCGCCGGCAAGCGTCGGCGCGACGAAGAGGAGAAGCTTGTCGACGAACCCCTCCCGGAGGAAGGACGTTGCGAGCGTCGGGCCGCCCTCGAGAAGGAGGGACTGCACGCCCTCTGCAGCCAGCCGCTGGAGCTCGTCCTCGAGCGGGCCGGAGACGAGCTCGAGCTCCGAGCCCTCCGGCAGCGGCCCGCCCCCGAATGCGAGCCGGCGCGGCTGGCGCTCGGCGTCCACGTCGCGGGCGTCAAGGCGCGGCGAGTCCGCCCGCACGGTTCCCATGCCGACGGCAACTGCATCCGAGGCGGCTCGAAGCTCGTGCACCCGGCGGCGGCTCTCCTCCCCGGTCACCCAGCGCGCTTCCGAGACGACCACCCGCCCGTCCAGCGTGACCGCGGCCTTGTAGGTGACGAACGGCCTTCCCGCAGCGATCCAGGTGCGCCACGCTTCGTTCTGGCGCCGTGCGCGGCGCGCAAGCTCACCGTCGAGGAGCTCGACTCCGATGCCCGCCTCGCGCAGGCGCGCGAAGCCCCGGCCGTTCGTCTTCGGGTTCGGGTCGGGCGCGCCGGCGACCACCCGCGCGACTCCCGCTTCGACGATCGCATCCACGCACGGCGGCGTGCGCCCGTGATGCGCGCAGGGCTCGAGCGTGACGTAGAGCGTGGCGCCGCGCGCGCGTGCACCGGCGTCCTCGAGCGCAACGATCTCGGCGTGCGGGCCCCCGGCCCGCCCGTGCCAGCCCTCCCCTACGACCTCCTCGCCGGCGACCAAAACGGCGCCGACGACCGGATTCGGGTGCGTCGTGCCGCGTCCGTTCTCGGCCAACTCGAGCGCGCGTTCAAACGGCTTCGGCAAAAGCCTTCACGAGCTGCCGGTAGGCCCGCGGATAGTCCTCCCGACCGAAGATCGCGCTCCCCGCGACGACCGCCTGCGCGCCGGCCCGCCTGATCTCGGCGATGTTGCCCTCGCCGACGCCTCCGTCGACCTGAACGAACGTCTTTTGGTGCAACTGGCTGCGGAGCGCCGCGATGCGCTCGAGGCTTTCGGGCATGAACTCCTGCCCCGAATAGCCGGGGTGGATGCTCATGCAGAGGACGAGATCCGCGCCGATCGAGGCTCCAACGGCGTCCTCGACGCTCGTCTCCGGATTGAACGCGACGCCGACGCCGAGGTCGAGGTCGCGCGCGAGCTTGATCGCCTTCCAGGGCTCCTCGCAGGCCTCGACGTGAAACGTGACGCTGTCGCCGCCCGCCTTCTTGACCATCTCGAAGTGATGCTCAGGGTTGTCGACCATCAGATGGCAGTCGATCACCCCTTCGAACTTGTGGATCAGCGGCGCGATCGACTGGAGGACGATCGGGCCGATCGTGATCGGCTCGACGAAGTGGCCGTCGCCGACGTCGAAGTGAAAGACGCGGGCGCCGGCCCCGATGAGGTGGTCGATCTGCTCGCCGAGGCGCAGGAAGTCCGCCGCGTAGAGCGAGGGCTCGATCTCGATCTCGCGTACCCATCGTTTCCAGGACATGGGGAAATCCTACGGACGGCGCAGGCGGGCGACGAAGAAGCCCGACGTACCGTGCACGTGCGGGAGCGTGAGGAGGAACTCGGGCCGCTTGGCGTGCCGGAACTCCGGGAACTCGGCGCCGAGATCGTCGACGGGGAGCGCGAGTGCGTCGATCACGTCCTCGTTCTCGGCCTGGTGGATCGTGCAGACCGAGTATGTGATCGAGCCTCCCGGCCTCGCCCGCTCGATTGCGGCCCGCATGAGGTCGAGCTGCAGCTCGGGCAGCGGACGGGCGCGCCAGCGTAGATCTGGCCGCGAGTTGAGCACGCCGAGACCGGAGCACGGCGCGTCCACGAGGACCCGGTCGAATCCGCCGAGCTCGGCCGGTAGCTCGAGCGCGTCGGCGTTCACGACCGTCAGGCGGGCCCCGAGGCGGGCCGCATTCTCTTCGAGTTCACGCGCCCGGCCGGGGTGCTTCTCGACGGCGACGACGTCGGCTCCGAAAGAGACGAGCTGAGTCGACTTCCCTCCGGGCGCGGCGCAGAGGTCGAGCACGCGCTCGCCCTCCTCGGCGCCGACAGCGCTGCCAGCGAGCTGCGACCCGCGGCTCTGCGGCCAAGGCGCGACAAGCTCGCCCGCCGGCTCGCGCAAGACCCGCTCGGGCGGTTCGTTCTGTGCGCGCATGAGCGCGAGAGTGTCTTCCTCGCCCCACTCCCGCCACCAGGTCTCGGCGACCCAGTCGGGATAGGAGTTCTTGAGGGCCGCCTCCTGCGGCGTCGACTCCGAGAGCCCCTCGAGCAAGGGGCCAATCCCTTCGCCGAGCCTTCGCATCACCGCGTTCGTGAAGGCTACGGCGCGTTCGAGGCCTGCCGCGCGGACGAGCTCGACGCTCTCGTTCGCGGCCGCGTGCGCCGGCACGGAGTCCATGAATGCGAGCTGGTAGGCGCCGAGGCGAAGCGCCGCGCGCACCGGCGGGTCGAGCTTTCGCACGGGGCGACGGCCCAGGCTCTCGATCGCATGGTCGAGCGAACGGACGCGCTGCACCGTCCCGTACGCGAGCTGCATGGCGAAGGCCCGGTCGCGTTCGTCGAGCCCGTCTGCGAGCGAACGGAACGCCCGGTCGGCGTAGGCGTCCTCCTCGAAGACTCTGCGGACGACCTCGTACGCGACGCCGCGGGCGCTTACCTGCGGCCGCGTAGGTATTCCTCGGCGGTCATGCGCTTTCCGCCCTCGCGCTGCACCTCGAGGAGCTCGAGGCCGCCCGCGACGAGGAGAGAGTCCTCGCGCGCGGGCCGCGCCTTCCAGACGAGGAGCCGCCTCCCTTCGACGAGCCCGCGCGCACCGATGTGCGGCGAGAGAGCGCGGATCTGGTTCAGGAGCTCTTCGGTCGGCTTCGACCAGTCGAGCTCGCGATCTGCCGCCGTGAGCTTGTCCGCGTACGTGGCGCCGTCGGGCTGAGGGACGAACGTCGGCTCCGCGAAGACTTCGCCTAGGAGGTCCACGGCCAGCGCCGCGGCGCGCTCGACGACGACGGCGGTGTCGTCTTGCGGCCCGATGGGGAAGCGGCGCTGCGCGGCGATCGGCCCGGCGTCGAGGTCGGGAGTCGTCTTGTGGATGGTCACGCCCGTCTCGCGGTCGCCGGCCATGATCGCGCGCTCGACCGGCGCGGCCCCGCGCCAGCGCGGGAGGAGCGACGGATGCACGTTCAGCCACAGGCGCTCGCCCAGGAGCTTCTCCGGGATGAGAACCCCGTAGCCCGCGACGACCACGACGCGCGCCTCGCCGGGGAACGTGGTCAGCTTCTCCGGCTGCTGCACGGGGATCCCGAGTGCCTTCGCAACGTCCTTGGCCGGCGGCGCGGCCTTCTTCCGCCCCCTCCCCTGTGGCTTGTCCGGGCGCGTGAGGAGGAACTCGATGTCGTAGCCCCGGTTGGCCATCCCTTCGAGCACGGTCGCTCCGAACGGCGCGGTGGCCGCAACGGCGATCTTCATAGGAGTTACGTGGGTCCGAGGACGGGCTGTGGCCGCAGCTTGGCCAGAGCCTCTCGCCGCTGCTCGGGAGACGTCCGGTCGATGATGAGGACCCCGTCGAGATGGTCGAGCTCGTGCTGGATGACGCGCGCCGCGAGGCCGTCCGCCTCGATGCGGAGCTCCTCGCCGTCGGGGGAGGTCGCCTCGACCACGATCGTGGACGGGCGCTCGACCTCGACGATCACCGTCGCCGCACCGAGAGACAGACAGCCCTCGTCGTCGACGATCTGCTCCTCACCGGTCTCGACCACGCGCGGGTTGACGAGCGCCACGAAAGGCTCCTCTTCCCCGGCCTGGTAGACCAGGACGCGCCGCAGGATGCCGAGTTGCGGAGCCGCGAGGCCCACGCCGCGGGCTTCGGTCATGAGCCCCTTCATGCGCTCGACGAGACCGGTGACGGAGTCGTCGATCTCCTCGACCTGGTTGGCCTTCATGCGCAGGACGGGATCCGGGTACTGGCGTACTTGAGCCAGAGCAAGCCGACGCCGAGCCTCACGCTCGGCGTCGAGCTCTTCGCTCCGGATCTGACCCTCGACTTCGCCCATTTCCGGGCAATTCTAACGAGGGCGAACCGGTGTTCTATATGCGGTTTGTCGCAGTCCTGGGGCCGACCATCCGCGACCAGAGCGCGACGAGAACTACCGCCACGATGACCGCGAGGATGAAGCCGAGAATGCCTCCGCCGACAAGCCAGCCGACGAGAAGCGCGGACGCGATACCGATTGCGATCGTCATGAGGATCCCCATCGAGTCGACGCCCGGGTGGAAGAGCCGCCCGAGTGCGCCGACGATGAGCCCCACGATGATCAGACCGATGATTTCTCCGATTCCCATGCCTGCCGGATTCCCTCAGCGGAGAGGCAGGAAACACGGATGCTCTCCCGCTGTTGCGACCATGAGCCAAGTTCAAGAGACTGGCCAGATGAGCCCCGACGTCCGCTATGTCAGAAACGGGGGCGTCGCGATCGCCTACCAGGTCGTCGGCGACGGTCCCACGGACCTCGTCTACGTCTCGGACTTCACCTCCAACCTGGTCTACGCATGGGAGCATCCGTACCTGCGCACGTTCTACGAGCGCCTCGCACGCTCGTTCCGGCTCGTGCTCTACGACAGGCGCGGGATCGGACTCTCGGACTACGGAGGGCAGTTTCCCGCGCTCGAGACGCAGATGGACGACCTCCGCGCGGTTCTCGAGGAGACGCAGTCCTCGGCCCCGGTCGTCCTCGCTTCCCACAACGGCTGCTCGATGGCCGCGCTCTATGCGGCGACCTATCCCGAGCGAGTGCAGGCGCTGGTGCTCTTTCAACCCTGGGCACAGCTCGAGCTGGGTGAAGAACAGCTCGCCGAGCTCGCCGACCTGCGAGACCGCTGGGGCACGACGGAATTTTGCGACGAGCTCCTCGCAGACATCTGCCCCACGCTCCACGCAAGCGAGACCGGTAGAGCCTGGTTCGCGAACAAGCTTCGTATCGGTGCGAGCCCAGCTGCCGCGTACGCACTGAACCGCGCCTCCTGGCAGACGGATCTCCGCGACATCCTGCCGGCGATTCGCGTTCCTACTCTCGTCCTGCACCGAGGGGCCCGTGGAGAGAGGGACGCCCGCGATGTCGTCCTGCGCATCCCCGATGCCCGGTCGACGGCGCTCCCCGGGGAAGACTGGTGGGGGATCTTCCTGTCGCCCGAGCTCGTCGACGAGGTGGACCGCTTCGTCGCGGGGCAGGCGCCGCCCGAGGTCCCCGAAACGGTTCTGGCGACGCTCCTTTTCACCGACATCGTCGGCTCGACGAGCAGGGCAGCCGAGCTCGGCGATCAGCAGTGGCGCGAACTCCTTGGGCGACACCACGCGCTCGTCCGCCGGGAGCTCGCCCGCTTCCGCGGGGAAGAGCGCGACACTGCCGGGGACGGCTTCTTCGCCACCTTCGATGGGCCCGCGCGCGCGATTCGCTGTGCTCAGGTAATCGCCGAAGGGGTTCGCGACCTCGGGCTCGAGATCCGTGCCGGGCTCCATACCGGCGAGTCCGAGCTCCACGATGGCAAGGTGGCTGGCATTGCGGTGTCGATCGGAGCGCGCGTCGCGGGTCTGGCGCGGCCAGGCGAAATACTCGTCACTCGGACCGTCAAGGACCTCGTCGCAGGATCGGGCCTTGCATTCGAACTCCGCGGCGACCAGGAGCTGAAGGGCGTGCCAGGCACCTGGCCGCTCTATGCGGTCGTCGAGGGCTGACGGTCACGAAAGCCCCTGCGGGTCCACGTCGACCGAGGCCGTCAGGCCGTCCCGCCGCATCGCGGGAGCCGCCGCAGCGAGTAGGTGCGCGGTGCGGGCCGCGACCGGCCGCGGATTCGCCGTCTTGACGAGGAGCTGCGCCCTGCTCCGGTTGCGAAGGCGGAGGAGCGGCGCGGGGCCGAGTAGGTCTCCGTCGAGCCCCTCGAAGCTCGCGCGGAGCTCGTTGAGAAGCGCGCTGGGGCCTTTCGCCACGGGCCCCGAGACGACGATGCGGACGAGGTGGCGGAAGGGCGGATAGCCGAGCTCGCGCCGGCGGTCGAGCTCTCCGGCAAGAAACTCCTCCACGTCGTGGCGCGCGGCCAAGGCGATCGGGCGGGAATCGGGCGCGTAGGTCTGCACGAGCACGCGGCCGGGCGCATCGCGGCCGCTTCGCCCGGCGAGCTGCGTTACGAGCTGGAACGTGCGCTCCTCCGCCCGGAAGTCGGGCAACGCCATCCCCGTGTCCGCGTCCACGACCGCCGCGAGCGCGACGCCCTCGAAGTGATGGCCCTTCGCGACCATCTGCGTTCCGAGGAGGACAGCCCGGTCGGCGTCGGCAAACCTCGCCAGCCTGTCGGCGAGCTCGGCGGGGTTCGAGGCGACGTCCGCATCGAGGCGGATGAGCTCGAGGCCGGGCAGCCGCTCGGCCAGCTCCTGCTCGAGCCGCTCCGTCCCCGCCCCGAGCCGCGCAAGCTCGGCGGCCCCGCAGGACGGACAGAGCGTCGGGCTCGGTTCCCTCCTTCCGCAGTGGTGGCAGTGGAGCGCGCCGTCCCCGTGCAGCGTCAGAGCGACATCGCAGCTCGGGCAGCGAATCGTCGCCCCGCACGCGAGGCAGTGGAGCGCCGGGGCGATACCGCGGCGGTTGAGGAGGAGGATCGCCTTGCCGCCGTCGTCCGCGATCGCACCCAGCCCTTCGAGGAGCGGCGCCGAAAGCGGGTAGCCCGCCTCGCGCCGAAGGTCCACGATCTGAACGTGAGGCAGGCGCCGCCCGAGCCGTCCGCCGAGCTCGAGTCGCTCGAGCCGCTCCCAGCTTTCGGGCCGAGGGGTCGCGCTTCCGTAGACGACGACCGCACCCTCCAGGGAGGCGCGCTTCGCGGCAACGGTGCGAGCGTCGTAGCGCGGGTCCGACTCCTGCTTGTAGGAAGCGTCGTGCTCCTCGTCGACGCAGATGAGACCCAGCTTCTCCACCGGCGCGAAGACCGCCGAGCGAGCGCCTACGACGACACGCGCTTCGCCGGACGCGATCCGCTCGCGCTCGTCGCGCCGCTCGGCATCAGTCATCCCGGAGTGCAGGACGGCGACCTTGCCGGGGAAGCGGGCCGTGAAGCGGCCGAGCGCCTGGGGCGTGAGCGCGATCTCGGGGACAAGGACGATCGCCCCGAGCCCGCGGGCGAGCGCCTCCTCGCAGGCGCGCAGGTAGACCTCCGTCTTGCCGCTCCCGGTCGCGCCGTACAAGAGGAAGGAGCCGCCGCTTCCGAGCGCGCCGACGATTCGCTCGAGCGCGGCTTCCTGCTCCTCCGTCAGCTTCCGGGGAGCCTCCTCGGCCGGCAGCCCCTTGGGGCCTTCGCGGCGCCTGGCGCCCTTGCGTCTCGCCCGCGACTCGGGCGCGACGAGTGCCAGGGCACGCGCCGGCGTCGAGCCGTAGTAGTCGGCGATCCAGAGGGCGAGGTCGACGAGCGCCGGCGAGACGGAGCCGAGGATGCGCTCGACGGCAACGGGCTCGACTTCCGGCGGCGCCTCGTCCTCGAGCCCCACGACGACCCCGCGGCGGTGCGCACGGCCGAACGGAACGGAGACGACGGAACCCTTCTCCAGCCCGTCAGCGAGGTAGGTGAACGGCCGCGCGAGAGCGCGCGCGGTCACCAGCGGGTAAACCGAGGCGAAGCGGGACACCGATAGGATTGTCCCTGAGATGGCGGCGGGACACTCGGTCGACGACTACCTCGAGACGATCTATTTCCTGGCTTTTCCCATTGGGGAATACCGTCCGGACACGAAGGGCTCGCCCACGCTCGCGGTGCGTGTCGCGGACATGCTCGGCGTTTCACGCGCCTCCGCCGGCGAGATGCTGAAGCGCCTCGAGGCCGAGGGCCTCGTCGAGCGCGGGGAGCACAAGGAGGCCATTCTCACGGAGCAGGGCCGCGCCCAGGCGGAACGCGTCGTGCGCCGCCACCGCATCATCGAGCGGCTCCTCACCGACTTCATGGGGTACACGGCCGCCGAGGCGCACGAGCAGGCCGATCTCCTCGGGAACACCTTCACGGACGACATGGTCGAGCGCATCGAGGACCAGCTCGGCAAGCCGGACCGCTGCCCGCACGGCTGGCCGGTCGACACCGACTTCGAGCAGGCGGAGAACCGGGAGCTGCAGCCCCTCTCAGACCTGTCGGCCGGCTCGGAAGCCGAGATCGTCCGGCTGGCCGAGCACGACGGCGACCTCCTGCACTGGTACTACGACGAGGGCCTCGTCCCCGGCACGCACATCCAGGTGCGCGAGGCCGACGGCGGCGAGCTCACGCTGAGCGTGGACGGCGACGAGCGGCCCCTCGACGAGAAGCAGGCCGCCGGCCTGTTCGTCAGAGCGCGCTAGCCCGTTTCGTCCTCGTACACGACGTTGACCGTCGTGAAGCCGAGCGCCCGCAGCAGGCTCGTGAGCATCAGCCGCGTGTTCTCGCGGGCCCGCGCGATGAGCCCGGAGCCCTGCTGGGCCGCGGCGTTCATCTTCTGCACGGCGAGGACGTTCAGCTGCTGCTGGTCGTGGTCGTTCGACGAGAAGATGTCGCCGATCTTGTTCAACGCGCCCTCGTTCTGGTCGTACACGTAGCTCCGCGTCGGGTCGATCCGCGCCGGTGAGAGTGCTGGCCGTGGCAACGTGATCGTGGCGGTCAGCCGGTCGTCCGAGACGTCGACCGAGTCGTCGTCGACGTTGGAGAAGTCCACTGTCGCGTCCACGGAGCCGTACGCGACGTAGAGTGTGCGCGAGCCGAGGATGGCGTCGGGAAGCCCGCTGTCCTGATGCAGGTCGACGATCTGCTGGAAGTTCCCCGTCGCCGCGTGATACTCCTGCAGATCCTGAAGCGACTTGAGCACGGCCGGGCCGCTCCTGTCGATCGTCTGCTGCCTGAACGGGTTGTCGAAGTCGGGGAAGACCCCGCGTACCCAGCTGATCCCGAAGATCAGCAGAACGACGATCATCCCCAGGCCGACGAGGCCCCACGGGAACGAGCGTCGCGGCTCGCGAGGCGGTTCGTACTGCGGCGGTTCGGGCGGCGGCGCCTGCCGTCGCCGCTCAGGAGTTAAAACCCCCATGACACGGGGGTCCTACCCGCTTACGAGGCCGTGGGAACCTCGGCCTCGAGCCCGGCCGCAGCCCTCAACGCGTCGGCGCGGTCGGTTCGCTCCCACGTAAAATCGTGCTCCTCGCGCCCGAAATGACCATAGGCGGCAGTCTTCGCGTAGATCGGCCGCCAGAGGTCCAGATCTCGGAGGATGGCGCCCGGCCTCAGGTCGAAGTTCTCACGGACGAGCTCGGCAATCCGTGGGAGTGGGATCCGCTCGGTGCCGAAGCACTCGACCTGGATCGAGACGGGATGGGCGACGCCGATCGCGTAGGCAACCTGGAGCTCGCAGCGCTCGGCAATGCCGGCCGCAACGACGTTCTTCGCCACGTAACGGGCGGCATAGGCCGCCGATCGGTCGACCTTGGTCGGGTCCTTGCCCGAGAACGCGCCGCCGCCGTGGCGAGCCGCGCCGCCGTAGGTGTCGACGATGATCTTCCGGCCGGTCAGCCCCGTGTCCCCCATCGGCCCGCCGACGACGAACTTTCCAGTCGGGTTGGCGAGCACGAAGTCGCGTTCGTCGAAGCGCCGCTCGTCGTAGAGGTCGCGCGGGAGGATCGGGTGCAAGACGTGCTCGATCAGGTCCGGCTTGATGAGCGCCTCGGTGTCGAGCCCGTCGCGGTGCTGCGTCGAAACGAGGACGCGCACGACCTCGGCAGGCCGCTGGCGGCCGTGCTCGTCGACCTCGTAGCGGATCGTGACCTGCGACTTTCCGTCCGGCCGCAGGTACGGGAGGATCTGCGCCTTCCGCACCTCCGAGAGCCGCTTGGCGATCTTGTGGGCGAGCATGATCGGGAGCGGCATGAGCTCCTCGGTCTCGGTGCAGGCGTACCCGAACATCATCCCCTGGTCGCCCGCTCCCAGCTGGTCGATGGGGTCGTCGTCGCCGTGCTGCGTCTCGTACGACCTCTCGACGCCGAGTGCGATGTCGGGCGACTGCTCGTCGAGTGCGACCATCACGCCGCAGGTGTCGGCGTCAAAGCCGTACTTGGCCCGGTCGTACCCGATTCCCTTGATCGTCTCGCGGACGAGGCGCGGGATCTCCACATAGGTCTCGGTGGTGATCTCGCCGGCGACCACGACGAGCCCGGTGGTGACGAGCGTCTCGCAGGCGACGCGTCCGTTCGGGTCGTCGGTGAGCACGGCGTCGAGAATCGTGTCCGAGACCTGGTCCGCGACCTTGTCCGGGTGACCCTCGGTCACCGACTCTGACGTGAAGAGAAACTCGCGCACCATGGCGGGAAAGACTACTGAATCGAAAGCAAGCCGAGGAGCTTGGCGACGTCGCCGTCGCGCTCCCCGTAGAGAACGAGGGACTGAAGCGGCTCCAGGTTCCGGTCGACCCAATCGGGGGTGGAGTGGCCGCCGAACCCCAGGAGGCCAGTGGCCGTCGGCAGCGCCTGGCCGAGGTCGACGTACAGGAAGCCGGTCGTCTCGTCGGGCATGCCCGCGGCCTCGGTCGCCTCCTTGAAATCCGGGTCGTCGGCGACTGTGCTCCCGCCCTGGTGGAGGTCGGCGATCCCCTGCTGTGACGTCGTGATCACGACCTTCCCGTCGAAGGCCGCGTAATAGACGGAGAAGAGCAGGTTCACGGCGAGCTGCTTCGCCGGCACCCCGTCGACGTCGACGGACTGGAGCTCCGCGGTGCCGTAGTACTCGGCGACATGGCCGGCCAGCTTGTCCAGGACCGCGAGGGCGCCCTGCTCGTCGTCGACCTGGGTGACGATGGTGACCTCCGGGATCGGGAAGCCCGGACGCATGTACAGGGCGGACTCGGCGGAGAAGAGCGGGAAGACGTCCTCGTCCAGCGAGACGCCGATCTCTGACTCGGCGCGGCCGATGTCGCGCTCGATCCCCGGAGCCACCTCGGCGAGGAAGTCGCGGAGCGTGCCCAGCTGGCGCTCGAGGTTGTTGGTGCCCGCGTAGAGGAACGCGCCGCCCGGAACCTCGTCCGGCAGCTCGGCGGTGAACTCATCCGAGAACAGATCGCTGGTCGCGGGGCTCGCCGCGCCCTCGATGTGGATGCCGTCCTCCTGCGGGTCGAGCGACAGGGCAAGGGAAGGGGTGTCCGAGCCGAAGAGGCCTGCGAGGGGTGTCGAGTCGAGCGCGGAGCCGGCGACGTAGACCTGCGCGATGCCGTCGTCGGCCACCTCCTCGCTGACCTTCTGGTAGTCGCCGTCAGACTCGAGTGTCCCATCCGCTTGGAGCCGCTCGAACTCGTCGAGATTGGCCTCGGTGTCGGAGAACGCGACCCAGCCGTCGATCTCCCGCGACACGAGCGGCTCATCGCTCTTCGCGAGGAGCGCGGCGAGCTTCACCTTGTCTTCGGGCTGGGTGAGACCCACGACCTTCCCGTCGCCGCTCACGTCAAGCGCGACCAAATCCGTCTCGGGGCCGAGCGCGGGCTTCACGTCCGCTTCGAAATCGAGGCCCTTGCCCCCAAGCTCGCCCAGGAGCCATTCGACTGCACGGTCTCCATCCGGGAATTTCCCGAGCAACTCGCGGCCCGCCGACCAGTTCGCCGAGTCGAAGCTCGTGTCCATGCTGACGAAGACCTGCGTTCCGGCAGGCGCGATGCTCGCTCCGGCGGCGCCGGCCGACGACCCCTCTCCACAGCCGAGTGCGGGGAGCGAAAGCGCTGCGACCATGAGGAGAAGCGCGGCCTTATTCATCCGTCGGCCTCCGACCCATCAACCCTGAGACTAGCTGGCTCAGGCTGGCGCCATCGAGGACCTCGCACACAGCTTCCGTGATCGGCAACTCGACGCCGCTCCTGCGCGCGAGGCCGCGGAGCACCGGCGCCGTGGTGAGCCCCTCGACCACCTGGCCGATCTCGGCAGCCGCCTGCTCCGGTGTCGCGCCACGGGCAATCAGCTCCCCTGCCGCGCGGTTGCGGCCGTGACGGCTCCAGCACGTGACCATCAGGTCACCCATCCCGGCCATGCCTGAAAAGGTCTCCGGGCGGGCGCCGCACGCCTCGCCCAGGCGCGCCATCTCGGCAAGACCGCGCGTTATGAGCGCTGCCTTGGCGTTGTCCCCGGCGTCGAGTCCGTCGACGGCGCCCGCGGCGAGCGCGATGACGTTCTTCGCGGCGGCGCAGAGCTCGACTCCCACGAGGTCGGTGTTCACGTACACGCGGAAGCGAAGCGAATGGATCTCGTGCTGTAGGTCGGCGGCGAGCTCCTCGTTCTCGCTCGCGAGCACCGCCGCCGCAGGGAGCCCCTGCTCGATCTCCTCCGCGTGGTTGGGCCCCGAAAGCACGAGCGCCTCCCGGCCCTCGACGACCTGCGAGAGACGCTTGCCGGTCGAGGGATCCAGGCCCTTCGTGAGGATGACGACCGGCGCGGTACCGGGCAGCGACGCGGTCACCTCCTTGAACACCCGGCTGGGAACGGCCACGCACAGAAGCTCGGCAGCCGCGACCTCCTGGCTCTCGGGCGCCTCCCGCCCGGCCAGGGCGACCTCGTGCCCGTGATCCCGCATGACGCCCGCGAACGCGCGTCCCCACGAGCCCGCCCCGACGACGGCGACCTTCATCCGCGCCGCACGAAATCGATGATCACAGGCACGCCTTCGAGCTCGAAGTGCTCGCGCAGGCGGTTCTCGACCCAGTAGCCGTAGTCGCGCGTCAAGAGACCGGGATCGTTCACGAAGAACCGAAAGCGCGGCGGACGCGTCGAGACCTGCGTGCCGTAAAGGAGGTTCAGCCGCCGGTTGCCTTTGGCGGGCCCCGGGCGCTGCTCGCGGAGCTCGGCGAGGAAGCGGTTCAGCCCCCCGGTGCCGATCCGGCTCGTGTGCTTCCCGTGGAGCCCCTCGACGCGGTCGAGGAGCTTGCCCACGCCGCGCCCGGTCGTCGCCGAGACCGCAACGATGGGCGGGCGCTGGCGCAGACGGCTCGCGAGGCGCTCCCGCACGTCCTCGATGCCGATCTCGGCGATGTCCCATTTCGACAGGACGACCAGGGTGGAACAACCTGCCGTCCGCGCGACATCGGCGACCGCGAGATCCTGGTCGACGACGCCCTCGCTCGAGTCCACGAGCACGAGCGCGACATCGGCCCGCTCGGCGGCGCGAATCGCGCGGAGCTCGGAGTAGTACTCGACTCCCTGCCGCTGGCGGCGCTTCCGCCGCATGCCCGCGGTGTCGACGAGGACGAACGTCTTCCCCTCGCGCTCGAGGACGGTGTCGACGGTGTCGCGCGTCGTCCCGGGCTCGCCGGAGACGATCACGCGCTCCTCGCCGACCAGCGCGTTCAGGAGGCTCGACTTTCCGACGTTGGGGCGCCCGAGAATGGCGACCCGGATCGCGTTTTCCCCTACTTCCTCGCGGCCCTCGCCCGGGAGGGCCGCCACGATCGCATCGAGCAGGTCTCCCGTGCCATGGCCGTGCATGGCCGAGATCGGCACCGGGTCGCCAAGCCCGAGCCGATGAAACTCGTAGGCGGCGGCATCGCTCTGCGGGTCGTCCACCTTGTTGGCGACGATCACGACCGGCTTGCGCGCACGGCGCAGGATTCCGGCGATCTCCTCGTCGCCGGGGGTGACTCCGGCGCGCGTGTCGACGACGAAGAGGACGAGGTCCGCCTCCTCGACCGCACGCTGGGCCTGCTCGGCGATGTCGCGCGTGAGCGGCGACGGATCGGCGACGTCCACGCCGCCCGTGTCGACGAGAATGAAGCGCTTTCCGGCCCACTCGCACACGACCTCCTTGCGGTCGCGCGTCACCCCGGGCGTCTCGAAGACGACCGCCTCGCGGGTGGCGGAGAGTCGGTTGACCAGCGTCGACTTGCCGACGTTCGGGAAGCCGACGACGGCGACCGTCCCCAGGAGCGGCGCGCTCATCGCGCCTTGGATGGAACAGCCGCGCGGATGGGCGGCGCTGCATCCGGCCGGCCGAGCTCGTGCATCTCCACGAGGAACCGCCAGAGCCGCAGGATCTCAGCCTGGATCTCCGCGGTCGCCTGCTTGTAGCCGCGGCCGTTCCGCGGGTGCTCGTCGAAGCGCATCGGCTCGCCGAAGGCGACCGACACCGGCGCGCGGTTCCACCGCCAGTACTGGGAGCCGTGGATCGCGGCGGGCACGACCGGCACTCCCTCCTGGATGGCGACCATGGCCGCACCGGACTTGGCTTCTCCCGGCACTCCGGTCTTCTGCCGCGTGCCTTCGACGAAGAGGCCGAGGAGGTCGTTGTTCCGCACCGTCTCGCGCATGAGGCGCAGAGCGTCGCGGTCGGATTCCCCGCGCCTGACCGCGAGGGCACCGTGCGCGCGCATGAGCTGCCCGAAGCCGTAGACGCCGTGCAGCTCGACCTTCGCGACGAAGACGATGCGGCGCGGGCACGCAACCCCGACCGCGGGTGGATCGGCGTACGAGAAATGGTTGATCGCAAGAACGGCCCCGCCCTCTCGCGGCACGCGCTCCTTCCCGTACGACTTGATGGGAATCATCGAGCGCGTGAACGTGCCGATGACCGCCTTGCCGATCCCCCAGTAGACAGGGGAGTGGACGGGATGGATGCTCACGCGCCGGCTCTCGCCTGAACGAGCGCTTCTATCCGGTCGACGACCTCGTCGATGGAGAGCTCGGTCGTGTCGATCTCCTGCGCGTCCGGCGCCGGCTCCATCTGCGCAGCGTCGCGCTCGTCGCGCAGGCGCAGGTCGGTGGCGAGCGCCTGCTCGCCGATCTCCGGCCTGTCCGCTGTGCGGCGACGGGCGCGCTCGGCGGCATCGGCGACGAGGTAGACCTTCACGTCCGCGTTGGGGCAGACGACGGTGCCGATGTCGCGGCCCTCGATGACGGCGTCCCCGTGGGAGCCGAGCTCGCGCTGGCGCTCCCGCATCACCTCGCGAACCTGGGGATGGCGTGCGACCGAGGACACGACGCGGTCGATGCGCGGAAGCCGGATCTCCTCGGTGACGTCCTTGTCCTGGATGAAGACGCGGTCGCCTTCGAAGGACACCGGCTCGCGGTGCGCGAGGTCGCCGAGCGCGGCGCCGTCCTCGAGCGACACGCCCTCGTCGAGCGCGAGCTGCGTGAGCGCCCGGTACATCGCGCCGGTGTCGAGGTAGCGAAAGCCGAGGCGGGTGGCGAGCGTGCGGGCGACGGTGCTCTTACCGGCTCCTGCGGGTCCGTCGATGGCGACGATCATGGGGTAGTGGCCTACCTGGCCGCGAGCGAGTCGAGCATCGGAAAGAAGTCGGGGAAGCTTACAGCGACGGACTCGGCATTCTCGATGCGGACGCCTTCGCGAGACACGAGGCCGGCGACGGCCGCGAGCATGGCGATGCGGTGATCGCCGGCGGTTTCGACGATACCCCCACCCTTAGGGCGGGTGGGAACCCCACGCACCCGGAAGCCATCATGCGCTGTTTCGATGCGAATTCCTAGTGGCCGTAGGGCGTTTTTCACAGTTTCGATGCGGTCCGACTCCTTGACGCGCAGTTCCGCCGCCCCACGCACCACGCTGTCCCCTCTGGCCATTCCGGCCACGAGCGCGAACAGCGGCAGCTCGTCGACCAGGCGAGGGACCTCCGCTGGGCCGATCTTTGTCGCCACCAGGTCGGCGTGCTCCACCTCCAGGTCGGCGACCGGCTCGCCGCCTTCGACCCGGCGGTTGAAATGCGCCACGCGAGCCCCCATCCGCTCGAGGACGTCGAGGAGGCCGATGCGCGTCGGGTTGAGCCCCACGCCGTGAATCCGGATCGCGGACCCGGGGAGCAGGGTGGCCGCCACGACGAACGGCGCGGCGGACGAGAAGTCGCCGGGGATCGCGAGTGAGAGCGGCTGCAGGCGCTCCGCCGGCCAGACGGCCGGCTCCCCTGACTTCCGCCGCACCCGCGCCCCGGCCGCCTCGAGCATTCGCTCCGTGTGGTCGCGGCTGGGATGCTGCTCGACCACGACTGTCCGGCCTCCCTCCGCGAAGAGCCCCGCGAGAAGAACGCACGATTTCACCTGAGCGCTCGCAACCGGCAGCTCGTAGCGGATCGCCGAGAGCGGGGCTCCACCCTCGACGACGAGAGGCGCATGCCCCTCCTCCGTTGCTATCCGGGCGCCCATCTCCGCGAGCGGGTCGGCGATCCGCGAGAGCGGCCGGCGCGAAAGCGACTCGTCGCCGAGCAACTCGAAGCGCCCGTCCTGTCCGACGAGGAGCCCCGGCAGGAGTCGCATCAGCGTGCCCGAGTTGCCGCAGTCGATCGCCCCGTCCGGAGCCTGAAGGCCCCGCAGCCCCACCCCGCCAACGCGAACACGATCACCATCGACCTCCACCTCGGCACCGAGCGCGCGCATCCCTGCCGCCGTCGAGAGGGTGTCCGCAGACGCACCGAAGCCCGTGAAGCGGCTCTCGCCGTCCGCGACCGCCCCGAGCATGAGCGCACGGTGCGAGATCGACTTGTCGCCGGGCACGGCAAGGTCGCCGCGAAGCGAGACGGCCGGCTCCACCTTCATCGCTCGTGCCCCTTCAGGCAATGGGGCAATTACTCGTCCTCGAAGGCCGGCGAAACGATCACGGAATACCCCTGCGCCTCGAGCAGCGCTGCCGCGCGGTGCGCCTCGTCCTCGCCGGACACGAGCACGGAGAGCGTCCCTCCCCGCTCGGGCGACAGGTGCTGGAGCTCGAAATCCTCGATGTTGATCTGCTCCGCACCGAGCGCCTGCGTGATCCCCGAGAGCACGCCCGGCCGGTCGGGCACGTGCACGCGCACGCGCTGCAGCGCGCCCACGTCGCGGTAGGCCTCGTCGAGGAGTGCGCGGCGGTTGAGGGCTGCTTCGCCGATCCAACGGGCAAGCCAGCCCGCGTCGCCCGCGGCGAGCGCGCGCTCGAGATCCTCGACGCGACGGCGGTGCTCGGCGAGCGACGAGCGAAGCTCCTCGGCGTTGTCGAGGAAAATGTCGACCCAGATGCGCGGGTTCGCGCCCGCGACGCGCGTCATGTCGCGCAGGGAGCCGCCGGCCGTCGCGAGCGGCTCGTGCCCGTTCACCCGCACGGAGCCGGCGTGGTTCAGGATGAGGTTCGCGAGAGCGTGCGGCAGATGGCTCGTCACCGCCATGAGCCGGTCGTGCGCCGCCGGATCGATGGCCACCGGAATCGCCCCGAGCGAGGCGACGAAGCCGTGCAGAAGCCTGTAGCGCTCCGGCTCGGTCTCGGCGACGGGAGTGAGGAACCATGTGGCTCCCTGGAAGAGCTCGGCGCTCGCATGTTCCGGGCCGCGCGCCTCCGAGCCGCAGACCGGATGGCCGCCGATGAACCGACCACGCTCGGCCACCGACCCGCAGAGGCCGCTCTTCGTGGAGCCGACGTCCGAGACGGTCGGCTCCGATCCCGCAGCGAGCACGGCGCGGACCGTGTCCTGCAACGAGGCGACCGGTGTGGCCACGAGCGCGAGGTCCGCGCTCTCCACCGCCTCCTCGAGCGAGCCGACAGTCGCGTCGACTGCACCCCGCTCGGCAGCCACCCGGAGCGAGTCCTCATCCGCATCCCACCCCACCACCCGCGAAACGCCCACCCGCTTCGCGGCGAGGCCGACAGAGGCTCCGATCAGCCCCGTGCCGACCAAAGCAAGCCGATCCGGTGGCACTACGTGTCGAGCTCGGGTGCACGCATGAGCTCGGCCAGACGAAAGGCGAGGTCGAGCGACTGGCGCGCATTGAGCCGCGGATCGCAGAGCGACATGTAACGGGAGGAGAGTTGTTCCTCGAGGACGGCCTCGGAGCCGCCAAGGCACTCCGTCACATCCTCGCCCGTGAACTCGAGGTGCACACCGCCCGGCCAAACTCGCTCGGCACGGCAGGCGGCGACGAAGCCTTCGATCTCCGCCATGATCGCGTCGAAGCGCCGCGTCTTCACGCCGGAGTCCGTCTTGAAAACGTTGGCGTGCATCGGGTCACAGGCCCACACGACCGGGTGCTCGGCCTCCCGCACCGCGCGCAGGAGAGGCGGCAGGAGCTCGAAGACGTGCTCCGCCCCCATTCGCGAGACCAGAGTGAGCCGGCCGGGCATGCGGGCCGGATCGAGCCGCTCGCAGATCTCGATCAGCTCGTCGGCCGTCGCGGTCGGCCCAACCTTCACGCCGAGCGGGTTGTTCACACCCGAGAAGAACTCGACGTGCGCGCCGTCGAGCTTCCGCGTCCGCTCTCCGATCCAGAGCATGTGCGCGGAACAGTCGTACCAGTCGCCCGTGGTCGAGTCGCGGCGCGTGAGCGCCTCCTCGTAGTCGAGCACGAGACCTTCATGGCTCGTCCAGACGTCGACCTGGTGGAGCTTCTGCTCGGCGACCACGTCGATCCCGCACGCGGCCATGAAGAGCAGCGCGCGCTCGATTTCCGCAGCAAGTCGCTCGTACCGGCGGCCCTCCACGGACGAGGCGACGAACTCCTGGTTCCACTCGTGCACCCGCAGAAGGTCGGCGAAACCGCCCTTCGTGAATGCGCGGACGAGATTGAGCGTCGAAGTCGAGTGGTAGTAGGCCTCGACCATGCGGTCCGGATCCGGGATTCGCGCCTCGGCCGTGGGCGCGTCATCGTGGATCATGTGTCCGCGGAAAGAGGGAATCTCGCCGTCACCCGCGGGCTCGGTCGGCGAGGTGCGCGCCTTGGCGTACTGGCCCGCGATCCGCCCCACCTTCACGACCGGCAGCGTCGCTCCGTACGTGAGCACTGCCGCCATCTGCAAGAGGATCTTCAGCTTCTCGCGGATGTGGATGGCGGAGACGTCGTGAAACGACTCGGCGCAGTCGCCCGCCTGAAGGAGAAACGCCCGCCCGGCGGCCACCTCGGCGAGCGCGGAGCGGAGCTGGCGCGCCTCGCCGGCGAACACGAGCGGGGGAACGGTGGCGAGCTTCTGGCGCGCAACCTCGGCCCGCTCCTCGCTCGGCCACTCGGGCTGATGGAGCGCGGGATGCGACCGCCAGGACGACGGCGACCAGACTGAACGGGCAACTGCCATTGGGAACCCAGTCTAGTTAGCCATAATCAAGCTCCAAATGCGCGTCCTCTCCGGAATTCAGCCGACCGGCGAAAAGCACCTCGGCAACTACGTCGGCGCCATCCGCCGCTGGGTGGCCGAGCAGCACGAGATGGATGCCTTCCATCCCATCGTCGACCTGCACGCGATCACCGTCCCACAGGAGCCCGAATCCTTGCGCGAGTCGACGCTCGACCTCGTCGCGCTCCTCATTGCGTGCGGCCTCGATCCCGACGTCTGCACGCTCTTCGTGCAAAGCCACGTGCCCGAGCATCCGCGCCTCGCCTGGGTTCTGGAGTGCATGACCCCGTACGGCGAGGCACGCCGCATGCCGCAGTTCCGGGAGAAGTCGGCCAAGAGCGAGAACTTCAGCGTCGGCCTCATGACCTACCCGGTGCTGCAGGCCGCGGACATCCTCCTCTACCAGGCCGACGTCGTCCCGGTCGGGGAAGACCAGCGCCAGCACCTCGAGCTCGCACGCGACCTCGCGCAGCGCTTCAACCAGCGGTTCGGCGAGACCTTCGTCGTCCCCGAGGGGACCTACGGCGAGGTCGGCGCAAAGATCATGGATCTCCAGGAGCCCACGAACCGCATGTCGACGACGTTCAGCGGCGATCTCGGGCTCGTGCGCGTACTCGACCCACCTGACCTGATCAGGCGGAAGCTCCGCTCGGCGGTGACCGACTCGGGTCGCGATGTCGTCCGCAGTGAGGACAAGCCCGGTGTCACGAACCTCATCGAAATCATGGCGGTGGCGACGGGCGACCCTCCCGAGGCGATCGAGGCGCGCTACGACGGCGCCGGGTACGGGAAGTTCAAGGAGGACGTCGGGGAGGCCGTTGTGGCGCTATTCGACCCGATCCGGCTTCGGTACGCAGACCTGCGCGGCAATCCCGGCGAGCTGCACGCCATCCTGGCGCGCGGCGCAGAAAAGGCGCACGCGATCGCGAGAGAAACGCTCGCCCAGGCCTACGAGCGCGTTGGCTTCGTTCCGCCGTAAGCGGCCACTCCCCGAGTACCGCCCTCCCGACGGCAGTTACCGCGCCAACGCGGCGCCGCTCGCGCGCCGCCTCGTCGGGGGGCTCGTCGACTGGACGATCGTCACCGTCTTCTTCCTGATCGCCCAGATTCCGCTCGGCGTCCTCCAGGCAACCGCGGACGAGATCGGCGGGGTCGTGTTCGTGGTTTTCTTCATCCTCACGCAGGCGGCCGGGCTCGCGATCGTCGCCGGTTACTTCGCCTTCTTCTTCTCGACCGGGCACACGCTCGGGATGCGCGCGGCGGACATCCACGTCGTCGGGGCAGGGAACGGACGCAGCCCCGGCCTCGCCCGCGCCGCCGGCAGGGGAGTCCTCGCGGTCATCTTCTTTCTCGCCTCGTTCACTGCCTACACCTTCGTCCTCGGCAGGTACGACACGCCGCTCTCCACCTTCCACCAGGTGTCGCGCGCCGTGTCGATCGCAATCGCCTCGCTCGCGTTCATCGGCCACCTCTGGCAGCTCCGCGACCCAGCCGGGCGCGGGATCTGGGACCGGCTTTTCGGGCTCGTCGTGATCGAAGACTTGGTCCCGTCTTCGATGCCGGAGCGGCTATGGACCCCCTGGGGTACGTAACGCCGCGATTTCCTCTCCGCTGAGCTCGCGCCATTCGCCCGGGGCGAGCCCGTCGGTGCCAAGGCCGGCGTACGAGCTGCGATGGAGCCTGGTCACTGGGTGGCCGACCGCGGCCAGCATCCGCTTCACCTGGTGTTTTCTCCCTTCGTGAAGGGTCAGCTCCAGCCGGGAAGGCTCCAGGCGCTTGACCAGGGCGGGAGCAGTCTTGCCGTCGTCGAGCTCCACTCCCTGGGCGAGCCGCGCAAGGTCTTCGTCGTCGGGCTCGCCTTCGACCACGACCTCGTAGACCTTGTCCACCTCGTAGCGCGGGTGCATGAGCCGGTGCGCGAGCGGCCCGTCGTTCGTGAGGAGCAGGACACCGGTGGTGTCCGCGTCGAGCCGCCCGACCGGGACGACGCGCCGCTCGTGGCCGACGAGCCCGACGACGGTCGGCCGGCCCTGGGGGTCAAGGACAGTCGTGACGACGCCGGCGGGCTTGTGCAGAAGGACGTACGTGAGCGGCTCCGGCCCGACCTCCGCGCCGTCCACTTCGACGCGATCCTTTCCCTCTACGAAGGTCGCGAGCCCGGCTACCTCGCCGTTCACGGTCACGCGCCCGGCGCGGATCAGCTCCTCGGCTCCGCGGCGCGACGCGATTCCGGCCCGGGCGAGGTAGGCGTTCAGGCGCACGAGCGGTCATTATCCCGCCGTGCCCGTCTACATCTCGCTCATGCACTGGACGTCGCAGGGCATCGGCGGGCTGCCTGCCTGGCGCGACCGGGTGGAAGAGAGCCACGCAGTAATCGAGGACCGCGGCGGGAAGCTCATCGACGTCTACGTGACGCTGGGCCGCTACGACGTCGTCGAGATCTTCGAGGCGCCGAACGACGAGACGGCCTACGGGATCGTCCTCGAGCTCGCGCGGCACGGAAACGTTCGCACGGAGACCCTCCGCGCCTTCACGCGCGCCGAGGCCGAATCGATCGTGCGCGAGTCCTAGCAGTTCGTGTGACCGGGGGCCCACGCCGGCCCGCATGCGACCTGCCCAAATAACAGTCTGTTACAAGGTCAATTTCGAGACACCTGCTGACACTTTCGCGCGCATCGATGCAGCCCGACGATGCCGCATTCTGCAGTGAGTTCCGCTGCCTGGGCTGGCGGTCGCCCACCAAGTAACAGTCTGTTACTTGGCTTCTTTTGGGGCACTTCGTGCGGGGAGTCGCGACAGGTGCGCCACCGCCCCGCCGGGACTAGGCGCCGCGGCGGCCGGCGACCTCTTCGAGCCGCTGGCGGAGGCCTTCGTCGTCCTCGGCGAGATCGTCGAGACGCGGGAGCTCTGAGAGCCCGGTGAGGCCGAAAACGCGCTCGAACAGCGGCGTCGCCTCGTAGCGAATGGCGCCGCCCTCCTTGTCGCGGCCCGCCTCGGCGATCAGCCCTCGCTCGACGAGACCCGCCACCGCCGAGTCCGCGGCCACGCCGCGGATGCGGGCGATCTCCGGACGCGACACGGGCCCGAGATAGGCGACGATCGCGAGCGTCTCGAGCGCGGCCTGCGAAAGGCCGCGTTGCACGGGCCGCTCGACCAGGCGTGCGCACGCCTCGGCGGCCTCTCTGGCAGCACGGAACGCATACCCGCCGGCGACCTGCTCGAGCACGATGCCGCTCCGGCCTTCGCGGTAGCGCGAGGCGAGGAGCCCGAGAGCCGTTTCGACGCGCTCCGTCTCGTCCTCGGTCGCAGCGGCGAGCTCCTCGATGGAGAGCGCCGCGGGCGCGATCACGAGCAGCGCCTCGAGCGTCCGCGCGAGGCGGTCGACCGGATTTTCGATCAGCGTCAGGCTGCGTTGTTCCATACGGTGATCTCCTCGAAGGGGGCAGCTTGCCCGATTGCGATCTCCCCCGCCTTGCGCAACTCGAGCAGCGCGAGGAAGGCGACCGCCTGCTCGACCCGTGTGAGTGCGTCGACCTCCTTGTCGAAGACGAAGCGGCCGCGGCGGCGAAGCACCGAACGGAAGCGCTCGAGGAAGAGCGAGACGGGCGGGAAGGTCAGGGTGATGTGGCGGAGTGAGGGCGCCGGAGGCTCCGCGGCCAGCGCGCGCAGGGCAGCGGCAAGCGACTCGGGCTCCTGAGGGGCGAGCGGCCGCTCCGGCACGGGCGCGAGCGGCGCCGGGCCGAGGCGGAAGTAGCGGTCGGCCTCGGCGTCGAGCCTGTCCTCGAGCCAGCCCGCGGCGGCTCGGAAGCGGCGGTACTGCGCGAGCCGCTCGGCGAGCTCGCCCGCGGCGTCATCGGGGTCGAGATCCTCGAAGGGAACTTCCTCTTCCTCCGGGAAGAGGCCCCGCGCCTTCAGCTCCAAGAGAGAGGCGACGAGGACGAGGAACTCGCCGTCGACCTCCAGGTCGCCGCGCCGCTCCTCCAGAAACGTGAGCACGATCTCGACGATCTCGACGTCCGCGAGCTCGAGCTCTTCCTTCAGGACAAGCGTCAGGAGAAGGTCGAAGGGCCCCTCGAACGCATCGAGGTCGAGCAGGAGCTCAGCGACGGCGCTCACCGGCCCAACTCTATGATCAGCGGCGGACGCGGCCTTTCGGCACCGCCATCTTCGGCCCCTGCGGCGGAGCGGTGGGCTTCGGGCGCGCCGAGGTCTCCGCCCGGCGCTGCGACCAGATGAACGCCGCGATCGCGAGGACAAAGGCCGTCACGGAAACGTAGAAGTTCAGGCGCAGCCCGAAGTACTCGTGCGACGGGTCGATGCGCAGCGTCTCCTCGTAGGTGCGAAACGCCGTGTACCAGGCGACGTAGAGGGCGAAGAGGCCCGGCGGGCGGATCTTGAAGCGCCGGTCGACGAGAAGCAGGAAGCCGACGCCGAGCAAGTTCCAGATCGATTCGTAGAGGAAGAGTGGGTGGAAGGTCGGCTCCGCGATGTACTTCTCGGGCCGATTCTGGACGTCGATCTCCAGCCCCCACGGAAGATCGGTCGGCTTGCCGAAGAGCTCCTGGTTGAAGTAATTGCCCCAGCGGCCGATCGCCTGCGCGAGGAGGAGCCCCGGCGCGACCGCGTCCATGAAGCGGTAGATCGAGTTGCCCGAGCGGCGGACGACGATGGCCCCGGCGATCACCCCGCCGAGGATCCCGCCCCAGATCCCGAGCCCGCCCTTCCAGATCTCGAAGACGCCCTGCCACTTCGGATCCGGGACCTCGCTCCAGCTCGTGATCACGTGGTACAGCCGCGCGCCGACGATGCCGCCGGCCACTCCCCACATCGCGACGCGGAAGACGAGATCCCAGTCGCCGCCCCGCCTCGTCCACCGCACGCCGGTGAGCCACGTCGCGGCGAGAATCCCGAGCAGGAGCATGACGCCGTAGGCGTGCAGCTGCAGCGGGCCGACGTCGATGCTGCCGCTGGAGGGGCTGGGAATGGACGCGAGCAGAAAGCTCACGCCGGGGAGTTTGGCGAATCCGCGGGAAGGGTGGCGCGCCTAACGCGCGCGCTGACTGATCCGGGGCGACGCTCGCAAGAGAGGCAAGCGAGCAGCGCCGAGACGGTCAGAGGAGAATCTGAAGGGCCGTCGACTCAGGACAGCCGCGCCGCAGGAGCTCGGTGGCGAGGTGCAGGTCGACGCTCGTAGACTCGGCCAACTGGCGGGCCGTGCCCCGGTCGTAGCCTGCGCGCCCGAGCTCCTCTTCACGCCACAGGAGCACGCGTTCGGCTTCGGTGTCGAAATCGAGGTCTTGGAGTTCCGCCGCAGTCATGGTCTTTTTGAGTTCGGCTGCGACCCCGCCTCGGTTGTCCCCCTGCCGGGTGATTTGAACTCCTCATGATGAGTTAGGCCGGTCAGTCCACCGAGGCCGCGATCCGCAGCGCTTCTTCCTTGGAAATATCGGCTTCGAGGCGCAGTGTGCGCGTGCCGCGCTCCCAAAGGAGAACATTCCCGGCAAGTCTGACCTGCTCGGACTGCATCTCTCCGTCGCGGTCGAAGTAGGAGAAGAAGTGTGCGCCCTCGATCCAGAAACCGGGCTGCCCGTCGACGGTCACCGCCTGGATCTTCGCCTCTGGTGCGACCTTCTTGAAGATCGCCTCGTCAACCGACGCGGTGAACTGGGTGAACAGCGCGTGCGGCTCGTCCGAGCTTCCGTAGAGGAAGGACACCATGCCGCCCGGAGGGCTCTCCTGGAAATAGACCGCGTCGGGCGCGCCGAGCGCTTCCGGAACCAGGATGTCGAAGTCGGCCCGCTCGCGCGCTTCTTGCAAGGTGACGTGGTCGCCGAGGAAGGTGCCAAGTCCGGTCTCGACCGAGACCGTCGGCAGCTCTTCCACGCGCTCGATCGTGACGCCGCGGAGGTGGAAGAACTCGAGGATCGCCGCGCGCGTCTGCGGCACGGCGAACAGCGCTCCCACGGCTACCGCCAGGACGGCGAGCGCGATCACGAGTGTTCTGCGCGGGACGAGCCTTCGACGCGCGGGCGCCTCGCGGATCCCGCGGAGAACGCGGCCCTCGAGATCGGGGTCGTCCGGCCAGTCCAGGCTCGTGGCCAGGTCGCGCAGTGCGAGCTCGAGCTCAGGCATACGCCTCCTCCCCCATCTGTTCGCGCAGCCGCCCGAGCGCGCGCGAGAGCCTGGACTTGACGGTGCCGCGCCGCCACCCGAGCGCTGCAGCCGTCTCCTCCTCGGAGAGCTCGAGGAAGTAGCGGCACGCGATCACGAGCCGGTCCTCCTCGCGCAGCTCGTTGACGGCGGCGAGCAGCTCCGCCCGCTG
>DATEOR010000055.1:0-15975 GCA_035273885.1 Gaiellaceae bacterium
CTGCTCCGTGTCGATGGCGGTCGCCTCGGGGGAGGGGGCCGCCTCCCCCGATGGCGTCGCCGCAACCGTCCGCAGCGTGAGGTGGGCGCGGCGGCCCGCGGCCCGGCGGCGGTTGCGGGCTTCGTTGGCGACGATCTGCAGGATCCAGGGCCGAAACGGCGCCCCGGTCCGGAAGCGGTGCAGCGCCGACCAGGCCTTCACGAACCCCTCCTGGGCAGCGTCCTCCGCATCCGCGGCGCTCCCCGCGATGAGGTAGGCCGTGCGAAACGCGATCCCCTGATATGCCTGCACGAGGTCTCCATAGGCGGCTTCATCGCCCTGTTTGGCCCGTTCGACGAGCTCCGTTTCCTCCAGTGGACGGCCCTCCACTGCCCCCTTCTACACCTCCTGGCCGCCTCGGGTTCCGCGTCCGCTATGAGTAGGCGCGTGCGCGCGGCGCTCCTCCTCGTCCTCTTCCTGGCCGCGTGCGGCGGGTCGGCCGCCTCGGAGAGCCCGCTCGCCCACCGCGTCGAGCACCTCGAGGAGCACGGATTCGACGTGAAGGAGGTGGCGCCGGAGGGGGACCCGCTGCCCGAGGCGATGGCGGTCGTCCAGCTCGACGGCGCGACCGCCACGATCTACGCGTACGGGAGCGAGTCGGACGCGACCCGTGCGACGACCGGCTTCGCAGCGGAGGAGCAGGCAGCCCCGGACCGCGTGCGCGTCCAGCGCGAAGGGCTGAACGTCTACGTCGGCCGGGCGCCCGAGGCGGGGAAGCTCCCCTCGGTCGACTTCGAGGACGTCGTCTTCGCCTCCGAGGAAGAGCACTGACCCGGCCTTGGCTCGGCGAGCCGGGGAAGGTAGGCTCGCCTCTTCGAGCCGCTCTCGTCGGAGGTATCGCCATGCGCACCCGGAACCAGGTCCCCTTCTATCTCTCGGCTGCGATGGGAGGCGCGGCGCTTGCCTACTTCCTCGACCCGCAGAACGGGCGGCGCCGGCGCCATCAGAGCCGCGACCAGCTGCTCTCGCTCGCGCGCCAAGGGACCAAGCGGGCGCGGAAGCTCGTCCACCACGCCACCTCCGACGCGGCGGGCCAGGCACGGCGCGCGGCGCACGCCCTGCGCAAGCCGGAGGAGGTCGAGCTCGATGACACGACGCTGGTGGACAAGGTCGAGTCGATCGTCTTCCGCAAGCACGACGTGCCGAAAGGGCAGATCAACATCAACGCCGAGAACGGCGTCGTCTTCCTGCGCGGCCAGGTCGAGGACCCGGAGCTCGTCGAGGCCCTCGAGGCGCGGGTGCGCAAGGTCCGCGGCGTGAAGGACGTCGAGAACCTCCTGCACGCGCCGAAGTCGGAGAGCTAGGGAAGAAACGTCACGCCTGGGCCGTCGTGGATACATGACGGCAATCGACGAGCTTCTGTATCTCCATCCGGCGAGCGTCGCTTCCAGGCTCGTGGCGGACTCCCCTCAGCCCCGCCGAAAGCGCGCCGAGAAGGCGAAGCATCTCGCACCGGAACGCCGTCTGTTGCTCAGGCGATTGCGGATTCGCCCAGCAACGACTTGACCTCGGCGAAGAAGTCGGGCTCGGGCCGCACTCGGTAGTCCGGACCGAATGCGAGGGTCACCGGGCCCGCCGAGGTCTCGATCGCGGCGAGCACCTTCGCGTCGCCGGGGTACTCCCGCAGGAGCTCGGCGAGGTCGCGGACGAGGCCGGCGGGCGCCTTCCGCGCGTCAACCTTGAGACACACCTCGGAGCGGTCGGGCGTCGCCTCGAAGGGGACGACCTCGATGGCGATCAGCTTCGTCTCGCCTTCCTTGTGGTCGACCCGGCCTTTGAGGACGAGCACGCGGTCGGCCTCGAGGAAGTCGCGAGCAGCCGCGTAGACGGAGTTGAAGACCACGGTCTCGACAGAGCCCGAGAGGTCGTCGAGCCGCATGAAGACCATCGGCTCGCCCTTCTTCGTGGTCAGGCTCTTGAGCGCGCCGACGATGCCGCCGACGGTGACGACCTCGCCGTCGCGGCGTCGCTCGAGCTCCGCGATCGGGCAGTCGGTCTTCTTGCGGAGCGACGCCTTCACGCTGTCGAGCGGATGCTCGGAGACGTAGAGCCCGAGCGACTCCTTCTCGTAACCGAGCCTCTCGGACTTCTCCCATTCCTGGGTCGCAAGCGGCGCGTGGTGGCGCGGGCGCGCCTCCTCCGCCTCGTCGCCGAGGTCGAAGATCGAGCCCTGGCCCGCGAGCCTGTCGGCCTGCTGCTGGCCTCCCCACGAGAGCGCCGGTTCGAGCGCCTCCCACATGCCTCTGCGCGTCGCGCCGGTCGAGTCGAGGGCGCCGCACTTCACCAGCGACTCGAGCGCACGCTTGTTGACGAGCTGCGGGTCGACGCGCTCGCAGAAATCCCAGATCGAGGTGAACGCCCCGCCTTCCTCCCGTGCCGCGATGATCGAGCGCACCGCGCCCTCGCCCACGTTCTTCACCGCGTTCAGGCCGAAACGGATCTTGCCCTCGACGACGGCGAAGTCGTGCGCGGAGGAGTTGACATCGGGCGGCAGCACCTCGATCCCGAGCTCGTCGCAGGCGGCGACGTAGAACGGCACCTTGTCCTTCGTGTTCATTACCGAGGAGATGAGCGCCGCCATGTACTCGGCCGGCCAATTCGCCCGCAGGTAGGCCGTGCGGTAGGCGATGAGCCCGTAGCAGGCGGCGTGCGACTTGTTGAAGGAGTAGTCCTGCGCCTGCTCCATGTCCTTCCAGAGCTGGTTCGCCACTGCGGGCGTGACGTTCGCGTTGGCACAGCCCTCGAGGAACTTGTCCTTCAAGGACGCCATGAGCTTGTGGATTTTCTTGCCGATCGCCTTGCGGAGATCGTCCGCCTCGGCCGGTGAGAAGCCGGCGAGCTGCTTGGCGATCTCCATGTACTGCTCCTGGTAGATGCAGATGCCGTACGTCGGCCCGGTGATCGGCTCGAGGCGCGGGTCAAGGAAGGTGACCGTCTCCCCGCCCGCCTTCCGGCGGCCGTAGACCGGGATGTAGCCCATCGGGCCCGGGCGGTAGAGCGCGACGAGGGCGATGAGATCCTCAAACTCGCTCGGCTTCACCTGGCGGAGCGCCTCGCGCATGCCCGAGGACTCGAACTGGAAGACGCCCGTCGACTCGCCGCGCTGCAGCATCTCGTAGGTCTTCGCGTCGTCGAGCGGGATCTTCGTGATGTCGATCCCGCCGATCAGCTCGACCGCCTTGTCGATCACGTCGAGGTTGCGCAAGCCGAGGAAGTCCATCTTCAGGAGCCCGAGCGCCTCGACGTCCTCCATCGCGAACTGGGTCACGACCTCCTGGTCTGCGCCCTTCTGCTGCAGCGGCACGTAGTCGGTCAGCGGACGGTCGCCGATGACGACGCCGGCGGCGTGAATGGAGTCCTGGCGGACAAGGCCCTCGAGCGGGCGCGCGAGATCAACGACCTGGCGCGCGATCTCGTCCTCGTCGTAGGCCTTCTTCAGCTCGGCCCCGGGCTTCATGCACTCGTCGAGGTAGACCTTGGGCCCTTCCGGGATGAGCTTCGCGATCTTGTCGACGGTGCCGTAGGGGATGTCGAGCACGCGGCCCGCGTCCCGCACCGCAGCGCGCGCCATCATCGTCCCGAAGGTGATGATCTGGGCGACGCGGTCGCGCCCGTACTTCTCGGCCACGTAGTTGATGACCTGGTCGCGCCCGTGGACCGAGAAGTCGATGTCGATGTCCGGCATCGACTTGCGCCCGGGGTTGAGGAAGCGCTCGAAGAGAAGGTCGTACTTCATCGGGTCGATGTCGGTGATCTCCAGGCTGTAGGCCACGAGGGAGCCTGCCGCCGAGCCTCGGCCCGGGCCGACGCCGATGCCGTTTCGCTTCGCGAACGAGATGAAGTCCCAGACGATCAGGAAGTAGTCCGCGAAGCCCATCTCACGGATCGTCTTCAGCTCGAACTTCAGCCTGTCGGACAGCTCGGGCGTGACCGAGCCGTAGCGCTTTTGCAGGCCTTTCTCGCACAGCTCGACGAGGTAGTCGAAGGCGTCGCGGTCGTCCGGGACCGGATACTTGGGGAGCAGGATGCGCCCGAGCTCCATGGAGACGTTGCAGCGCTCGGCGATCTCGAGCGTCCGCGCCACGGCGTCGGGGTAGCCGGCGAAATCCTGCGCCATCTCGGCCGGCGTCTTGAAATAGAACTGATCGGTGTCGAAGCGCCAGCGGTTCGGGTTGGCCAGGGAGTCGCCGGACTGGATGCAGAGCAGCGCCTCATGGGCGCGCGCGTCCTCGTGCCGGAGGTAATGCACATCGCCGGTCGCGACGAGCGGCAGGCCGGTCGTCTCCGAGAGCTTCGCCAGGTCGGCGTTGATCCGCTTCTGGATCTCCAGGCCGGCGTCCTGGATCTCGAGGTAGGTCGAATCCGGCCCGAAGATGTCGCGAAGATTTGCAATCTCCTTCTCGGCCTCGGCCGGGTTCCCGTTCTCGAGCGCCTTGCAGACCCGGCCGGAGAGACACCCGGTGAGGGCGACGAGACCCTTCGAGTGGCTCTGCAGGAGCTCCCAGTCGACGCGCGGCTTGTAGTAGTAGCCCTCGAGGAAGCCCGCGGATGCGAGCTTGATCAGGTTCGCGTAGCCCTCGTTCGACTCGGCCAGAAGCGTCAGGTGCGCATAGCCCTTCTGCTGGGCCTTGCGGTCGTCGGCGACGTAGACCTCGCAGCCGAGAATCGGCTTCACGCCTACGTTTCCGGCCTCCTTGTAGAGCTCCACCGCGCCGGCGAGCGAGCCGTGGTCGGTGAGCGCGACGGCCGGCATCTCGAGCTCCGCGGCCCGGGCGGCGAGGTCCGGAATGCGACAGGCGCCGTCGAGGATCGAGTACTCGGAGTGGACGTGGAGATGGACGAACGGCGCCTCGGGCACGAGAGAGGCCATCTTAGACCCGCCGGATGATGGCTCCCGTCAGCCCCTCCGGTCGACGTTCTCTACCTTGAGGCCGTGTCCCTCGAGTGCGCTCACAGCCGTGGCGACCTCTTCGTCAGAGGGTTCGCGGTCGAGGGTGAGGACGAGCCTGAAAGGCGCGGCGCGCTCCGCGGACGAGCTCATCTTCCGCACGGCCGGCTGCAGCAGGACGAGCAGCAGGTCGGCCACCGCGAGGGCGCCGAGGAACCGGTAGTACGGAGAGTCCTCGATTTCGCCCCACGCGGCAATCGCCCCCATCGCCGCGAGCCCGAATGCGGATCCGGCTGCGCCCACGTACAGCGCGTCGACCGCACCGGTATCCGTACTGCGCCGACGGGACGACGTCGCCGCCGTCTGCGCGAGCGCGCCGGCGAGGAGCGCGATCGTCACCGCTGCCTTGGCCGCCGCCTCGCTCTCCACTTCTCCCCAGAGGAGGACGAGCGTGAGCACGAGCCCGATCGCCGCGGCGCCGATCGTCGCGTAGGCGAGGGGCCGCGCCTCGTCGCGGTCGAGGAGAGCTCCGGCCGGCAATGACAGAAGGCTGAAGAGGCCGATCAGCGCCGTCGTCCCCAGGATGCGCCAGGTCGTGTCGTCGAACTCGGCGAAGAGGAGGATTCCGATCGCGAGGAGCGCCGTCGCAGTCAGTGAGACGACGAGCGCGAGGAGGAAGAGACGCCTGCCCGAGGGGATGTCCACGGGCTAGGTCTCCGAGAGGACCACGGCCTGCTGTTCCTCCTCCGCGAGTAGCAGCACTCCCACGTAGGCGAGCCATGCGAACCAGGCCATGGTCCCCGCGCGGACGGCCGCGCCGTCCCCGAGGACAGAGAAGACCGCATTCGCGAGGATGATCGCCGGAATCGTCGCGAGGCTCGGGAGCCACGCACGCCGCCATTCCGGGAGGCCCCTGAACGCCAGCGCCAGGATGAGAGGCGCGAGCAGGGTCGCCGCCGCGGTGAAGCGCGACTCCCAGCGGTGCGCGTCCGAATGCCACGAGTCGTTCACGCAGCCGGCGTCGATGCCCTGGCAGTCGAGCCGGAAGAAGCCGTCGAGGAACGCGCCCAGTCCGGCGATGAAGACAGCGCCGGCTCCTATGCGGCCGAGGACGTCAGGACTGAGCGCGCGCCAGAGGCCAAGCGCGGCGCCCATGACCAGGAGTCCGGTGAGGTTGGCGCCGACCTGGTTGTAGAGCCAGGGGCTCGAGGCGGTCAGGGCACCGAGGTCGGAGATGTCGTCGTTCGCCGGGCTGAACGCGGCAGGCTGGGCGAGATCGCCCGCGATCCAGCCGATCGCGGAGGTGAAGAACGCGGCAAGCGCGCAGGCTCCGGCGGCGCGGAGAGGCACCCCGCGACACTCTCACAGTCTGCGGCGGTCGGCTAGAAGAGCCGCTCGATCCCGCGGACGTGCACGAAGTCGACCTCGAGCGTCCGAATCGCCTCCGCGACCGCGCCCGCGAAGTCCTCCGCCTCGAGCTCGCACTCGACTTCCCCGTGGTCGGGGAGCATGCGGAATGCGGGATCTTCGAGGATGTGCGGAGGAACGCGATCGAGATAGCAGACGAAGCGAAACGTCTCGACAGCCCGATTCGAGCCCGTCTGGGGCTTGCGCCGCAGGAGGCTTCCAGTAAGCGCTCCCACGCTCGAATCCTGCGATTGGCGCGGGATTGGAGCGTCCCCCGAAATGGGTATTCTTCCGGCCGTGGCAACGAAGGAAGAAAAGATCGAGATGGAGGGCGAGGTCGTCGAGGCCTTCCCGAACGGGATGTTCAAGATCCAGCTCGACGCCGGGCACGAGGTGCTCGGCTACACCGCCGGGAAGATGCGCCGCTTCCGCATCAAGATCTTCCCCGGTGACCGTGTGAAGGTCGAGGTCTCCCCCTACGACCTCACCCGCGGCCGCATCGTCTACCGGTACCGCTAGCCGCGCAGTAGTCGAAGCGCGCCGAGGAGCGTGACCCCGCCGATCGCCGCGAGCAGGGCGAGATCGACCGCGGGTTGCCACGATACGTCGCCGTCACGGATCGACCAGGCTCCGATGGGCCGGGCCATCAACCCGAGCCCCCCGCCGCCGTTGCCGGCCTCGTCCCCTCCTCCGCCGCCGCCGCCGATCACCATCGCGGCCGGGATCACCGTCACGCCGTCGCGCTCGATCGCCTCGCCGTAGACCCTGCGCACGGTGATCGCGTCGCGGGCTCCTTGCAGCAGGTCGTCGACCTTCATCGCGTCCTCCCTCGTCGAGTACGGGTCTAGTCTCGCGCGTCGTCGAGGGCGCTTGCAGACGCTTCCACCGCAGCCTCTTGCAGCCAGGTGAGGAAGGCGTAGACGGCGAGCTCGTAGGCATGCGGCGCGCTTGGGTCGAATCCGTCCGCGAACTGGTCCTCCGTGACGTCGAGCCGCGTGCCGAGCACGAGCCGCAGGTCGTTGAGCGCCGCGAGCCAGCGGTCAAGGTCGCCGGCGTCGAGCCGTTCGCAACCGGCGGTCTCCTGCAGCGCGCGAAGGTTTTGCTGTCGCAGCGATTCCAGCTCGGATCCCGTGAGGGCGCGGTACTCGCGCTCGACGTCTTCGTCCTCGTAGGCCGACGGGCGGAGCCGACGGAGCGACGGGTCTTCGGGCTCCTCCGCGAGGAGCTCCTCGAGCTCCGCCGTCAGCCTACGGAGCAGATCGCGCTCGGCCGGGCCCAGTCGCACGACGAAATCACCGTCCACGGTCCACTCGATCGGTGCGGGCGGCTCGGTCAATCCTGGCGCAGGGTTGCCCAGAGCCCGTGCGCGTGGAGGCGGGCGACGTCGTGCTCGGCCTTCTCGCGTGTCCCGCGCGAGACCACGGCCTTCCCGTCGTGGTGCACCTGGAGCATGAGCTCGGTCGCCTTCGCCAGGCTGTAGCCGAAGAGCTTCTGGAAGACGAGGGTCACATACGACATGAGGTTGATCGGGTCGTTCCAGACGACCACGATCCACGCGCGGTCGTACTCCTCGTGCTCGTCTCCGGCGGGCCGCTCCAGCTCGACGACGCCGGGCGCCTCGGTGGCAGCGCTCACGCCACCATTGTGACGCAGCGCGCGCTAGCTCTTGGCAGGCGTCGGCTTGGTCGCCTCGATGAGGCCGAGGAGCCGCTCCAGCGCAGCCGCGTCGAGCTCGCCCCGGTTCAGCGAAAGTGCCGCGATCAGGGCCGAGAGGCGGCGGTCGGGCTCGTCCTTCGTCGTCATGACTCGGGGTTCGCCTCGACCGCCGCCAGTCCTACCACCTAGTTTGAGAAGCCGGGCGTCGGATCTCCGATCGCGAAGTCCGCGGAGTTCACGTTCGTGTCGTGGCCGTTCGGATGGCGCGCGTCGCTCTTGCCCGGTGCGGGCGCGATCGTAGGGGCCGCCGCTGCCGTTCCTTCGACGAAGGCGTTCGTCGCATCGCCCCACCCCACCGAGTCGACGATGCTCCCATCGGCGTCCTTGATCGCGACCCCGCCTGCCGCCGACGCGAGGCCGGCCGAGAACGACTTGTCGGCCGGGTGCGCTCCCGAGTAGTCCGAGCCTCCGAAGAGGAAGAACGCGCCGGGCGCAAGCGTCGTGCCGTCGGCGAGCGTGCCGAGGGAGACGTCGCTCGTACCCGCCCCGGAGCGGTAGACGAGCTTCCACCCGGACAGGTCGGCCGCCCCGGTTCCGGTGTTGACGATCTCGACGAACTCGTCGCCGAGCGCGCCCTCGACGCCGACCGAGAACTCGTTGATCCGGATAGCCGCGTCGCCGCCGGCGCCCGCGACGCACGTGATCTGTGCGAGACCGGCGCCGCCATAGGCGATCGCGATCGCTCCCGCCTGGCCGCCGATGTTGCAGCCGAGACCGGCGAGGGAGTCGAACGAGGCGAGCCCGGGGCCCGCAGGTCCCTGCGGTCCCTGTGCGCCGGTCGCGCCCTGCGGCCCGGCGGGACCCGCTGGACCGGCAGGCCCCTGGGGTCCGGCCGGCCCGGTCGCCCCTCTCGCTCCTTGCTGGTTCCAGGCGAGCGCCCGCTCTCCCGAGCGGCAGGCCGAGGCCTTCGCGACGGCACGAAGGGCGCCGCCGTCGAGCTTGCGACAGGCGTGGATGACGCCGTTCCCGTCAGGGATCGCGGCGAATGCCGCTCCCGCGACCGCCACCGCGGCGATCGCGAGCGCGACGAAAATCTTCGAGCGCATGCTTCTCCTTCCATCGAATGGCATGCGCCGGTGATAGCCGTCTGATTCGCGCGTGAGTGTGACTGCGCAGGCAACGGCACAGATCTGCGCAAGAGGGGATTCAAATCTCGCCCTCGAATGCCGATAAACCCCCGCTGGCCTCCCTCCCCATGCCCGATACCGCCCCCCAGCCGAACGACGGCAAGAACGCGCTCGCCGAAGCCCTCGCAGCGACGGACGTCCTCCGGCGCGTCGCGGGCACGGTCGCCATCCACCTCTACGAGTCCGAGTACCTCGCCGACGGCACGTACATCTGCAACACGTTCATCGGCGAAGGACTCGAAAGCCTGCTCGGGCCGCTGCCCGAGGACAAGACCCCAGAGGAAGCCTGGGAGGAGGCGGTCCACCCGGACGACCTGGAGACCTACGACGTCCTCGCAACGCTCGAGGCGGGCGAGCCGGTCGAGATCGAGTACCGCCTCGTCGGCTACGACGGCAAGACGCGCTGGGTGTGGGACCGAATGCGACCGCGCCGGGGCGAAAACGGCGAGCTGCTCGTGGACGGCATCGTCGCGGACATCACCGAGCGCCGGAAGGCATCCGATGCGCTCGAGGAGGCGAGGGCACAGCTTCAGCACATCGCCTTCCACGACCCGCTGACCGGACTGCCCAACCGCGTCTCCTTCCAGGAGCGGCTGGACGAAGCGCTCGACCGCTGCCCCGGGAAGAAGTGCGCGGCCGCCGTCCTCTTCATCGACTTGGACAACTTCAAGCTCATCAACGACAGCTTCGGCCACGCCGCAGGCGACGAGCTCCTGCGCGCGGTCGCGGGCAGGCTGCAGCGCGCGACGCGCACCGCCGACGTGGTCGCCCGCCAGGGCGGGGACGAGTTCCTCGTCCTCCTCGCAGACATCGAGCCGACCGGCAGCGACGAGGATCCCGACTACGCCCGCAAGGCGACAGCGGTGGTCGCCCGGAAGATCCGGCGCACGCTGCGCGCGCCGTTCGTCGTCTCCGGCGTCGAGATCTTCGTGAGCGCCTCGATCGGCGTCAGCCTCTTCCCCGACGACGCGCCCGACTCGGAGACCCTCCTGAAGCACGCGGACACGGCCATGTACCGGGCGAAGGACGCGGGCCGCGACTGCCATGCCCTTTACGCGGTCGACCGCGACGACGCACTGGCGCAGCTCTCCATGGCGGGTCGCCTGCGCACGGCCATCGAGCGCGGCGACGGGCTCGTCCTCCACTACCAACCTCTCGTCCGCCTGGACTCCGCCGAGATCATCGGAGCCGAGGCCCTCATCCGCTGGCAGGACGGAGGACGCCTCGTGCCTCCAGCCGACTTTCTCCCACTCGCCGAGCGCACGGGCCTCATGGCGCCGCTCTCCGACTGGGTGATCGCCGAGGCGTGCCGGCAGGCGAAGCACTGGCGGGACCGCAGGCTCGACCTCTATGTCTCCATCAACCTGCCGCCTTCGTTCTGGCAGCCGACGGCGATGCGCCACGTCCTCGCCACGATCGAGTCCTTCGGGCTGAACCCCGACCGGCTCATGATCGAGATCACCGAGTCGGCGATGATGGGCGACCCGAGAACGAGCATGGACCCCGTCATCGACGAGCTCCACGAGCGCGGCCTGCGCCTGGCGATCGACGACTTCGGCAGCGGCCACTCCTCCCTCTCGCGCCTGAACCAGATGCGCGTCTCGACCCTGAAGATCGACCGCTCCTTCGTCAGCGACCTTCCGGATGACCGCAACTCCGCGGTGCTGGTCTCCTCGATCATCCACCTGGCGCGGAACCTCGGCCTCGAACCGCTCGCCGAGGGAATCGAGACGGAGGAGCAGCGCGCGTTCTTCCTCGAGCACGGCTGTGAGCTCGGCCAGGGCTTTCACTTCAGCAGGCCGGTCAAGGCGACCGAGCTCGAGACCCTCTACCGCGCCTCGCGCGCGGTCGAGGACGTCGCCTAAGCGCTAGGCTGGACGGATCCCAGCCGCCAGCCGCAACGATCCCTTCACCGTCTTCAACTTCCTCGTCGAGATCGACGGCATCGCAGAGGCTGCGTTCTTCTCGGTGAGCGGACTCGAGTCCGAGACCGCCGTGGTCGAGTACAGGACCGGGGCCGAGCCGAGCAGGGTGCGCAAGCTCCCCGGCCTCACGAAGTACGCGAATATCGTCCTCAAGCGGGGCCTCACCCGCGACCTGTCGCTCTGGAACTGGCGGCAGTCGGTCGTGAACGGCAAGACAGATCGCCGCTCGGGGTCGATCATCCTCCTCGACGAGTCTCGAAAGCAGGTCCTCCGCTGGCGTTTCGTGGAGGGCTGGCCGGTCAAGTGGGAGGGCCCGGCGCTCGACGCAACTGCGAACGAGGTCGCGATCGAGACGCTCGAGATCGCCCACGAGGGGCTCGAGCTCGAAGCCGGCTGAGCCGCGTGTCCACCGATGCGCGCGAGACCGACGTCATCGTCGACTTCGTCTTCGAGGAGGGAGTTCTCTACGTCGCCGTCGCGAACATCGGGGAGCGGCCGGCGCTGAAGGTGTCGTGCCGGTTCGAGCCCGGGTTCCACGGCCTCGGCGGCTCGGTGGAGATCTCGCGGCTTCCGCTCTTCCGCAACATCGAGTACCTCGCGCCGCGCAAGGAGATTCGCACCCTCGTCGACTCGAGCGCCGCTTACTTCGCACGCAAGGAGCCGACGAAGCTCCAGGTGACGGTCACGTATCGCGACGAGCTCGGGACGCGCCACCAGACGACGATCGCGCACGACCTCGGCATCTACCGCGACCTGGCGTACGTCGTCCCGGAATCCCGCGACGCCACGGAGTGACGTCGCCGCGCTAGGGTGAGCGGCCTGCGGCGACTTTTTTCGTGCGCGTGAACCGAAAGGGGAGGGGCCGTGGAACACGGATCGGAGACCTACTACGTCCTCGGCGAGGGCCTGCTCGGCGAAAGCCTCGATGGACGTGAGCCGACGTTGGCGCGCACGGCCGAAGCGGCGACGCCGCCTTTCCGCTTTTCACGCATGGGGCCGAAGGGCGGTGGAAAGCAGATCCCCGAAGGAACGAGGAAGGCGCTCGCCGAGGCCATGGCCGTCGCAGGAGGCGGCTCGTCGGGGATCCCGGCGGGCTACACGTATCTCGGCCAGTTCATCGACCACGACCTGACCTTCGACAAGACGAACGTGATGCTCGGCGACCACGTCGCTCCGACCGCGCTCCTTCAGGCCCGCTCGCCGAGCCTCGACCTCGACTCCCTCTACGGCGCCGGTCCCGGCGATCCCGCGTCGGAGAAATTCTACGAGGAAGACGGCCTCCACCTGAAGATGGGCAAGACGGCCTCCGGCGACGGCCTCGCCTCGAAGGACGGCTTCGACCTTCCGCGCGGCGCCGGCTCGACAGTTGCAGCGAAGCGAAAGGCCATCATCCCGGATCCGCGGAACGACGAGAACCTCGCGGTCGCGCAGACCCATCTCGCGATGATCCGCTTCCACAATCGCGTCCTCGACACTCTCGGGGCCGGTCCCGCCGGCACGCGCTTCGAGCGCGCACGCAAGCGGGCCACGAAGCACTACCAGTGGATGATTCGGACGGATTTCCTGCCGAGGATCTGCAAGGCCTCGGTCGTGAACGATGTCTTCACGAACGGTCGCAAGGCTTTCGAGGTCGGCGCCGTGCCGACGGACGTGCCGACGATGCCGATCGAGTTTTCCGTGGCGGCGTACCGACTCGGCCACTCCATGATCCGCGGCTCCTACAACTGGAACAAGATCTTCGACGACGGTTTCGGCACGCTCGATCTCCTCTTCAACTTTTCGGCGACGAGCGGCAACCTCGGCGGCTTCCCCCGGCTCATCAGCTCGTGGATCGCCGACTTCAGGCGGCTCTACGACTTTCCGGGCGGCGGGCATGCGACGCTCGGCGTGCCGGCCGCGAAGTTCAATCAAGCCATGCGGATCGACACGCGCATCTCCAATCCGCTCCAGTTCCTCCCCGGCTTCACAGGCGTGGAGGCGAACCTCGCCTTCCGCAACCTGACGCGGGCGAACATGGTGAGGCTCGCGACGGGCCAGCAGATGGTGACCTTCCTCAGGAGCAAGGGAGTCTCGGTCACGAAGCTGACCAAGGCGCAGCTTCGCGACGGAGCCGGCGGCGCCGACCTGAGCCGGCTCACGCAGGCGCAGCGGGAGCGCGTCCTCGCCGACACGCCTCTCTGGTTCTACATCCTCAGGGAGGCCGAGTTGAACGGCGGCAAGCTGGCCGGTGTCGGTGCGCGCATCGTCGCGGAGACATTTCACCGAGCGATGGAGGGGAGCGAGCATTCGATCGTGCGCGGCACGGACTTCCGACCGACGCTCGGGCCGAACAACACGACCTTTCGGATGACGGATCTCCTGTTCTTCGCCTTCGAGGGGAAGAAGAGCCTGCTCGCGCCGCTGGGCTAGATCGGTGCGGACATCCCCCTGACGTACGATCCCGCTGCCGTGCGGACGCGCTCAGGCTCGTACGTCCTTAAGGTCGCTCTCGTCGCCGCCGTCTACTTCGGAGGTGCGAAGCTCGGCCTGAATCTCGCGGTCGGGCACGGCGTCATCACGCCCGTCTGGCCGCCGACGGGGATCGCCATCGCAGCGCTGCTCCTCCTCGGCCCGAGGATGTGGCCGGCGGTCGCGATCGGTGCTTTCCTCGGCAATGCGACGAGTGGCGTCTCGCTGTGGGTCGCGGCGGGAATCGCCGTCGGAAACACCCTCGAGGCGGTGGTCGCCGTCTACCTGCTGCGGCGCACGTCCTTCCGGCAGACCTTCGAGCGCGTGGAGGACGTCGTCCGGTTCGCGTGCGCGGGCGCCATCGCGGCTGCTGTCGCGGCGACGAACGGCGTGACCGTCCTCGCGCTTTCGGACTCCGCTGCAGCCTCGCCGTACGGCTCGCGCTGGCTGCTCTGGTGGCTCGGGGACGCGACGGGCGCGCTGCTCGTCGCGCCGCTGATCCTCGTCTGGGCGACGCGGCCGCCGATCCGCCTCCCGCTCGCTCGGATCCTCGAAGGTTTGGTCTTGCTGGCCGCGCTCAGCGGGCTCTGCGCGACGATCTTCCTCGGCGGCCTCTGGCGGTATCCGTACCTCCTCTTCCCCCTCCTCCTCTGGGCCTCCGTGCGGTTCACGCAGCTCGGCGCCGTCACGGCGAGCTGCACAGTGGCGGCCTTCGGAGTGGCCGGGGTCATCAGCGACAACGTGCCGCTTGGCGGTCACGACGAGACGGTCACGGTCGAGATCCTCCAGGGTCTCCTCGCGATCACCGCGATCAGCCTGCTCGCACTCGGAGCCTCGATCGCGGAGCGTGACGCGGCAGCCGAGTCCTTCCGGCAAGCGGCGGGCGGCCTCGCCGAGGCCCAAGCGCTCGCCCACGTCGGCAGCTGGGAGTGGGACGTCGCCGGCGATCGCGTCACCTGGTCGAACGAGCTCTACCGAATCTACGACCTCCAGCCCGAGCGCGGCGAGCTCAACTACGACGCCTACCTTGCCCGCATCCATCCAGGCGACCGGGACCGCGTGCGCGGTACAGTCGAAGCCGCGCTCGCGGACGGGCAGGCCTTCGAGATGACCCACCGCGTCGTCCTCGCAGACGGAAGCGAGCGGATCGTCCAGGGGCGCGGGCGCGTCGTTTCCGACCGCAACGGCCACCCCGTGCGCATGGTCGGCACGGCGCAGGACATCACCGAGCGCGAGCGCGTCGAGCTGGTCCGGGAGAACATCCTCTCCGCCGTCTCGCACGAGCTCCGCACCCCGCTCACCGCAATCCTGGGGTTCGCCATAACCCTGCGTGAGCGCTGGCCGACCCTGACCGACGAGGGCCGGGAGCAGATGATCGGCCTCGTCGCCAGCCAGGCCGCACGGCTCGAACGACTCCTCAACGACCTGCTCGACGTCGACCGGCTTCGGCATGGACGCCTGCGGGTGGAGTTCGAGCATGCCGACCTCGGCGAGCTCGTCCGCAGCGTCGTCGCCGGTCGGCCCGACGACGGACGGATCGACGTGCAGGCTCAGACCGTCCACGCGAGCGTCGACCCGGCCAAGTTCGAGCGCATCGTCGACAACCTGATCGCAAACGCCGAGCGCCACACGCCCGAGGGCTCGCCCATCGAGGTGTCGCTCGCGCCCAACGGCACGGGCGCGCTCCTCCGCGTAGACGACCGTGGGCCGGGCGTGCCCGATGCCGAAAAGGAGACGATCTTCCAGGCGTTCGCACGCGGGAGCGAGGTCGAGGCGACCGGCGTCGGCGTCGGACTGGCGCTCGTCGCCCAGTTTGCCGCGCTGCACGGGGGCCGCGCCTGGGTCGAGGACAACCCTGGCGGTGGCGCATCCTTTCGCGTGCTCTTCCCCGGCGCCACGGGGTGAGCGGGCTGCGCTGCCGGGGCTGGGAGCAGGAAGGCGCGCTCCGCTGCCTCCGCAACAACCTCGACCCCGCCGTGGCGGAGGATCCGGACGCACTCGTGGTCTACGGTGGCCGCGGCAAGGCGGCGCGCTCGCCCGAGGCGCTGGCCGGGATCGTCGCGGCTCTCGAGCGCCTGGGCCCCGACGAGACGCTGATCGTCCAGTCGGGGAAGGCGGTCGCTGTGCTTCCGACCCACGAGGACGCGCCGCGGGTCCTCATCTCGACCGCGATGGTCGTCCCGGAATGGTCCGATCAGGACACCTTCCGCGGGCTCGAAGACGCAGGACTGACGATGTACGGGCAGATGACTGCCGCCGGCTGGTTCTACATCGGCACGCAGGGCATCCTCGGTTTCACCTACGAGACCTTGCGCGCGATCGCGGCCACGCACTTCCGCGGCTCGCTGGCCGGGAAGAGGGTGCTGACTGCCGGGCTCGGCGGCATGGGCGGCGCTCAGGGGTTCGGCGTCGGCCTGAACGGCGG
>DATEOR010000056.1:0-16485 GCA_035273885.1 Gaiellaceae bacterium
GAGGGCCGTCGCCAGCACGAGAGCTGCCTTGCCTGCCATCCTTCGATGGCCTACCCCGCCTGCCATTGGCGCGAAACCCTAGGCGAGGCCCCGGACGCCGCGAGGGAAACGGCGCTCCGCGATCCGGCACCAGTCGCTCCCGATCCAGCAATAGGTGACCGCGGTCAGCGACGTCTCGTCGGCTTCGAAGAAGTGGAGGCCGCGCGCCTCGCCGCGTCGCTTGGGGCGCGGCTGGCCCAGGCCCGGGGCCGTCACGACGGTCGTCCCTCGCACTTCGCTCTCGACGACCTCGAATTCGCGCCGCTCCGAGATCGCGCTCTGATGGACGTGACCTGAGACGATCAGCTCTGCGCCCGCGTCCACGAGCGCGCCGAGGACGCTCGCGCGGTTGGCGATCGTTCGCTTCACCGTGCGCCACGGTGCGCCGAGGAGGTGGTGGTGGAGCGCGACCATGCGCAGAGCGCCCTCGGGAGCCTCGGCGAACGTCCTCGTGACGTGGTCGAGCTGGGACGGGCGCAGGGCGCCTCCCTGCTGCTTCCACGGTCGCACGGAGTTCAGGCCGCAGACGACGATCCGCTCCGAGTGGTACACGGGCTCGGTCTCCGGCCAGATCCGGAGGAACTCGTCGAAGGTCCGCGTGAACCTCCAGGGCGGCCAGCGCGGGATGTCGTGGTTTCCGGGAATGACCAGGAGCGGAGGGCCGAGGGAGCGGAGAAGCCTCGCCGCGCGCTGGTGTTGCTCGGGCGTGTTGCGGTGGGTCAGATCGCCGCTCGCGACCACGAGCTCGGGGGCGAGCTCGGCGACGAGCGCGCGGAGATCGTTCTCGACCTCGGGCTCCTCACGCGTGCCCGCATGGAGGTCGGAAACCTGCAGGACGCGTAAGGGCGCCATCGGGCGGGGACACTATAGTTTGGGCATGGTCGACGAACCCGCTGAGATCTTCGACGACATGTACCTCGGCCTTCGGGCAGGGGCTGCCGGGCGCAAGAAGCGCCGCGGCGAGCCGCTTTCCGCCGAGGAGCAGGAGGTGCTCGGCCGCTGGCAGCGCCTGTCGACGTGGCGGAAATCGCTTGCGGTCGGCAGCTTCGCCGTCGGGACGTTCGGCCTCGGATTCACGCTCGGCGGCCTCGTTTTCGGCCGCTGGCGCAAGGCCTAGCTCCCGCTTCCCTCGAACGCCGCTCGCGGCAGGATGCTGCTCTCGCAGTCCGTCGCCGTACCATGCGTACTGTCTCGGGCCTGCTCGCTTGCTTCCTTTGCGAGCCACGCCCGAGAGGAACCGGGTCAGCTCTCGCTTTCCTTCGCGGGGAAGAGGACCGCGGGTGTGTCCTCCTCCGCGGGGTTGCGGTGCCGCACGACCACGTCCACGAGTGTGGCGAGAACGGCTGCGAACGGAATGGCGAGGAAGACGGCGAAGCCGCCGAAGAGGATTCCGATCGCGGTCACGGAGATGAGCACCGTGAGCGGTGTCAGGCCGACCGCGTGGCCGAGCACGCGCGGGATGACGACGTAGTCCTCGAAGAGGCGCACGAGCAGGACGGCGACTCCGGCGGCGAGCGCCACCTGCCACGAGTCGGTGAGACCGACTCCGATCGCGACCGCCCCCGCGGCGATCGGGCCGAGCACGGGAACGACCTCGACGAGCCCGGCGAAGATCCCGATCAAGAGCCAGAACGGCAACCCGATGATGTAGAAGATCAGCGAGAGCACCGAGGCCACGAACGTGACGAGGATCAAGAGGCCTCGGACGTACGCTCCGAGCTTCGCGTCGATCAGGTTCCAGGTGTCGCGGACGACGCGGCGTTTCTCCCTCGGCAGGAGCGACATGACGAGGATCTCCGCCCGGTCGCGCTCGAAGATCCAGTACGCAGCGCACGCGAAGGTGAAGAAGATGCCGACGAGGACCTCGAAGGCGGTGAAGGTGAGGGAGAGGGAGGAGTCGATCAGCTCGGCGCCCGAGGGCAGCTGGTCGAGGCTGTCCTGGACGCGGACGAGGATCTCGTGCCGAAAGCCCGTCGACCGGTTCGCCTGCCGCTCGAGCTCGGAGCTCGAGGTCGGGATCCCGCCGAGCGCGCTGTCGACCTGGTCGATCGCGCGTGGGACGATCGCCCACAGGAGGAGGCCGATCAGGCCTGCGAGCACCGTGTAGTGGAGCAGGATTCCCGCGCCGCGCGGGATGCGGCGGCGCACGAGCCATTCGACGCTCGGCCGCATGGCGGCAGCGATGATGAACGCGAGGAAGAGAAGCGCGACGACGATCCGGAGCTTCCAGAGCGCGAGCGCGGTCGCGACAACGGCGACCACGATGAGGGAGGCGATAAGGGCCTTGCGCGCGGTGTCCTGCATGGGTCTCGATTCCCAGAATAGCCCTCCGGGGAACGAGGACTTCCACGCGGAGGCGGAGAAATCCTTTGGCATGCGCGGGTACCTCGACCCCGGGGAAACGGTGCGCTTCCAGGCGCGGCCGCACACGGCTGCGCTCTTCCGTCCGCTGAGCCGCTCGTTGCTGCTCGCGCTCGCCGGCGGCGTGCTCGTCGGCCTCTCACCGCCCGCGCTCGGAGTGGTTGGCGCGATCCTGCTCGGCATGGGCGCACTTCTGGCCCTGCGGGCGGTCATGCGCTGGGACCGCACCTCGCTCATCGTCACGACGGAGAAGCTCCTGGTGATCCACGGCGTCGCCCGGCGACGGGCCGCTGCTGTGCGCTTCGCGCGCGTCGGTCCCGTCGAGGTGGAACAAGGGCTCGTGGGCCGCCTGTTCGGCTACGGCACGGTCATCGCAGGCGATCTCGAGATCCCCTACGTGCCGGACCCCCGCCGCGTCGGCCGCCTGGCTTCGTAGCGCTACCCTCACAGGGCGATGCGCCCGCTCGCCACCTGGATCCTGGTCGGCGCGCTGCTCGTCATCGGGCTTCTCGCCGCTCGCGATGCGCTCCAGTCGGAGGGAACCGCTGCTGGCCCGCCCATGACGCAGGACGCGGCGAAACCTGCAGGACCGCCTGCGATCCCCGGGCGCGTCGAGCTCGTCGCAGGCCTGAAGAAGCTGGGCGCTCACGGCGTCCTCTACGTCACCGACGTGACGTGCCGCCGTTTCGTGCTGAGGCTGCCGACGCTCGTCTGGACGACGGGCACCGAGCTGCCCAGCCCGGGCTGCAGCGCCTGGACCCGGCCGCCGGGGGACGCGGACTCGGGCATCGCGGCGCGCGAGGTCGACGCAGATACCGTCGAGGTCTCCTCCGGCGGCTGGACCTACGAGTTCGCGGGCACGGAGCCCGCGTTCAGACCGGACGGCATCCTCACCTTCGTGCGCGACGGCCGCCTGCGCGAGTGGACCGGGCGCTGCCCCGAGGGGGCGCAGAAGGTCGTCTTCCAGGGACTGCACGAGGTCGCGCGCTGCGACCGGCCGGTGGCCGGCGCCCCGAATAGCGTCCGCGAGGTCGCGTGGCTCGGAGTCGGCGACTACGCGGTCATCACCGGGCCGGACCAGGCCACCTCGCTCGAGCTCGTCCACGAAGGGAGGAGGGAACGCCTCTTCAACTCGGTCGGCGCGCGCATGGGCGCGCTCGAGGCGAGCCCCGACGGCCGCTACCTCGTCGTTCGGCTCGACGGAGCGCTCACACTCTTCCGCACGCAAGGGCCGCGCGCCGCGCGCCCGCTCCCGGCCGGCGACGAGCTCGCCCGCTCGATCACGTGGTCCGGAGACGAGCGCCTCGCCGCGCTGGCGACCGAGAGCGCGGTCGAGGTCTTCCCGAGCGACGCGGCCGGCCGCGCGGTGCGGATTCCGCTCGCCGCCGCGGCCGTCGAGTGGCGCTGAGCCGGGCCCGAAAGCGAACACGTGTTCGTCCGAGGGCCAGGGCTACACTGGGGGTGATGGCAGCGGCAGAGCAGCTCGTCGTACACGGCGCCCGAGAACACAACTTGAAGGACGTCACCGTCAGCCTGCCCAGAAACTCGCTGATCTGCGTGACCGGGCTCTCCGGCTCCGGCAAGTCGTCGCTCGCCTTCGACACGATCTACGCGGAGGGCCAGCGCCGCTACGTCGAGTCGCTCTCGGCCTACGCGCGCCAGTTCCTGCAGATGATGGAGAAGCCGGACGTCGACTCCATCGACGGGCTTTCGCCGGCGATCTCGATCGACCAGAAGACGACGTCGCGAAACCCGCGTTCGACCGTCGGCACCGTGACGGAGATCTACGACTACCTGAGGCTTCTCTACGCGCGCGTCGGGCGGCCGCACTGCCCGATCTGCGGGAGGCCGATCGCCGGCCAGAGCATCGAGTCCATCGTCGACCAGGTGCTGCGCCTGCCGGAGGGGGCGAAGTTCACTGTCAACGCCCCGGTCGTCCGCGACCGGAAGGGCGAGTACAAGGATTTGCTCGACCACCTCCGCGGCGAGGGCTTCACGCGCGTCAAGGTCGACGGCGAGGAGCGGCTCCTCGAGGAGGAAATCGAGCTCGACAAGAAGTTCAAGCACACGATCGAGGTCGTGGTCGACCGGCTCTCGATGAAGTCCGACCTACGGCACCGGCTGACCGACTCGATCGAGACCGCTCTCGCCCTGGCCGAGGGCCTCGTCACGGTCGCGGTCGTCGACGGGGAGGAGCTCACATTTTCGGAGCGCTTCGCCTGCCCCGAGCACGGCGTCGGGCTGCCCGAGCTCCAGCCGCGCATCTTCAGCTTCAACTCCCCACACGGCGCGTGTCCGCGCTGCACGGGCCTCGGCGCTCAGCAGGAGATCGACCCGGATCTCCTCGTGCCGGATCCGGAGCTCTCGATCTCCGAGGGTGCGCTCGTGCCTTGGTCGGTGGGCAACTCCACGTACTACGAGTCCGTGATCCAGGCGATCGCGGATCGCTACGAGATCGACATCGACAAGCCCTGGCGTGACCTCACCGAGGAGCAGCAGAACCTCTTCCTCTTCGGTACGAACGGCGACAAGGTCTACGTCACCTACCGGAACCGCATGGGCCGCAGGCGCGCGTACATGCTCGCCTTCGAAGGCATCGTCCCCAGCCTCGAGCGCCGCTACAAGGAGACCGATTCGGCCGGCCAGCGAGAGCGCATCGAGGAGTACATGAGCTTCCGGCCGTGCCCGGTTTGCAAGGGCGCGCGGCTGAAGCCCGAGGTGCTCGCGGTCACCGTCGGCAGCTCGAACATCCACGAGTTCACGCAGATGTCGGTGACGCGCGCGATCGAGTTCCTCGACGCTCTCGAGCTGTCGGAGACCGAGCAGCTGATCGGGAACAGGATCATCAAGGAGATCCGCGAGCGGCTCACGTTCCTCTCCGATGTCGGCGTTGGCTACCTGCAGCTCGACCGCGCGGCGGCGACGCTCTCGGGCGGCGAGGCACAGCGGCTGCGGCTGGCCACGCAGATCGGGTCACAGCTCGTCGGCGTTCTCTACATCCTCGACGAGCCGTCGATCGGGCTCCATCAGCGCGACAACGCGAAGCTGATCGGGACCCTGGAGCGCCTGCAGAGCCTCGGGAACACCGTGCTGGTCGTGGAGCACGACGAGCAGATGATGCGCTCGGCCGACTGGCTCGTGGACATGGGCCCGGGCGCAGGCGAGCACGGCGGACACGTGGTCGCCGAGGGGCCTGCGGACGAGGTGGAGAAGGTCAAGGGCTCGGTCACCGGGCAATTCCTGTCCGGCAAGCGTTCGATCGCCGTTCCCGACCGGCGCACCGAAGACCTCGGCTCCTTCTGGGTGCGGGGCGCGAGCCAGCACAACCTCAAATCGATCGACGTGGAGTTCCCGGTGGGGAAGTTCGTCTGTGTCACGGGCGTGTCCGGGTCGGGCAAGTCCACCCTGGTCAACGAGATCGTCTACAAGGCGCTCGCCAATCGACTGCACCGTATGCGCGTGAAGCCCGGCGAGCACCTCGGCTGCGAAGGGATCGAGTGCTTCGACAAGGTCATCGACATCGACCAGTCGCCGATCGGCCGCACCCCGAGGTCGAACCCGGCCACGTACACCGATCTCTTCACGCCGATTCGCGAGCTCTATGCGCAGACGCCAGACGCAAAGGTGCGCGGCTACAAGCAGGGCCGGTTTTCCTTCAATGTGCGGGGCGGCCGCTGCGAGACCTGCAAGGGCGACGGGACGATCAAGATCGAGATGCACTTCCTCCCGGACGTCTACGTCCCGTGTGAGACCTGCGGAGGCAAGCGCTACAACCGCGAGACGCTCGAGGTGCGCTTCAAGGGGAAGTCGATCGCGGAGGTTCTCGAGATGTCGGTCGAGGAGGCCCTGAAGTTCTTCGCCAAGATCCCGAAGATCCGTCGGCGGCTGCAGACCCTCCACGACGTCGGGCTCGACTACATCAAGCTCGGCCAACCGGCGACCACACTCTCCGGCGGCGAGGCCCAGCGCGTGAAGCTCGCGAAGGAGCTCTCCAAGATCGCAACCGGGAAGACGCTCTACATCCTCGACGAGCCCACGACGGGACTCCACTTCGCCGACATCGAGAAGCTGCTGGAGGTCCTGCAGCGGCTTGCGGACGCGGGCAACACCGTCCTCGTGATCGAGCACAACCTCGACGTGATCAAGCAGGCGGACTGGATCGTCGACCTCGGGCCCGAGGGTGGCGAGGCCGGCGGCGAGGTGATCGCCACGGGCACGCCCGAGCAGGTGGCCGACGTCGATGAGAGCTACACCGGCCGTTTCCTCCGCGAGCTTCTGCCGAGCGCGACGCCCGCGGCCGCGTGACGGACTCCCCCGGCGAGCCCGTCAGGGAGGAGGAGGAGTACCCGGGCACGACCGTCCTCGCCGCCGCACTCGCGACGTTCTTCTTTCCGCTCGTCTCGCTGATCATCGCGCTCGTCCTCATGGGCCAACAGCGGAACGGGCGCAAGCGCGCTCAGCTCAAGACGTGGGCCTGGGCTTCGGCCGGGTGGATCGCGTTCGGATTCCTCATCGCGCTCGTCTTCTTCCTCGCGGTCTCCTCCTCCGGCTACTAGCCCGTCGAATAGCCTGACACCCGTGGACGCGCCGACTCGGGAGACCTCGGAGGGCGATTCGCTCGACCGCGAATGGTGGCTCCGCACGCTTGCGATCTTCCAGGCGCCACGCGCCGTCTTCGCTGCCCTGCGGAACGAATCCCCTGAGGATCTGGAGGCGCGGCAGGAACCCGTGCTCGCGCTCGTCCTCCTGGCCGGAATGGCCGGCGTCCTCCTCGCACCGTCGACCGGGCGGTTGCTGAACGAGTCCGTCGTCGACAACAGCATGACCCTTGTCGCGGTCCTGGTGTTCGTCACGGGCGGGCTCTACGGCACGGCGACCTACTGGCTCGGCGGCGCTGCGCTCTACGTCGGCCTCCGCGGCGCGGGCGGCAAAGGAAGCTACCTGCGCGCGCGGCACATACTCGCCTTCGCGGCCGCTCCGCTCGTCGTCGGCCTGGTCATCGTCTGGCCGGTGCGCATCGCCGTCTACGGCGCGGACCTGTTTCGCAGCGGAGGCGCCGACGACGGCACCGGCAACGTCGTCTTCGAGGCGATCCTCGGCGCGATCGGCCTGTGGGCCTTCGGCCTGCTCGTCTACGGGATCGCGGTCGTCGAGCGCTGGAGCATCGTGCGCGCCCTCGTCGCCATCGGGCTCGTCGTGCTCGGCCTGCTGATCATCACGTTCCCGTTTCTGATTCCGCTCGCGAGCCGCTGAGAGCCTCCTCGAAGGCAACCAGCTCGTGCTCCGGAATGGAGTACGTGTGCTCGTCGCCGGGGAACGCGCCGGAGCGCACGTCGGCCGCATAGCGCTCGAGAGCGGTTCGGGTCTCGGCGGCGAGATCCGCGTAGCGCTTCACGAAGCGCGGGGCCTTGCCGTCGTACAGGCCGAGCAGATCGTGGAGGACGAGCACCTGCCCGTCGCAGCCGCGGCCCGAGCCGATCCCGATCGTGGGAATCGAAAGCGATTCGGTGATACGAGTGGCCACTTGCGCGGGCACGGCCTCGAGCACGATCGCGAAGCAGCCGGCGGCCTCGAGGGCGCGCGCATCTTGCAGCAGCTGGCGCGCCTTCTCGGCGGTGCGGCCCTGGGCGCGGAAGCCGCCGAGCATCGTTGCCGACTGCGGCGTCAGCCCGATGTGGCCCATGACCGGGATCCCGGCGCCCACGAGGGCCATGACGCGAGAAAGTGTCGACCCGGCGCCCTCGACCTTGACGGCGTCCGCGCCCGCTTCCTTGACGAAGCGGACACCGTTGCGGACGGCTTCCTCGTCCGAGATCTGGAAGGAGCCGAACGGCATGTCGGCGACAAGGAGCGGGCGCTCCGCTCCGCGGGCTACGGCACGGGTGAGCATGAGCATCTCGTCCATCGTCGCGGGGACGGTCGAATCGTTCCCGAGCACCGTCATGGCGGCCGAGTCGCCGACAAGTACGACGTCGATCCCGGCGGCGTCGGCGATGCGTCCGCTCGGGTAGTCGTACGCCGTCACCATGACGATCGCCTCGCGGCGGGCCTTCATCTCGGCGAGCTCGGTGAGGGGGAGCTTTCCGTCCGTTCGCGGGCGGCTGGTCACAGCGGGTCTCCTTCCAGGACGACGTTGTCGATGAGGCGGGTGCGCCCGGCCCGGCCGGCGGCGAGCAGGTAGACACGGCCGTCGAGTCTTGCCAGCTCGACGTATTCGAGCTCGAGCCGCGGCTCCCCGGCGAGGACCTTGCGCGCCGCCTCGAGCGGGTCGGCGCCTCGGCCGTGCGCCTCCTCGCCGGCACGGAGAGCTTTCGGAAGCGCTGCGGCAGCTTCACGGTCCGCGCCGGAGAGGTAGGCATTGCGGGAGCTGACCGCGAGGCCGTCCTCCTCACGGACGGTCGGGACGACGCGAATCTCGAGCTCGAGGTTGAGGTCCTCGGCGAGCCGCTCGACGATCGCCGCCTGCTGCGCGTCCTTCTGGCCGAAATAGGCGCGTTCGGGATGGACGATGTTGAAGAGCTTGAGGCAGACGGTGGCGACTCCGCGGAAGTGCCCGGGGCGCGCGGCGCCCTCGAGGCCCGCGGAGAGCCCCTCGACGTCGACCCAGGTCTCGAAGCCCTCGGGGTACATCTCCTCCACGGACGGCACGAACAGGAAATCGACGCAGGCCGCCTCGGCGACGGCCGCATCGGCCGCTTGGTCTCGCGGGTAGCGCTCGAAGTCCTCACTTTCGCCAAACTGCGCCGGGTTGACGAAGATCGACGCGACGACGACGTCGTTCTCGTGCCGTGCCGCCTCGAAGAGCGCGAGGTGGCCCGCGTGGAGCGCGCCCATGGTCGGAACGAGGCCGACGCCTCGCTCCGGAACGGTCTCGCGGACCTCGGCGATCGTGCGCAGCGTTCTCACGGCGTTCTCGCTCCCAGAAGCGCCGCTTCGGTCTCGGCGAGCGCGCGGTAGAGGGGCAGGAGCTCGGGGCGTCGGTCGGCGATCGCATCGGCATGGCGCTCGACGGTCTCCCAGTCGTCGCGGACGAGCGGGCCGGTGTGCTGGAAGCCGTTCTCGATCGTCCGGCGCATGAGCGGCTCGAGCGCCTCGGGCGGGGCGCCCGCGGCCTCCATGAGCTCGGCGGAGACGTCGTGCAGCGTCACCAGGAAGGCGGAGACGAAGCTTGCAGCCGCGTGGTAGAGAGGCCGCATTTCGTCGTCGAGCTCGAAGGGCTTCAGTCCCAGGTAGCCGGCGAGCCCGGCGCCGGCTGCGAGAGCTTCGGTGCTCTCCCCGGACACCGCCGCCCAGGCACCGTCGAGCTGTTCGGGCCCGCGGTCGGCCGTGAAGGTCTGCAGGGGATGAACGCTGAAGCGGCGCCCATGCGGCGCGAGGGCGTCGAGCCTGCAGGCCCCGCTCGTGTGTGCGACCCACGGGCCCGGAGGGATTGCCGCGGCCACTTCGGGGATGGCGCGGTCGGGCACGCAGAGCAGAACGAGCTCGGCATCGCCGCACTCGAGGTCTCTGCCCGCGACGCGGGTCGGGATCCGCTCGCCGAGGCGCGCGGCCACCGCCTTGCCGACGCGTCCAGCGCCGACGACACATGCTGATGCAAACACGGCTCCAGTTCCGTAGGGGATACCGGGCACCCGAAGTCTAGCCGTTGCCGAGAGGCAAGCCGCGCTCCTAAGATGCCGCGTCACGCAGGCGTCCGAAGGGGGTTCCGATGGAGTGGGACGAGCCACGCGAGCCGAGCGGAGCCCGAGAGACCCGAGAAACGACCGACGAAGACATCTCCCTCGTCGCAGAGCAGGTCCGCGCGGGGACGGATCAGGAGACGATCGTGGCCATGCTCGAAGACAGGGGAGTCGACCGGATGCAGGCGCGCGCCCTCGTCGAGACCCTCTACCCGCAGCTGGCCCGCGTCGCCGAGCAGGAGCGCTACACCGGCTCCGCGCTGGGCCCGGGGATCGCGGGAGGCCTCGTCGCCGCGATCGTCGGCGGGTTCCTGTGGGGCCTCATCGTGATCCTCACCGAATATGAGGTCGGCATCGCCGCCTGGGGGATCGGGTTCCTCGCCGGCTTCGGGGTCGTTCGGTTCGCCGGTGGGGCGAAGGGGACTCCGCTGCAGGTCGTTGCCGTGATCTCGAGCCTGCTCGGGATCGTCATCGGGAAGTACATCTCGTACGCGTACTTCTTCAAGCAGGCCGTCGAGGACCGCTTCAACGTCGACATCTCCTACTTCGACTCGGAGATCTTCCGCGCCTTTCGCGAGAACCTCGGCGACATCTTCGGAGGCTTCGACCTGATCTGGGCGGGGTTCGCAATCGCCACCGCGTGGCGGATCGCACGTCCCTCGCGGTCCCTGTCGCGGGGTAGGCTTGGGGTGTGAGCGAGAAGGTCGAGAAGACCGAGCAGGAGTGGAAGGCCGAGCTGACACCCGAGCAGTACCGCGTGCTGCGGGAGAAGGCGACCGAGCGGGCGTTCACCGGCCGCTACCACGCGACCAAGGCGGCGGGCACGTACCGCTGCGCCGGCTGCGGGGCCGAGCTCTTCTCCTCGGACACGAAGTACGACTCGGGCACGGGCTGGCCGAGCTTCTGGGAGCCGGCGAGCGACGATGCCGTCGAGACCGAGCGCGACTGGGGGCTCCTGGGAATGCGCACCGAGGTGCACTGCGCCTCGTGCGGAGGCCACCTCGGCCACGTCTTCTCGGACGGCCCGCACCCGACCGGCGTTCGCTTCTGCATCAACTCGTGCGCGCTCGAGCTCGAGCCGGACGAGCGCTCCTAGGCCCTTCCGTAGTCGTTTGCAGTGTGTCCGGGTAGCTGCCTAGACTGCCTCGGCGATGCCGATCTACGAGTTCGTGTGCATGTCCTGCGAGAGCCATTTCGAAGAGCTCTTGCGGCTGGACGACGGCGATCCGGAGTGCCCGGAGTGCGGCTCCGGGAAGACGCGCCGCCAGCTGTCCGTGTTCGCGGCTCACGGCACCGCCGGGCAACCGAGCTTCGGCGGATCGTCCGGAGGCGGATGCTGCGGCGGGGGCTGTGGCTGCGGATCCTGACGCACTGAACCGCCGCGCAGAGCTCGCGGCCTACGCGACGGAGACCGCGTCCTGCACGCGGTGCGCGCTTGCGTCCGGACGCACGCAGGTCGTCTTCGGCGTCGGCGATCCGGGCGCCGATCTCATGTTCGTGGGGGAGGCACCGGGCTTCCACGAGGACAAGCAGGGCTACCCGTTCGTGGGGCAGGCCGGGAAGCTCCTCGACAAGCTCCTGGCCGGGATCGGCCTCACGCGTGACAACGTCTACATCGCGAACGTGATCAAGTGCCGGCCGCCGGGAAACCGCGACCCGCATCCGGATGAGATCGAGGCATGCGAGAGCCACCTCTTCAAGCAGATCGAGCTCATCGAGCCGAAGTTGATCGCGACGCTCGGCAACTTCGCCACGAAGCTCCTCTCCGGGAAGCCGCACGGCATCACGAGGGTTCACGGCCACCCGCAGGAGACGACGCTCGGCGGCCGCCCGGTCACGCTCTACCCGATCTACCACCCCGCGGCCGCGCTCTACACGCCCGCGATGCTGCGGACGCTCGAGGACGACTTCCGCCGCATTCCCGGCTTGCTCAGCGAGCAGTCGGGCGAGCCGGCGCAGGTGATCCAGTTCCCGGTCGCAGCGCAGGCAGCTCCTGCGCCGCCGGCCGAGCAGCTCGGCCTCTTCTAGCGCGCGTCTTTACCTCAGGCGCCCCGACCGAGGGGGTAACGGGACGGAGGCCATGTTCACGGTTCGCCTGTCGAAGGCCTGAGACCAGAGCGTCTCGGTGCACTTCAGCACCTTCAAGCGAAACACCGACTCCGCGACCGCGCTTTACGCGGACATCGTCGACGGGCCCGGCAAGGCGACGATCGTCGACGACGACTAGCCCGCGCGGGCCACTACGCTGCGCGCGTGACCGAGGTCGAGTCGGGCTCACCTGAGGAGACCGAGCGCATCGCCGCGCGGCTGGCCGTGAGCCTTGCTCCGGGCGACGTCGTCCTCGTCCAGGGAGAGCTCGGCTCCGGCAAGACGACTTTCGTGCGCGGAGCTGCGCGGGCGCTCGGCGTCGAGGGGCCCGTGACCAGCCCGACCTACACGATCGGCCACCGCTACACGGGGAGGGTTGACGTCTCGCACCTCGACCTCTATCGGTTCGAGGGTATGTCGCATGCCGAGTGGGGAGACCTGGAGGAGTACTTCGAGGACGCTGTCGTCTTCGTCGAATGGCCGCAGGCCGGAGCGGGGTTCCTGCCGCCCGAGAAGGCGTGCGTGCGTTTGCAGCATGTGGGGGAGACGCGTAGACTGATCATGCTGGAAAGCGACGAAAAATCCCTGGAAAAGAGCGTTTTTACAGGTGCTGATCCTCGCGTTTGACACCGCCACGGACGTGGCGACGAGCGCTCTTGTACGGGACGGGGAAGTCATCGGCGAGCGCTCGTCCAGGCCCGTACGGGTGCTCGAGGATGCGCAGGCGCTCGTCGCCGAGGCAGGGCTCGAGCCAGATGCGGTCGATGCGATTGCCGTCGGTACGGGCCCCGGGAGCTACACCGGCCTTCGCATCGGGCTCGTGACGGCGCGCGCCCTCTCGCTGTCGCTCGGCGCCCCGGTCGCCGGCGTCTCGACCCTCGATGCGCTCGCAGCGGGCGCGCCCGGTGCCGTGCCGGTGATCGACGGCAGGCGCGGCGAGGTCTTCACCCTGGAGGACGGGGTGCCCGTCGTGCACAAGCCTGAAGACGTGGCGGTCGAGCGAGGCCTGACCTACGTGGGCGACGGCGCGGTGCTCTACCGGGCCGAGCTCGAGGCGCGTGGTGGGGAGATCCCCGGGGACGACGACCCGCGCCACATTCCGTGGGCGCGGCACACGGCTACCCTCGCGCGGGACTTCGGCCCGGCCGACGGGGCCGAGCCGATCTACCTGCGTGTGCCCGACGCAGAGAAGGCGCTCGAGCGCTGATGGAGATCCGCCGCTTGAGCATCCAGGATCTCGACGCCATCGTCGGGATCGAGAACGCGGTCTATCCGACGCCGTGGTCGCGCTCGATGTTCGCCGGGGAGCTTGCGAAGCCGTCCTCGTTCTCCCTCGGCGCGTTCGATGCCGACGAGGGCGGGCTGGTCGCGTACCTGATCGTCTCGCGGTACGTCGACGCGTGGCACATCATGAACGTCGCAGTGCACCCGGAATATCGTCGCCAGGGAGTCGCGAGCCGGCTCCTCGACGAGCTTTTCGAGCTCACGTCTGGCGACCCGCGTCGCGGATACACGCTCGAGGTGCGCGTCTCCAACGCGACCGCAATCGCCCTCTACGAGCGCTTCGGCTTCGAGCCGAGCGGAGTCCGTCGCGGGTACTACACGGACAACCGCGAGGACGCGCTGATCATGTGGAAGGACCCGATCCGCCAGGTCGCCGCCCGCGAGGGCTAGATGGTCCTCCTCGGGGTCGAGACCTCCTGTGACGAGACGGCGGCGGCCGTCGTCACCGAGCACGGCCGCATCCTCTCGAACGTCGTCTCCTCCCAGGCCGAGCTGCACGCGCGCTTTGGAGGCGTCGTCCCGGAAGTGGCATCGCGGCGCCACCTCGAGCTCGTCGCGCCCGTGGTCGAGGAGTCGCTTTCCGCGGCCGGTACGGCTCTTGAGGGAATCGACGCGGTGGCGGTCACGCGCGGGCCGGGGCTCATCGGCGCGCTTCTCGTCGGCATCTCGGCCGCGAAGGCGATCGCGTGGTCGCGCAAGCTGCCGCTGATCCCGGTGGACCATCTCCACGGTCACGTCGCTTCCCTCTACCTCCAGCCCGAGGACGTCGACCCCCCGTTTCTCTGTCTCCTTGCGAGCGGAGGCCACACCTTGCTCCTCGATGTGCACGATCGCACAGGCTTCACAGTTCTCGGCTCGACCCTCGACGACGCGGCGGGGGAGGCGTTCGACAAAGGCGCCCGCCTCCTCGGCCTCGGCTATCCGGGCGGAGCTGCGATCGACGGGCTCGCCCGTGAAGGCGACCCCGACGCATACCGCTTTCCGGTCGCCCGCGTCCCGGGGCTGGACTTCTCGTTCTCGGGCCTCAAGACCGCGCTTCTCTACGCCGTGCGAGACCTGAGCGCCGAGGAGCTCGAAGCGCGCCGCGCCGATCTCGCTGCGAGCTACCAGCGTGCGATCGTGCGTGCTCTCGTCGGGCGTGCGACCGAAGCCGCGGAGCAGGCCGGCCATTCGAAGATCGCGATCGTGGGCGGGGTCGCCGCGAACTCCGAGCTCCGCGCGGCGCTTCCCGGCGCGGCCCTGGCGCCTCTCCCGCTGTGCACCGACAACGCCGCGATGATCGCCTCGGCGGCCAGGTATGCAACGGCCGTCCCCTTTCCGGAGTATCTTGCGCTCGATGCCTACGCGACGGCGGCCTGAGCTCGCGCGCGCATGGGTGCTCGCAGCTGTCGCGGGGGTCGCGGCGTTCATGCTGGTCGGCAACGTCCAGGGCGCTCGGCAGACGGTCACCGGCGCGGCCGCCCGCGCGTGGCATTCCGTCTTCGGCGATCGTCCGCAGGCCGAGCTTGGCTCGCGGATGATCGTCGTCCTCTCGTCTCCCTCGCTCGCCGACCGGATGGAAGCCGCGAGCGGAAAGATCAGCGGCGCGAAGCAGCGCGAGTGGGTCGCCGACATCGAGGCGGAGCAGGACGCGTTCCTCGCCTCTCTCCGCGACCGGGGAATCGCGATCGAGCGCGAGCAGGTCTTTACGAAGACCGTCAACGGCTTCTCTGCGAGGCTCGACGCGCGCGCCGTCGCAGAGCTCGACCGCAACCCGTCCGTGATCGGCGTCTATCCGGTGCGCGCCGTCTATCCGGCGGAGGCCGAGGCGCTGCGCGCGCCCGCGGTCGGCGCACAGGCGGGCGTCACCTTGCCCGGCTTCGACGGCCAGGGGATTAAGATCGCTCTCCTCGACACGGGCGTCGATTCGGAGCAGCCCGCGCTCGCGAGCCGGCTGCGCCGCGGCTTCGACGTCGTGGGAGACGACAGGAAGCCACTGCCCGAGGCCGACCCCGGGAGCGAGGGCCGGGTCGAGGCCCACGGGACCCGGATGGCCGGGCTCGTCGCGGCCGTCGCGCCCGGCGCGAAGATCGTGCCGATTCGCGTCGTCGGCTGGCAGCAGGGGAAGGACGGGAGGTTTGCGCTGATCGGCCGCGGCGACCAGCTCATCGCCGGACTCGAGCGCGCGGTCGACCCGAATGGCGACGGAGCCGTGACCGACGGCGCGACCGTGGCGCTCGCGCCGCTCGTCGAGCCGTTCGCGGCCTTCACGGACAGCCCGGAGTCCCGGGCAGTCGAGGGCGCGACCAAGCTCGGCACGCTCGTCGTCGCCTCCGCCGGAAACGACGGCAACTCCGATGTGGGCTTCGGCAGCATCGGCGCGCCGGGAGGTGCTCCGGATGCGCTGACCATCGGCGCCGCAGACACGCGCACACGGGTTGCAATGGCGAACGCTTGGCTCCGTGCGGGCACCGACACGATCTCGGCGGAGCCCGCCCGCATTCTCGGCAAGACTGCCGTCTCCACGGAGCTGACCCTGGACGTCGCAGGTCTTCTCGGGCCCTCGATTGCAAACCCGTCCCAGGCGGCCGAGGCCGAAGCCGGCGGCTCGGCGCTCGGAGATTTCTTCGACACGCGCGGGGTCAGCAGGGTCGCGGGACGCGCGGCGCTCGTCCCCGCGGACGGGAGCTCGCTCGAGGAGAAGGCGCGCAATGCCAAGGCCGCTGGAGCGGCGGCGCTCCTCGCCTACGGAACGGCGCTCCCGGCGGGCGCGCTGGATGCGGACGAGTCCACGGCGCTGCCCGTGCTTGCGCTCTCCGGTGAGACCGGGGCCGAGGCGATGGACGCGCTCCGCGCAGGCCGGGAAGTGACCGCAGTTCTCTCTCCGGCGGGCACGGTCGCGAACCCCGGGCTCGACGCCGTTGCCGGGTTCTCGTCCGGCGGGCTGTCCTTCGACGGGCGCGTCAAGCCCGACCTTGTCGCGCCGGGAGTGGGGCTCGGGACGTTCGATCCCTCGGCCGACGGGTCCCCGCGGTACTCGACGGTGAGCGGCTCG
>DATEOR010000057.1:0-18066 GCA_035273885.1 Gaiellaceae bacterium
GACACGACGATCTGTGTCGTCACGCGGGCGAACCGCCGACCGGCCGCTTCGAGTCGCGCCCTCATGCGAGAGTGAGGCGCAGCTCATCCCCCATCCGCACGGCGAACATGCGCGCCGCGTCGCCTCGATTTATGGCGAGCGCGATGTTCGCGTACGCATCCTCGTAGAGGACGATGTCGCCGGTGCGCGCGTCACCGAAGGTGCGCGCGGCGACCGCGAAGTAGCGCTCGAATCCGACCTCGACCTCCACGCGCGCGCCGGGGTCGATCCCCACCCGGGAGAGGTGCTCGGCGGTGAGGTTGAGCTGGACGTTGCCGTAGCGATCGATGTAGAGGACCGTCGCGCGGATCCGCGACTCGCCGATGGAAGGCTCGGGGAACTCGAGGCGGTGCAGGCCCGCGGGGTCGAGCACAGGGCCGAGCCTGGCGAGGTCGACGCCGCTCGCCAGGTGCGCGGCGGCCGGAGAGAAGATGTCCCGCCCGTGAAAGGTGTACGAGACCCGCTCGAGCATGTACTCGGGCTCGGCGATCTCGACGGCCTCCGCCACACCGCCCAGCCGGTCGGCGGCGATGAGCAGCAACCCGTTGTCGGGGCCGACGTAGATTCGGTCGTCCGCTCCGCGCAGCGCGATCGGCTTGCGCTCGCTGCCGACACCGGGATCCACGATCGCCACGTGCACGCCCGTGGGCATGTACGGAAGGGTGCTCGCGAGGACGAGCGCGCCCTGGAGAACGTGCTGGGGCGGGATGCCGTGCGTGATGTCGATCACCTCGACGTCGGGCGCGATGCGCTTGATCACGCCGCGGCAGGTGCCCGCGAAGTCGTCCTCGAGGCCGAAATCGGTCAGGAGGGTGATGAACTGGCGTGCGATGCGGCGAGCTTAACGGCTGCGACCAGGCCGTCGAGGTCGTGGCTTTCGGCTTCTACGACGACTTCGAGACCGGCCTCACGCGCCTCGGCCGATGTCACGGGCCCGATGCTGACGCACGGGAGATCCCGCCGCAGTGCGCTGAGCGCCCGCGCAGCTGAAGCAGATGCAATCACCACCAAGGCTGCGTCGGGAAACGAATCGGGCTTGAGATGGACGGTGTGATAGAGCGGGACCTGCTCGGCTCCGAGCTCCCGGACGAGGACGTCGCGGGCATCTTCGGCGGCCGCGTGCAGCACGCGGCCGTGCGGCGCCGGAAGCTCCCCTGCCAACCCTTCCTGCGTCGAGCGTTCGGCGACGAAGTCCGGCTCGATGCCGTGGGCCCTGAGCTCCTCCGCGGTCCCCGGGCCGATCGCCGCGATCCGGGCCGGCCGCCCTGCCAGTCGCCGCATGAGCGGTTCGACCGCGTTTCGGCTCGTGACGAGGATCCAGTCGTAGCTCTCGCCCTCGATCGGAGGACCCTCGATCTCCTCGATGCGGATGAGCGGCGCCTCGAGGACGTCGAACCCGGCCGCGCGCAGGCGTTCGCCCAAGCGTCCGTCCGTTCCCGTGACAGCGACTCTCACGGCACCGCGGCGAGAAGCTCGTCCGCGAGGGCAACCGGATCGTCCCCGCGTCTGCGCTCGATCCAAGCGCCGTCCTCGGCCGCGATGAGCGCAGTCAACGTTTCGCCGTCGTGATGGGCCGCGACGGGAGCGAGGCAGCCCGCCCCGATGCGCGCGACACAGGCCCGCTCGGCGGTCACGCGTCGGCGGGTCTCCGCGTCGTCCACACCTGCTGCCAGCTCCTCCTCGCCGGCACGGACCTGCAGAGCAACCGCGCCCTGGCCCGCCTCCGGCACGAGCTCCTCCGGGTCGAAACGGTGCCCGATCTCCTCCGAGAGCCCGAGCCGGTCGAGCCCGGCCGCCGCGAGCACGATGGCGTCGAGCCCGCGCTCGCCCCGCTTTCGCAGACGAGTGTCGACGTTCCCCCGCAGGGGCTCGATCGAGAGCCGAGGCTCGAGCGCGAGGAGCTGTGCGCGCCTGCGCACCGACGCCGTGCCGATCCGCATGCCCGGGGCCAAGCCCTCCGCCCCGCAGAGCGCATCGCGAGGATCCTCACGGACGAGGAACGCGGCCACCGCAAGACCGTTCACGTCCGTTGAAGTCATGTCCTTGGCGGAGTGCACGGCCATGTCGATGCGGCCGGCGAGGAGCGCCTCCTCGATCTCCTTCACGAAGACGCCCCGCTCGCCGATCTCGCCGAACGGCTTCGAGCGGTCGCGGTCGCCGGCGGTCGTGATGGGGACGAGGGCGACGTCGAGATCGGGGTTGGCGGAGCGAAGCGCACCGGCGGCGATCTCCGCCTGCGTCAGCGCGAGCCTACTCCCCCGGCTGCCGAGTCGAAGAATCACGGTCGTCGAGGTCGAAGAGGTGGCGCACCGCGTCCGCGTAGACCACGCCGTCGGCGGCAGCCGCCGCCTGCTTCATCCGCACGGTGGGCGCGTGGAGGAGCTTGTTCACGATCTGCGCGGTCAGCGACTCGACCGCCCGCCGCTCGCTCGGGCTCAGCGAACCGAGGCGGCCTTCGGCGCGCTCCAGCTCGCTCGTCCGGATCGACTCGGCGCGGGCTCGAAGAGATGCGATCGCCGGCACGACGTCGAGGGAGAGCTGCCAGGCGCGGAAGCCTTCGGCCTCCTCGGCGACGATCGCCTCGGCCCGAACTGCCTCCTCCCTGCGGCCCGCCACGCTTTCCTCGACGACGCGCTCGAGATCGTCGACGTCGTAGAGGTAGCAGCCGTCGATCTCGTTCACGGCCGGATCGATGTCACGCGGGACCGCGATGTCGACGAAGAAGATCGGCCGGCCCTTGCGGTTTCGCATCGCCCGCTCGACCTGCTCGGCCGAGAGGACGTGCCCGCGCGCGCCCGTCGAGGCCACGACGATGTCAACGTCCTCGAGCTCCGCTTCGACCGCGTCGAGCCCGGCAGCGCGGCCGCCGAAGCGGCGCGCGAGCCGCTCGGCCCGCTCGACGGAGCGATTCGCGACGAAGACGCTCTCCACCCCGCGCGAGATGAGGTTCACCGTGGCGAGGTCGCTCATCTTTCCCGCTCCGAGAACGAGGATCCGCCGGCCCTCCAGGGTCCCGAACACGCGCTCCGCGAGCTCGGCCGCGGCGGAGGAGATGGATGCCGGGTTCTCCCCGATGGCGGTCTCGCTGCGCACGCGGCGGCCGACCCGAAGGGCCTGGCGGAAGAGCCGGTGAGCCAAAGCTCCCGCGGTGCCGGCCTCCTTGGCGGTCTCGTAGGCGCCGCGCACCTGGCCGAGGATCTGCGCCTCGCCGGGAATCATCGAATCGAGGCTCGCTGCCACGCGGAAGAGGTGCATCGCGGCCGCCTCGTCTCCCAGCGTGTAAAGGGACGGGGCAATTTCGCTCTCGCTCAGGCCTCCGAGCGCGGCGAGCTCTGCAAACGCGCGCTCCTGCGCCGCTTCCGGATCGTCGTCCACGACGTAGAACTCGGTGCGGTTGCAGGTGGAGAGCGCGACCGCCTCTCCCTCCTCGCCCGCAAGCCGGCGCACGAGCTCCGGATTCTCCGGGGCGCTGACGTAGAGCTGCTCGCGCAGCTCGACGGGAGCGCGATGGTGCGAGGTGCCGACGAGGACGAGGTGCATCAGAAGTGAGTCACCGGGACGAGGGCGACGGCGACGAGGGCGAAGGCGGCGAGCGCGAGATACGCAGTGCGGCGTCCGCGCCACCCCGCTTCGAAGCGGAGGAAGAGAAAGGCCGCGTAGGCCACCCAGGTGAGGAGCGCGACGGCCATGACCGCGTCGAAGCCGCCGCCTTCCGAGCCGAGCCGGGCCAGGCCGACCGCGAGCCCGAGCGTCAGCGCGGGGAGTGCGACGAGGATCGTCCGGCCGGTGAGGGAGTCGAGCGCCGCCTGCGACGGGGCGCGCTGGCGCAGCACTCCTGGTGCATGGCCCTTGAGCCGCCGCTCCTGCCAGAGGTAGAGCCCGGCAAGACCGGCCGCGAGGGTGAAGCCGGCGAAGGCGGCGAGGATCAGCCCGACGTGGAAGGCGAGGAAGACGTCGCCGAGCTCGCTTCCGCCTCCATTCCCTGCGCCGCCGGAGAGCCACGCGACGGCGAAGAGCACCGCAGCGAGGGGCATGACGACGAGCCCGAGCAGGCGGAAGGGAGCCCGGCAGCCCCAGATGAGGTAGGCGCCGACGACGAGCCAGACGAAGAGGTTGAGCGACCCGGCCCAGGTTCCCCACGGAAAGCCCTCCGCCCGCGTGGCCTGCACGACGAGGAGCGCGGTCTGCGCCAGCCAGCCGATCCGCACCCCCCAGATCGCGAAACGCGAGAGGCGCCCGGGCCGCACTCCGTCGCCGGCGTAGGCGAGAGCAGCCTCCAGGTACCCGGCGAAGGCCGGCCAGACGAGGATGACGGCGAGCTCGCCCATCAGGCCGCTTTCCGCCGCTGGGCCAGCTCGGTCAGCTCGGCCACCTCGCGCTCGAGCCGCGCCAGCTTGAAGGAGTAGAGAACGACGTAGAGGAGGACGACCGCGAGGACGACGAGGTAGGCCGCGGTCACGTACTTCTCCGAGGTGGTCATTCGAGGGCCTCCCGCAGCTCGCGCAGCCGCGCGTCGAGCCTCTTCCCCACGAGCTCGTTCGTGTAGAGCGAGGCGAAGAGGCCAAGCATCGCAGCGAGACAGACGCAGAAGACGACGAACATGCTCCCCGACATCTGCGGCCCGTCGCGGGTGAAGACCACGGGATGGATGAAGTTCTCGGCGAGGCGGATCGCGAGGAAGCTCACCGGGATGAGCGCGACGCCGAAGAGGGCGTAGACGGCCGACAGGTTCGCCCGCCGCGGCCCCGCCTCGACCGAGAAGCGGAGCATGAAGTACGCGCAGTAGAAGAGGAAGAGCACGAGGAAGAGCGTCAGCTGCCGCTCGCTCCACGTCCACCAGACACCCCACGAGATCTTGGCCCAGATGGAGCCGGTGACCAACGTGAGGATCCCGAAGATGACGCCCATGTGCACGGCCGTATAGCTCTCAAGGTCGTAGCGCGGCTCGCGCGTCCAGAGAAGCCGAAGCGCCTTCCACGCGCCCCAGCCGAAGCAGGCGTACGCGGTCAGGGCGATCGGCACGTGGACGTAGAAGATCCGCTGGCTGAAGCCCTGGTCGGCGTCCTCGGGAGCCCAGAAAAGCGCCAGCCCGAGACCCGCCACGAGCAGCACGGAGGCTGCCGCGGCGAGCAAGACCGCCCGGTTATTCCGCAACGACATACTCAAAGCTGGCCCATGAAAGAATCGCAAATATCAGGTCGTAGAGAGCGAGGAAGCCGAGGTAGCGACCGGGATCGTCGACCACCGTTGCGCCGACGCCGCCGACGACCACGGGAATGACGAGCGGGAGGAAGAGAAGCGGCAGCAGGAGCTCCCGCGCACGGCTCGCGGCGGCCATCGCGGCGAGCAGCGTGCCCACGGCGGCGAGGCCGAGGTCGGCGAGGAGGATCGCCGCGACGAGCTCCCAGCCCACGGGCTCGAAGAAGAGCGCATAGGCGGGCAGGGCGACCGCTTCGGCAACTCCGAGAAAGACGAGCACTCCGAGGGACTTCGCGAGCCAGATCGCGCTGCGGTCGCACGGTGCGAGCACGAGCCCGTCGAGGACGCGCTGCTCGCGCTCCGCGGCGAACGCCCGTCCGAGGCCGAGGAGCGCGGTGAAGAGAAGGGCGATCCAGAGGAGGCCGGTCGAGGCCGTCTCCGAGGCATCGGAGGGCAGCGAGAAATGGAAGACAACGAGGGCGGAGACGACGAAGAGGAGCATCGCGGGCAGCGTGTCCCGCGAGCGCAGCTCGAGCTTGATGTCCTTTCTCGCAAGCGCAGCCACGTCGGCGAGGTAGGTCATGCGAGGGCGAGCGCCTGGGTCGCGAGCGGGCGCACATGCTCGGGCTCGTGGCTGGCAACGACGAGCGTCCGCGAGCCCGCAGCCTCGGCGAGCACGTCGTCGACGAGCGTGCGAGCAGAGGCGTCGAGGCCGGAATAAGGCTCGTCCAGCAAGAGGAGCTCGGGCCCGTGGAGTAGGACGCGGCAGAGCGCGAGCCGTTGCAGCATCCCGCGCGAGAAGGAACCCACCCGCTGGTGCCGCACCTCCCAGAGCCCGAAGCGCTCGAGCAGCGCGCCGATGGTCTCCCGCCGCTCGGACACGTGGTAGAGCCGCCCGTAGAGGTCGAGGTTCTCCAGCGCAGTCAGCTCCTTGTAGACCAGCGACTCGTGGGCGAGGTAGCCGATCCGTCCGCGTGGGAGATCGACCTCGATCTCGCCCTCCGTCGGCACGAGGAGTCCGGCCATGAGCGCCAGGAGCGTCGACTTCCCGGATCCATTCGGCCCCGTGACGAGCAGCAGCTCTCCGCTTCGCACCTCGAGGTCGAGGTCACGAAGAACGCGCTTCGACCCGAACCGCCGGCCGAGGCCGCGCGCGGAAATCACCAGATCACGTCCAGGAGGACGAATACGAAGAACGTCACGCTGATGACGCCGTTCATCGTGAAGAACGCCATGTCGAGGCGCTTCCAGTCGCGCGGCGAGACGAGCGAGTGCTCGTATGCGAGCAGTGCGCCGACGGCGGCGACGCCCGTCCAGTAGAACGCGCCGACGGGCAGGCCGAGGCCCGTGAGGACGAGGAGGACGACAGTCAGCACGTGGCAAGCCCGCGCGCCCGCGAACGCGGCACCGACCCCGTAGCGGGCGGGCACGGAGTGGAGGCCTTGCGTGCGGTCGACGTCGAGGTCGAACAGCGCGTAGAGAAGGTCGAAGCCGGCCACCCAGAGCGCCACCGCTCCGCCGAGCGTCCAGGCTTCCCAGGGAAGGGTGTTCGTGATCGCCGCCCACGCGCCGAGCGGCGCGAGCCCGTCCACGGCGCCGAGCCAGAAGTGCGAGAACGCGCTCCAGCGCTTCAGGTACGGGTAGAGGACGAAGCCCGCGACCGGGATCGGCCAGAGCCAGTGCACGATCGGGGCGAGCTGGAAGACGGCGACGAGGAAGACCGCGAGCGAGAGCAGGCAGAAGACGACGACCTGCGGCGGGCTGAGCGCGCCACGCGGAATCTCCCTGGTCGCGGTGCGCGGGTTGTGCGCATCGATTCGCGCGTCGATCAGGCGGTTGAGCGCCATCGCGAGGCTGCGCGCGCCCACCATCGCCACGGTGATCCAGAGGAGATCATGCGCGCTCGGGATCCCGTCCACCGCGAGGAAGGCCCCGATGTAAGCGAAAGGCAGCGCGAAGATCGTGTGCTCGATCTTCACGAGCGAGGCGAAGAGACGTGGATAGCGGAGGGCCGCCTCGGTCACGTCTGTCGGTGCTCCGTTGTCTCCGCTGCCAACAGGTTCACGGCGTGGCCGACAGCGGGGGCGAGCACCGCCCAGCCGTCACGGCACGCGCCCGGGGATCCAGGCAGGTTCACGACAAGCGCAGTCCCGACGATCCCCGCGGTGCCGCGGGAGAGCATTCCGTGGGGAGTCTTGGCGACAGCATCGGCGCGAACGGCTTCGGCGAGTCCCGGTGCGCTCCGTTCCAGGACACCCGCGGTCGCCTCCGGCGTCACATCGCGCGGCCCGAACCCCGTTCCTCCAGTCGTGAGCACGAGCCCGTTCGTCCTGGCCAGCTCCCGGACGGCGGCCGCGATCTCGGTGCGGTCGTCGGGGACCGTGCGCCGTTCGACCTCCCAGCCGTCGGCGGCGAGAGCCTCGGCGAGCAGGTCTCCGCTCGCATCCTCCCGCTCTCCGGCAGAGACGCCGTCGGAGACCGTGAGCACGGCTGCTCTCACCCCTTCGTCTTTTCGAGGAGCCTGACTGCGTCGATCGTCAGGTCGCGGTCGACCGCCTTGGCCATGTCGTAGAGAGTCAGGGCGGCGACGCTCACGGCCGTCAGGGCCTCCATCTCGACCCCGGTCTGCCCCGTCGTCCCGACGGTCGCGACGATCTCGACGCCTCTCTCTCCGACCTCGAGCTCGACACCTATGCTCGTCAGCGGCAGCGGATGACAGAGGGGAATGAGCTCCGACGTGCGCTTCGCGGCCATGATCCCGGCGAGCTGCGCGGTTGCAAGTGCGTCCCCCTTGGGCAAGGAGCGCAGCGCCCTAGCGGTCTCCGAGCTCATGGACACTTGGCCGGCCGCCACCGCGCGGCGCCGTTCGTGCGGCTTGCCGCCGACGTCGACCATCTGGATGCTGCCCTCCGCATCGACGTGGGTGAGACCCTGATTTCCAGGCATTTCAGACAGGGAGTCTAGATCCGGAGTCGTGCCCGACGGCGTCCAGGTCGGCGAGCTGCGCGTCGATCCAGGCGGCGATGTCGTGCTCGGCCACATGGTTGCGAATCCCCTGGAGCCGCCTGCGCCGCTCGGCCTCGGCCATCGTCAGCGCCTCATGGAGGGCGGTCGCCTGGCCGGAGAGGTCGAACGGGTTCACCGTGATCGCCCACTCGCCGAGCTCGTCGTGAGCGCCGGTGTTCTCCGAGAGGACGAGGACCCCGTCACGGGCATTCACGAGCGGCGCCTCCTTGGCGACCAGGTTCATCCCGTCGAAGATCGCGTTCACGAGCAGCACGTCGTACTGCTTGTAGGCGGCGACGGCCTGGTGGAAGTTGTCCTCGATGCGGATCTCGAGCGGCAGCCAGCCTTCCGTCCGGAAGCGGTCGTTGACCACGCGCGCGGCACGCTGGATGGCGCCGAGGTACTCCGAGTACTCCGGGATGTCCTGCCGCGACGGGTCGAGGAGCGCGAGCATGCCGACGCGGCCGTGGAGCTCGGGGTGCTCCTCCAGGAGGAGCGCGTAGGCCTTGAAGCCCCGGACGATGTTCTTCGAGGGGTCGGTCCTGTCGACGCGCACGATCAGCTTCTCGGGGCGCCCTTCTGAGATCGCCGCCTCTTCCTCCCGCACCTGATCGCTTTCGGCAAGCTCGGAGAACTCGGCCGGATCGACCGAGATCGGGCGCGCGCGCACCTCGACCGTCCGGCCCTCGTGGGTGACCCGGCCGGCGCTGAAGTCACTTTTCGCGCCGAGAATGTCCTCGCAGCAGCGAAGGAAGTTCCGGCACCAGCGTTCGGTGTGGAAGCTGACGAGGTCGTTCGCGAGGAGGCCGTCGTGAATCGTCCGGCGGATGGTCTCCGGGAGCACGCGCCAGTAATCCGGCTGCGGCCAGGGAATGTGCACGAAGTGGCTCATGATCGCGTCCGGCATCCGCTCCCGGACGAGGCGCGGTGCGACATAGAGGTGGTAGTCGTGGAAGAAGACGTCGGCTTCCGGCTCGCGGGCGAGCTCCTCGACGACGACGTCCGCGAAGGCGCGGTTCACCGCCTGGTAACCCTCCGACCAGGCGAGATGTAGGCCGTGGTCGATGTTCGGGGACTCGACGAGGCCCCAGAGGTAGTGCTGGGCGAACCAGAGCACCGGGTTCGAGACGACGTTGTAGTAGAGGTCGTAGGCCTGCGGATCGTGCGACACCATCCGGAGCCGGTACGGGGAGCCGTCGCCTGCGCTCTCCTCGAGCGGCTCATTGCCGGCTTCGAGAGCGACGAGGTGGTCCTCGGCGCTCATCGCGCTTCCCACCCAGGTCACGTCCTGGTTCGTGAGGAGGCTTCGGAGCGCGGTCACCAGGCCGCCTCCGCCTCTGCGCGTGCGCCTCGCACCCCCGGTTTCACGTGAAAACGTGACGGGAGCCCGGTTCGCGACGACGATCAGCTTCCGCCGGCCAGCCATGCGGACACCCTACCCCTGGGTCGGAAGGCTAGGCCGCTGTGGAGGCGGTTACGAGCTCGGCGCCGGCGAGGTCGTTCCCGTCCAGGCGGTTGAAGAGCGCCAGCCAGTCGCGAAGAAGCCGCGGCGTGAGGAAGTGGCGCCGCACGTACTCCTTGCCGTGGAGCGCCATCTGGCGCGCGGCCGGCGGATCGTCCAGGATCGACTGGAGCGCCCGCGCGCACTCCTCGACGGATCCGACGAGATAGCCCGTCTCGCCGTCCTGGATCTGGTCGACGATCCCGCCTGCACGACCGGCCACCATCGGCCGCGCCTTCCAGAGCGCCTCGGTGACGGTGAGACCGAAGCCCTCCTTGATCGACTTCTGCACGAGGGCCTCCGAGTGCACCTGGAACGCGTTCACCTCGACCGAACCGACGTTGTTCAGGTTGGAGAGGATGAAGATGTCCGGGTCACCCCCCGCCGCCGCGACGGTCTGGTTGTAGTACTCCCACCCCTCAGGATCGTCGTGCGCCATCGAGCCGACGAGCGCGAGCTGCGTGCGCGGATGGCTCTCCCGAAGAGTGCGCCACGCCTCGATGACGCCCAGCGGGTCCTTCCAGGGATCGAAGCGGGAAACCTGCGTGACGAGCGGGCGGCTGACGTCGATCCCGAACTGGTCGACGATGTAGGTCGCGTCCTCGGACGAAAGCGCCATGTTCTTCGGAGTCAGGGGGTCGATGGCCGGCGGCCAGATGTAGGCAGGCGGGAGGCCGTCGTGGCGCGGCACGTACTCGTCTCGGTGAAAGATCATCGAGTCGTAGGACTGCAGCCAGGGGACCAGGAAGTCGAGGACGTCCTCGTTCGGCGTCGAGAGGTCGATGTGGCAGCGCCAGATCCAGTGCTGGCCGCAGGCGCGCGCGTGCTCGATCATGCCCGCGGGCTGCGGGTCGTGGACGATCACGTAGTCGAAGGAGTCCGCGAGAGCCTCGGCGTTTCCGAGGTTGTAGCGGCGGAAGATCTCCTTCTCCTCGTCCGTCAGCGAGCGCGGCGCGCCCTGGAGCGCGTTGTGAATCGCCTTCGTGACGTCGAAGAACTCGTCCTGGCCGTAGATCACGCGCCACTCGGTCTCGAGCCCGGCGTCGCGCATGAGCGGCACGAGCGTGTAGAGGATCTCGGCCACGCCACCCCCGAAGGCCGTCGCGGAGAGATGGAGGACGCGCTTGCCCTCGAGCGGCTCCGCGAGCGCCTTCAGCTGCTCCATCAGCCCTCGGCTGACGATCGTCGCGTAGTCCGCGAGGGACTTGTGGCCGACGTTTACCTGCTGCAGTTCCACGGCGGCGCAGGATATCGGCGCGCTCGGCGGATCAGCTGAGGTACTTCGCGAAGCGGAGACGCGAGCCTCCGCCGTTCGGGTTGGGACCGATGTCCAGCTCGTCGGTGACCGCGCGAATGATGGCGATCCCGAGCCCACCCTCGTCCAGCTCCTGCTGCGCTCGCTCGAGCACGGCAGGGTCGAAGCCGGCGCCGTCGTCGGTCACCTCGACCTCCATCCGGTCCTCGGCGAGCCGGTAGGAGACCTCGACGATTCCGTCCCGCCCCTCCTCGTAGGCATGGCGGACCGAGTTCGAGCACGCCTCGGTCAGCGCCAGCTTGAGGTCGGCGACGGTCTCCTCCTGCAAAGCCCGTGTCCGCGCGATGCCCGTGAGCGCGAGGCGGCAAAGCGCGATGTACTCGGCGCGCGCAGGAATGGTCAGTGCGACGAAGCCGTCGCCGTTCTCGCGGGACTCGGAATCCATGGCCCCGGAGTCTAGTTCCCGGCCGAAACCCACCTAAACCTTCCTCACTCTGCTTAATCCTCTCTGTGATCCCGCCTGGGCCTCTCCTACCCGCTCGACCATCACGTCGAAACGGGCCAGCCGTTCCCGGGCGACGGCCACGGCCTCCGGGCTCGAGTCGACGAGGACGAAGCGGCGTCCGAGCTCGGCCGCGACGGCGCCGAGGGTCCCGCTGCCGGCGAATGGGTCCAGGCACCAGTCGCCGGGGCGGCTCGAGGCCTGGACGATCCGCCGGAGAACGCCCTCGGGCTTCTGGGTCGGATAGCCGGTCTTCTCCCTGCCGGTGGGCGAGACGATGGTGTGCCACCAGACATCGGTCGGGAGCTTCCCGCGCGCGGCCTTCTCCGCGGTGACGAGGCCGGGCGCCATGTACGGCTCGCGCTCCACCGCGTCCGCGTCGAACCAGTAGGAGTCACTGTCCTTGACGTAGACGAGGATCGTGTCGTGCTTCGCGGGCCAGCGGCGCTTGGGCTTGGCGCCGTAGTCGTACGCCCACACGATCTCGTTCAGGAAGCACTCGCGGCCGAAGAGCTCGTCGAGCAGGAGCTTGGCGTAGTGGGCCTCGCGGTAGTCGAGATGAAGATAGAGCGTGCCGCTCGGCGCAAGCAGCCGGCGCAGCTCGCGCAGGCGGGGCTCGAGAAAGCCGAGATAGTCCTCGAACGAGTCGCGGTACGAGGACTCCTGCAGGAGCCGGCTCGCATAGCGGCGACCTCCGAAGCCGACGCGGTCGCCCGCCTCGTCGGGCACGACCTCGAGCGTGCGCCTCGTGACGGTGCCGCCCGTGTTGAAGGGCGGATCCGCATAGACGAGCTGAAAGCTCTCGTCGGCGAAGCGTGGCAGGACGTCGAGATTGTCGCCCAGGAGGACGAGATCGGCGGCAGGCCGCTCCATGTGGCTCACTGTAGAGCAGCTAACGGTCGCTGCCGGGCGGAGTCTCGGGCCGCTGGCCGAGCTCGACCGTGATCTCGATCCGCTTCCCGTCGCGCAGGACGGTGAGGCGCGTCGTCTGACCGGGCAGGAGACCCTCGGCGATCGCGCGCACGACGTCCTCGGCTGTCTCCACCGGGACGCCATCGATCGCCACGATCAGGTCGCCGCCCGGGCGGAAAGGAATGCCCGTGAAGTCCTTCTCCGCGCCCCCGGCCTGGATTCCCGCACCATCGGCCGGGCTCCCGTCGACGACGGTCTGCACAGCGGCGCCGGCATCCACGGGATAGTCGAAGTGGTCCGCCAGGCGCGGGGTGAGCGTCTGCGTGGAGACGCCGAGCCACGCATAGCGCACCTTGCCGGTTTCGATGAGCTGCTCCATCGACCGCCGGGCCGAGTTGATCGGAACCGCGAAGCCGACGCCTTCGGCAGTCCCCGAATTGCTGTTGATCTGAGCGTTGATGCCGATTACGCGGCCGCGCGCGTCGAACATCGGGCCCCCGGAGTTGCCTCGGTTGATCGGCGCGTCGGTCTGGATCGCGTCGACGAGGTCGTAGCTCGAGGTCAGAGAGGCGATCGAGCGCTCGGTGGCGGAGACGACGCCGACGCTAAGCGAGCTCTCGTTGCCGAACGGGCTCCCGATCGCCGCGATGGGCTGGCCGACGACGACGTGCGTGGAGTCCCCGAGCGGAACAACGGTCAGGTGGTGGTCGGCCGGGTCGACCTTCAAGAGGCCGACGTCGTCGTAGATGTCCCACCCGACGATGCGCGCCCGCACGCGATCGCCGTCCCGGAACTCGACGAACACGGTGCTCGCCGGTTCGGGAGCCTGCGTGGCGTCCTCGCCGGCCGTCGTGATCACGTGGGAGTTCGTGAGGATGTAGCCGTCCGAGGAGACCACGAAGCCCGAGCCCTGGGCCGCGTCCGCCGCAGCAACGGAATCGTCAGGGCCGAAGAGGGCGAGAATCGTGACGACGCCCGCAGCGCGCTCGCGGTAGATCGCCGCCGGATCGAAGTCGTTCCCGGGAAGAGGTTTCGCCTCCGAGTCCTCGTCGATCGGGTTCGCAGCCGGCGTCCCCGCGCCCGCCGCCGTGAGGACGACGGTTCGCGTCGCGCCCTCGTCACCGACCCAGCCGGCCGCCTTGGCGACGATGAGCGCTGTGGACGCGCCCAGAAGGGCGCAGACCACCGCAACGACGGCTAGAGATCCCGGGCGCACCGCGATCTCATAGTAGTGGCGGCGTGCTCAGCCTTCGCCGTTCGCGCGTTTCGACGTGAAAACGGCCTCTGCTCGTGGCAACAGCAACGTGAAGACGGTCTCGCCGGGCTTCGAATCGAGCTCGATCGAGCCACCCATCCTGTCCGCGAGCTCCGAGGCGATGGCGAGCCCGAGCCCGCTGCCCCACGCCTGGCCACCCTCGGCGCGGTAGAAGCGTTCGAAGAGGTGCTCCTGGTCGCTCTCCGGCACACCGGGCCCGTCATCGGTGACCGAGAGCGCGACGAGGCCGTTACGGTCGTCCGCCGAGACGACGATGCTCGTGCCCGCCGGGGTGTGGCGGGTGGCGTTCTCGACGAGGATCCGCGCCACCTGAAGGACGCGCTGCTCGTCCGCCAGCGCGATCGCCGGCCCGTTGACGTTCGCCGAGAGGTCGTGCTCCTCCGCCTCGGCGACTGCGCGGAACTCCTCGCAGACCGTGCGCGCGCTCTCGGCAATGTCCACGTCCGCCTGCTCCACCGAGAGCTGACCCGCGTCGAGGCGGGTGAGGTCGAGCAGATCCGTGGCGAGCCTGGTCAGTCGCTCCACCTGCCCGCTCATCTCGTCGACGAACTCCTTGCGGTTCGCCGGGTCGACGTCCTCGTCCGCCATTAGCTCGAGGAAGCCGCCGAGCGAGAAGAGCGGGGTGCGGAGCTCGTGCGACGCGTTCGCGATGAACTCGCGCCGAGCACGGTCGAGATGCGCGAGGCGCAGGCGCATGCGGTCGAAGGCGCGGGCGAGCTCGCCGACCTCGTCTTCCACCGAATCGACGATCTCCTGCTCGAAGTTACCGCCTGCGATCCGGCCGGCCGCCTCCTCGAGCCGCCGGATGCGATGGGTCAGGCGCAGCGCGGCAAGGGAACCCGCGAACCAGGCGATGAGCAGTGCGGCGATGCCTGCGAGCAGCAGCGTGCGCTCGACGAGGCGGACGCTCGCAAGCGTGTCGCGAAGGGAAGCCGACATGAGCACGACGGTGTCCTCGTTCAGGCGGAACGCGACCTCGCCGCGGCGCCCGTCTCGGTCGACCTGGCCTCGCGCCACCTCGCCTCCGGTTGGCGGAAAGACGTTCAGCTGGAACGCCGCGTGGACGATCGGGTCGTTGAGGACCTCTGGCGCCGTGATCTGGTTCGAGTCCCCGACGGGCACGTACGCGTCGTTGCCGAGCGACTTGATCAGGACGACTCGCGCACCGATGTTCTCCTGGATGTCGCCCGCCCGCGCGTCGTAGTTGAAGGGATCCGCTCCCCGCAGCTGGCCCGCGACGGGCTGCGCGTTCACGGAGAGCTCGTCGAGACGGTCGGCCACGAGCCTGTCCTCGAGGCGCGGCACCACGGCCGCATAGACGATCCCGAGCGCGCCGGCGACGATGGCCAGCACGACGAGGCCAAGCTTGACGGAGAGCCGTGGGTGCCGGAACTGGTTCATGCCACCTCGCGGAACCGGTAGCCCACGCCGCGCACCGTGAAGAGGTAGTGCGGCTCGCTGGGATCGGGCTCGATCTTCTCCCGCAGGTGGCGGACGTGCACGTCGATCGTCCGCGGGTCGCGATAGTCGGAGCCACCCCACAGGGCTTCCAGCAACGCCTGCCGCGAGAAGACGCGGCCCGGGTTCGCCGCCAGCGTGCGCAGGAGCTCAAACTCCAGATACGTGAGCTGGACGGGGTCGCCGGAGACCTCGACCGTCCGCTTGGCCAGGTCGATGCGCACGCCCTCGACCTCGATGGCGTCGCTTCTCGCGCCGGCCGGCGGCAGTTGCGCGCGGCGGAGCGCCGCACGGACGCGGCTCCGGAACTCCCGGATCGAGAAGGGCTTCGTGATGTAGTCGTCCGCGCCGAGCTCCAGGCCGACCACCTTGTCGAGCTCGTCGTCGCGCGCGGTGAGCATGAGGATCGGCACAGCGCTTCGCGCCCGAAGCCGACGGCAGACCTCGAGGCCGTCGAGCTTGGGGAGCATGATGTCCAGGATCACGAGGTCGACCGCGTTTTCCTCGAACCGCTGCAGCGCCTCCTCGCCGTCTCGCGCCTGCACGACCTGGAACCCCTCGTGCTCGAGGGGGTATGTGAGGAGCTTCTGGATCGACTCCTCGTCGTCGACGAGGAGGATCGTGGCGCTTTCCGGCATGAGTCAAAGGATAGGCACGTCCCGGACCGCACTAGACTGGCGCGGGCGCAATGGCCGTCCCCACTGAACGCCGGCGGCCCCGCAAGGGGTCGCTCGAGCGGCCGATCTCAGGCCGTATCTACCGGGCCGCCTGGCTCGTCGTCGCCGTGCCTCTGCTCGTCACGGCCTTCAGCGTCGGGCAGCCGGTCGCGCTCCAGCAGCCGCGGTTCCCGCCCTCGTTCGACCGCACGACGGCGGTTCAGTTCGCGACGCAGCTTGCCCGGGATTACCCGGATCGCCGACCCGGGACAACCGGGGCGCAGGGAGCCGCCGACTGGGTCACCGCTCGTTTCCGCGACTACAACTTCACGGTCGAGCGCCAGGAGTTCGACGCCAACGTGCCCGGTCTCGGGACCCAGCACTTCGTGAACCTGATCGCGACGGCGCCGCCGACGTCGGCCACGAACGTGCCCAAATCGCAAGAGGTCATCGCCATTGTCGCCCATCGTGACAACATCGGCGGGTCCCCCGGCGCCGATTACAACGCCTCGAGCACCGGCGCACTGCTCGAGCTGGCGCGCGACACGGGCAGCGGGGCTCTCTCCCACACGATCGTCCTCGTCTCCACGGACGGCGACGTGTTCGGTTCGCTCGGGTCGGCGCAGTTCGCGCAGAACTGGGCGCTGCGCGACCGCCTCGCGGCGGTGATCGACCTCGACGCGATCGGCGGCGAGGGCCGACCGCATCTCCACTTCGCGGGAGACACGCCTCGGACGCCGGTCTCGACGCTTGTCGCCACCGCGGAGTCGAGCGTCGAAAGCCAGGCCCAGACGACCCCGCAGCGCCCGAATGCGCTCTCGCAGCTGATCGACCTCGCCTTCCCGTTCAGCCTCTACGGCCAGTCACCCTTCATCGCCCAGGGCACGCCCGCCGTGACGCTCAGCACGTCAGGTGCCCGCACTCCCTCTGCAACGGGCGACACGCTCGTCGCACTGAACCAGGAGCACATGGATCAGCTGGGCAGGTCAGCGCAAATGCTCCTCGGGTCCCTCGACTCCGCCGCCGATGTCGCGAGCGGAACCGAGTCGTTCGTGTGGACGGGGACGCGGCTCATTCCCGGCTGGACGATCCAATTCGTCCTCCTGGGCTGCTTGCTTCCCTTCCTCGCCGCGACCGTCGACCTCTTCGCACGCTGCCGGCGGAGGCACATCGCCCTTGCGCCCGCGCTGCGAAGTCTCGCGAGCCGCCTCGGCCTCTGGCTCTGGGCGGGCGTGCTGCTCCTCTTCTTCTCCTTCACCGGAATCTTCCCCAACGGAGAGGCACGGCCGATCGCGCCGAGCTCGACCGTCGCGACCGATTGGCCGGTGATCGCCATCGGCGTCTTCGCAGGCCTCGTCGCACTCGGCTGGCTCGTCACCCGCCCGCGGCTCATCCCGACCGGACCGGTCTCGCGCTCGGACGAGCTGGGAGGCCATCTCGCCGCGATGCTCGCCCTCGGGCTCGTCGCGCTTCTGGTCGCGGCACAGAACCCATTCGCTCTGATCTTCATCCTCCCCTCGCTGCACGCATGGCTCTGGTTGCCGCACGCGTCGGAGCGCGGGCGGCCCGCCGCGCTCGGGGCCTTTGCGATCGGCCTCGTCGGCCCGCTACTTCTCCTCGGCTCGTTCGCCTTCCGCTACGGGTTCGGCTTCGACGCGCTCTGGTACGTAACGGCGCTCACGTCGGTCGGCTACGTCCCCCTCCTCCTGGTCATCGCCTTCCTCGCCTGGGGAGCGGCGGCATCGCAAGTGGGAACGGTCGCCATCGGCCGTTATGCCCCCTATCCGGCCGCGGACGAGCGACCGCGCCGCGGGCCGATCCGCGAGTCCATCCGGCACGGGGTTCTGCTCAGCCGCCGTATGCGGACACCTTCCACGCGCGAGGGCGAAGAAAAGTCGGCCGAAGGCGACTAGCTAGATCGCGAGGTAGCGGACAGGCGAACCCGGGGCGAGCTCCCCTTCTCCCGCTTCGACCTCGATGAGGGCGTCCGCCTGGCCGGCGCGGGCGATCATGTGCGACTCCTGGCCGGCGATGGGGTCGAGGACGACCTCGTCGCCCTCTCGCCGGGCACGCGCCCTGATGAACTGGGCGCGCTCGGCATTTCGCCGCACCGGAGCCGCAAGCGCACCGCGGCGAAACGCCGGCTCGGGATCCGGGAGGCCCAGCAGCACGTTCACCGCCGGACGGACGAAGAGCTCGAAGGTAACGAGCACCGATACGGGGTTCCCGGGAAGGTTGAAGACGAGGTGGTCGCGACGGGTT
>DATEOR010000058.1:0-14886 GCA_035273885.1 Gaiellaceae bacterium
CACGGCAGGGGGCGCGAAACGCCTGTGGCAGTTCTTCTTGCGGTCGGCGGCATCCTCTGGATCATTCTGGTCGTCATTCTTGTCCTCTTGGTTTGGGGTTCGTCTTCAATCGGCCATGAGAGAAGGTTCCCGGCCCGTAGCTGCCGGTGGAAGAAAAGTCCGTCCGCTCCCGTCTGGTGCGCAAGAGCAGGGGTCGCAGGAAGGGAGCACAGAAGATGCGCAGCAATCGGAGAAGGAACTGGCTGGTCAAGCGGATCGCCCTCGGGCTCGCAATCGCCGCCTTCGCAGCCCCCGTGGCACAGGCCCAGCTGGACGAGGGCTCCGTGTCCGGCACGCAGTCCGTCAACGCCGCCGACTACGGCATGCCTCGCGCGATGCCGAGCGACTACGCGCTCGCCAGCGACGATTTCATCGAAGTCGTCAGGGCGCAGCCCAAGGCCACCTCGGTCGACAAGATCGAGCTCGTCCGGGTCGAGCAGCCTCGTTCGACCGGCGACAACTTCGTGGCAGCCGACTACGGCATGCCGCGCGCGATGCCGAACGACTACGCATTCGCGAGTGGGGATCAGATCGAGGTCGTCAGGGCGCAGCCCAAGGCCACCTCGAGCGACAACATCGAGTTCGTGCGGACGCAGCCTCGGTCGATCGGCGGCCCGCAGGTCGTCGCCGCCGGCTTCGACTGGAAGGACGCAGGGATCGGCGCCGGGCTCGCGATCGGGCTCGTGCTTCTCGGGTGGGGCGCCACCCTGGCGACGCGGCATCTCGGTCGGCCGCAGACCGCCTAGGACACGCCGGGGACGGCAGGCAAAGTCGTGAGCGGGCCTCAGGGCCCGCTTACGACTGCCTCGGCCTCGATCTCGACGAGCCAGCGGGGGTCGAGCAGGCCTCCTGCGAGGAGGGTCGTGTTGGCCGGGCGGACGTCTCCGAAGATCTCACCGTGGGCCCGGCCGACGCCCTCGAAGTCCTCGGCCTTCACGAGGTAGACGCGCGTGCGCACCACGTCGGAGAACGAGGCGCCGGCCTGCTCGAGCGCAGCGCCGATGATCTCGAAGCAGCGCCGGGCCTGGCCGTAGGAATCCTCGGGCGGATCGGCGCCGTCGGTCATGACGGGGGCGGTGCCGGCGACGTAGACGTGCTCCCCGACCCGCACAGCCCGCGAGAAGCCGACGAGCGGCTCGTAGGGGGAGCCGGACGAGATGAGCGTGCGCTCCACGCGGCTAGTATCGCGGCCGATGGACGCCCTCGCCCAGATCGAGGCCTGGCCTGTCGAGCACACCGCGGCCGGCGTCGTCCGCGGCTCGGAAACGTGGTCGCACGGCGAAACCGGCCGGCGCTTCAAGTGGGCCTCGGTGACGAAGCTCTTCACCGCGATGGCGGTGCTCGTCGCTGCGGAGGAGGGCGTGCTCGACCTCGACGAGCCTGCGGGGCCGGAGGGATCCACGGTGCGACACCTCCTCGCGCATGCTTCCGGCCTGCCCTTCGACGGGCCGCGGTCGATCTCTCCGCCGGGCCAGCGACGGATCTACTCGAACACCGGGTTCGACCTGCTCGGCGCGTTCGTCGAGGAGAAGGCAGAGATGCCCTTCGCGGACTATCTCTCCGCAGCGGTGCTAGAGCCCCTCGGGCTGAGCGGAACCGACCTCGAAGGCCCGCCGTCGTCCGGGCTCGCGGGCCCGCTGGAAGATCTGCTCGTTTTCGGCCGCGAGCTCATGGCCCCGACGCTCGTCGCCCAGGAGACCCTCGACGAGGCGACGGCTGTCGTCTTCCCGGGCCTGGCCGGAATCCTCCCCGACTTCGGGCGCTACGAGCCGCTCGACTGGGGGCTCGGCTTCGAGGTCCGCGACGCGAAGGAGCCGCACTGGACGGGCGCGCGAAACTCGGCCCGCACCTTCGGCCACTTCGGCGGCGCGGGCAGCTTCCTCTGGGTCGACCCGAACGCCGGCGCCGCGTGCGCCTCGCTCGCGGACCGACAGTTCGGTGTCTGGGCGAAGGAGGCCTGGCCGCTGCTTTCCGATGCGGTCCTCGCGGAGCTACGATGACAGGAGCCGTGTGGAATCTCCTGCTCATCGTCGCCTGCTACATGGTCCCGGCGCTCATCCTGCGCTACCTCGGCGGTTTCAACTCGGCCGCTGACGCCCTGTCCAACTGGGGCCGGCGCTCCTCTCTCAAGAGGATCCGCAAGCAGGGCCTCACCCTGCGGACCTACGCGCGCTCGCGGATTTCGTCGTAGACGGCGCGATCGCAGCTCGCCACGGTCGCCGGCGTCATCGCGGTGACCCGCGCCGAGAAGCTGTCCCCCGGCCGCAGTAGCCCGTCCTCGCCTCGCAGCATCCCGGCCAGGACGACGCCGAACCGCCCCTCGCCGTCGAGCCCTTCGCCCGCTGCGAGCTCCTTACGCTTCATGCGCTCGGCGAGGCGCATCAGTGTTTCCCCGGGCACCCCGGCGAGCTCCGCAATCCGGGCTAGCTCATTCGCCGTCGCGCTCTGATGTCTCACGCAGCTCGTCCGGGTCGATGACGCGCTCCGGATCCTCGTGCGTCGGATACCGCTGGGCGTCCTCGTCCTGCCGCCGCTCGGGCGGTGCTTCGTGTTCCTCTTGGGTCGGCTCGGGTGTCTCACCTGTGGACATATAGGCTCGATGGTATGGGACGCAGCCCGTTCTTCGACGGCTGGAAGAGCTGTCCGCGCTGCACCGCCGACCTCGGCATCGTGGACGCGAGGGCCACGTGCCCCGAGTGCGGCCTCGTCGTCTACGCGAATCCGGGTCCAACGGTGAGCGCTCTCGTCCTGGACGACGCCGGGCGCATCCTCCTCGCTCGGCGCGCGGCCGATCCGGGCCGCGGTCTCTGGGACATCCTCGGCGGCTTCGCCGACGAGGGCGAGACACCGCTCGAAACTCTCGCCCGCGAGCTTCGCGAGGAGACCGGGGTGGAGATCGAGCCGCTGCAGTTCTACGGCGCGTGGCCCGATCGCTACGGCGACGGCGGTGTCTGGACGCTCAACCTGTACTGGACCGCGCGCATCGCCTCCGGCGAGCCCGAGCCGGCCGACGACGTCGCCGAGGTGAAGTGGTTCGCGCCCGACGAGATCCCGCCGTGGAACGAGTTCGCGTTCGAGAACACGGTCGCCGTCCTCAAGGACTGGAAAGCGGGTCCGTAAGGGTCGAAAAATGGGCCGAACGGCCCATGTAGAACCAGCGGCCTCCTGCCGATAATCAAGCCACGTTGGTTGAGCGCGGCCTGCACCGGATCGACGACGACCTCTCGGAGGAGTGGCTCGACGCCTTCGTGGCCGAGGGCCTCGCCGACGTCGAGTCCTATCTCCGCAAGCACGCCGACTTCCAGACGTTTCTCGAAGACCGCGATTAGGTCGAGCGTTTCTTAGGCTTCGACGAGCCCGAGGTTCTTCTCGAGCATGGACTTCGGCTGTGCTCCCATCGCGGCGGCCTTTGGCTCTCCGCCTTCGAAGAGAATCATCGTGGGAATGCTCATGACGCCGTAGCGCCGCGCGAGCTCCTGCTCTTCGTCGATGTTGACCTTCACCAGCCGCAGATCCGAATGCTCTTCGACGATCTGGTCGAGCACCGGCGCCACCGCGTGGCACGGGCCACACCAGTCCGCCCAGAAGTCGACGAGCACGGGCCCTTCGCTCCCGAGCACCTCGGCGTCGAACGTGTCTGTCGTGATTGTGTCTGCCATGACCCTTGAAACGTAGACTGACCCGCAAATGTTCCAGCAGCTTTCGTCCGTACCCGATCACCCTGGTCTCGAACGTGAGGTGCTCGACTGGTGGGATGAAACACAGGTCTTCGAGCGGCTGCGGGAGCTGAATCGCGAGGGGCCGACCTGGAGCTTCGTCGACGGCCCGATCACCGCCAACAACCCGATGGGCGTCCACCACTGCTGGGGCCGGACGCTCAAGGACGTCTTCCAGCGCTACAAGGCGTTGCGGGGTTTCCACCAGCGGTACCAGAACGGCTTCGACTGCCAGGGGCTCTGGGTCGAGGTCAACGTCGAGCGCCAACTCGGGCTCAACTCGAAGCGCGAGATCGAGGAATACGGCCTCGCCGCCTTCGCCGAGAAGTGCAAGCAGTCGGTCGCCGAGTACTCCGAGGTGATCACCGACCAGTCCAAGCGCCTCGGCATGTGGATGGACTGGGACAACGACTACTACACGTTCTCGGACACGAACATCGAGTACATCTGGCGCTTCTTGAAGACGGTGCACGAGCGCGGATGGCTCTACATGGGGCACCGCTCGAACGTCTGGTGCCCGCGTTGCGGGACGTCGATCTCCCAGCACGAGCTGATCGGGTCCTACGAGGATCGGAGCGACCCGTCGCTCTACGTACGCTTGCCCCTCCTGGACGACGACGGCGAAGCGCTCGTGGTCTGGACGACCACGCCCTGGACGCTTCCCGCCAACGTCGCTGCCGCGGTCGACCCCGAGGCCGAGTACGTGAAGCTGTCGACCGCCGACGGGCTGCTCTGGGTTGCCGAGGCGCGGCTGCCCGAGCTTCCCTTCGGAGGCGAGGTCGTCGGGAAGGCCAAGGGGGCGGACCTCGTCGGCAAGCGCTACGCGGGGCCCTACGACCACCTTCAGGCCGCCGCAGAGGTCGAGCACCGCGTCATTCCGTGGGACGACGTGACGATGGAGGAGGGCACGGGCATCGTCCACATCGCACCGGGCTGCGGCGCCGAGGACTTCGAGCTCTCCCGCGTCCACGACCTGCCGGTGCTGACCCCGGTGGACGAGGCCGGCCGCTTCTACGACTCCTACGGTTGGCTGCACGGCACCTCGACCGCCGAGGCGAAGGAGCAGATCATCGGCGACCTCGGCGAGCGAGGGCGCCTGCTCGAGGCCGGCGAGATCGTCCACCGCTACCCAGTGTGCTGGCGGTGCCATACGCCGCTGATCTTTCGCATCGTGGACGAGTGGTTCATCGGGTGCGACGAGATCCGCCAGCCGATGCTCGAGGCCAATGCGACCGTGGAGTGGACGCCCGACTTCTACTCGAAGCGCATGGACGACTGGCTTCGCAACATGGGCGACTGGAACATCTCGCGCAAGCGCTACTTCGGGCTGCCGCTTCCGTTCTACCCCTGCGAGTGCGGGCGCCTCAACGTCATCGGCTCGCGCGCCGAGCTCGAGGAACGTGCGACCGGCGGACTCGACCAGCTGCAAGAGCTGCACCGTCCGTGGATCGACGACGTGCCGATTCGCTGCGAGGAGTGCGGGGAGGAGGTGCGGCGAATCCCGGAGGTCGGCGACGCGTGGCTCGACGCGGGCATCGTCCCCTTCTCGACGCTGGGCTGGGAGAGCCCGGAATGGAAGGAGCGCGGCTATGCGAACGGCGCCTCGGAGGGGCTCTCCGCCGCGGACCTTCCCGACCACCCTTACTGGGAGACGTGGTTCCCCGCGGACTGGGTCTCGGAGATGCGCGAGCAGATCAGGCTCTGGTTCTACTCGCAGCTCTTCATGTCGGTCGCACTCGTGGGCAAGGCGCCGTACAAGCAGATCCTCGCCTACGAGAAGCTCCGCGACGAGACCGGCAAGGAGATGCACAAGTCGTGGGGGAACGCGATCGAGGCCAACGAGGCGATGGACAAGATGGGCGCGGACGTGATGCGCTTCATGTACTGCGACCACGTCCCGCAGCAGAACCTCAACTTCGGCTACGGCCCGGCGAACGAGGTCAAGCGGCGCCTCCTCACCTTCTGGAACTCGGCGTCGTTTTTCGTGCTCTACGCGAACATCGAAGGCTTCAAGCCCACGTACCGCGACCTTGCCGGCGGCCCGGACCTCGAGGAGCTGCGCCCGCTCGACCGCTGGCTCCTGGCGCGTACGCAGCAGCTCGTCGCGGAGGCGACGGATGCCTACGAGCGGTTCTGGACGCCTGATGTCACGGGAGCGTGGGAGCGCTTCACGGACGACCTTTCCAACTGGTACATCCGCCGCTCGCGCAAGCGCTTCTACAGTCTCGACGAGCCGGCGTTCAGGACGCTCTGGTACGCCCTCGTCCAGGGGGTGCGCGTGATCGCGCCGGTCATGCCCTTCCTCGCGGAGCATTTGTGGCGGAACCTCGCGGCGTCGGTCCGTGGCGCGCCGGAGAGCGCGTTCCTCGCAGGCTGGCCGCAGCCGGCAACGCGCTACGAGGACTCCGAGCTCCTCGCCGAGGTGACGGACGCCCGGCGTGTCGCCGAGCTCGCCCGCGCGGCGCGCGATGCGGCGGGCATCAAGCTGCGCCAGCCGCTGCGACGGCTGGTCGTGGCGACCTCCGATCCGAGCCGGCGCCTGCTCATCTCCCGGCAGGTGGAGGACCTCGCGGCCGAGCTTCGCGTGAAGGAGGTGGCGATCCACGAGGGCCCGGGCGAGGTGGCGGAGATGCGCGCCAAGCCGCGCCTCGACCTCGTCGGCCCGCGCTACGGGCAGAACCTGCCGGAGCTTCGGAAGCTTCTCGAGCAGGGGGCCTTCGAGGTCACGAACGGAACGCTTCGCGCCGGCGCCTACATCCTCTCCAGGGGCGAGTTCACGCTCGAGTACGCGGCTCGCGAGGGGTGGGAGGTGAAGCACGAGGACGAGTACGTGGTCGGTGTCGACACGCGCCTCGACGACGAGCTGGTGACCGAGGGTCGCGTGTACGACCTGATCCACTCGGTGCAGCGGCTGCGCCGCGACGCGGGCCTCGAGGTCACCGACCGCATCGTGCTCACGATCGCCAAGGACGACGAGGATCTCCTCGAGCACCGTGACTGGATCGCCGGCGAAACGCTTGCGCAGGACGTGCAGGTCGGCGACGAGCTGGCGGTGCGCAAGGCCGGATGACCCGGCTCCTCCTGGCCGCGGTCGTCGTCCTCGTCGCGGTGGCGGCGGCGGACGCGATCAGGCCGGACGGCAAGGAGCAGGTGGTGTCGGCCGCGCCCGGCCCGTCGGCCCAGCAGACGTCGGTTCAGCGGTCGTCGTCGGGATACGTCGCGGTCGGGGACTTCACGCGCAAACGCGTCCTCCACCACGGCCGCGAGTACCTGAGCTCGGAGGTGATCGACGCCGCGTTTCCGAGCACCGAGGTCGGCGAGCCGTTCGACATCTCGCATCTCGCCACGGCGCCGGACGGGACGCTCGCGCTCGCCATCTACCGCTTCCCGGCGAAGAAGCCGGTCGAGGCCGGGGTGGAGCTGTGGCGAGATGGCCGGCTCTTGGCCGCGTTCGAGGTGCCCGCGGGGAGCTTCGGCGGGGGGCTCGGGTTCGCCGACGAGGGCCGCCTCGTCGCGACGCTCTTCTCCGACGGCCACTCGGTCGCCCTCTTCTCCCGCGCGGGCGATCGGGTGGGAAGCGTTTCGGCTACGTCCTGGTGACCGCCTCCGCGTGCACCTCGTGCGGGAGCTTGAAGAAGACGTCCTCGACAGCGCCCTCGAGCGACTCGATCTGGGAGACGCCGCGTTCCTGGAACCAGCCGACCACGCGCCGGACGAGAGACTCAGGGGCGGAGGCGCCCGAGGTGACCCCGACGCTCTCCACGCCTCTGAGCCAAGCCTCGTCGATCTCGGTCTCGTCGTCGATCAGGTAGGCCTCCACGCCCCGGGCCCGGGCGACGTCGACGAGGCGATTCGAGTTCGAGCTGTTGCGCGACCCGATGACGAGAAGGAGGTCGACCGCGGTGAGGATTCGCTTCACCGCGCGCTGACGGTTTGTCGTCGCGTAACAGATGTCGTCTTTCTTCGGCGCCTCGATCCCGGGGAAGCGCCGCCTGAGCACGCCGACGATCTCGTCGGTCTCGTCCACCGACAGGGTGGTCTGGGTCAGGTAGACGAGCTTCTCGGTCTGAGGAGGCACGATCGTCTCGGCCTGTTCGGCCGTCTCGACGAGGAGGACCGACTGCGGTGCCTCGCCGGTCGTTCCCTCGACCTCTTCGTGGCCGGCGTGACCGATGAGGAGGATCGTGTAGCCCATCCGCGCGAAGTGCCGCGCCTCGGCGTGCACCTTGGAGACCAGCGGGCACGTGGCGTCGATCGCCCGGAGCCCGCGGAAGCGCGCGCTGTGACGCACCGCTGGCGAGACGCCGTGGGCGGAAAAGACGATGCAGCTTCCGGGCGGCACCTCGGCGACGTTGTCCACGAACACGGCTCCGCGTTCCTCCAGGTCGCGGACGACGTGGGCGTTGTGGACGATCTGTTTGCGTACGTAGACCGGCGCGCCGTGCAGCTCGAGTACCCGCTCCACGGTCTCGACCGCCCGCTCGACGCCGGCGCAATAGCCCCTGGGCGAGGCGAGGACCAGCCGTTTGACCACCGTCTTCCAGTGTAGTTACGGCCCCGAAAAACCAGAGTGAGAACCGTCTAGAAGCGGAAAAGCCCGCCGCTCGGGGGGGTAAGCGCGGCGGGCCTTCCCACAGTTGCTCACCGCGGCTCTACATGGCCAGGGACACATGCCGCGGTTCGCATCGCCCAGTGGCGGGGACGGTACAGCGGCGCTCCGGGTCTGCCAATAGGTCCTTCGGCCCATCTTTGCAATCGTGATTTCCCGCCTGCGGGCGTCTCGACGGGCGGCCGAGGCGCACCTATCATCACGGTGCCCAGTGAGTCACCACAGTCGAGTCATCCTGCTCGAGGTCGTTCCGCTTCTCGTCCTCGCGGCGCTGTACCTCGGCGTCGCGCTCGCGCTAGCGCCTGAGCTCTTCCGGCGCCGCAGGCGTTTTCCGTGGCTCGGGCTCGGCATCTGGCTCGTCTTCCTTTTCATCGGCGGAATGGCTGCCGCGATCGCCGGGGCCAAGCTGACGGACGAGAACTTCCTCGGGTCGGTCGATCCGTGGCCCGTTCTTGCACTGACGGTGCTCGCCTATCTCCCGGCCGTGATCTTCATCTGGCGCTGGAACGAGCGGCATCTCCTCGTCTCGGCCGCCCCCCGCGTCGTCGAGGCAGAGACGGAGGCATTGGAGCGCCGGCGCGAAGCCGAGTCCATCTCCAGGCTCTCCAGCGCGCTCGCGCAGGCGGGGACCGGACGGGAGGCTGCAAACCGGCTCTTCGACGAGCTCGAGAGCGTGCTCGAGATCACCAAGGCCATGATCGCCACCGTGGACGAGGAGGCCGGCGTCGCCGCCGGCTATGCGGCCCGCGGGATCGACGAGTCGTGGTGGCAGACCGTCGTTCTCGATCTCGAGACGGCGCGCAGCGGAGTCGTGTCGGTCGTGCGCGAGCGGACCGCCCTGGTCGTCTTCGACGTGAAGACCTCGCCACAGGTGAACCAGGACCTCGCCGCCAGGGTCGGTGCCCACAGCGCTGCCTTCGTCCCACTCCTCGCCGATGGCCGCGTGACGGCCGTGCTCGCGGTCGCGAGCGAGAAGCCGCGGCTCTTCACCCCGTCCGAGACGGAGCTCATGCAGGACTTCGCGAACGAGACCGCGCTCGCGCTCGGCCATGCCACATCGCGCGACGCGCTCCAGGAGGCGCTCGAGCGAGAGCGTCTCACCGCGGATATCTCCAGGCGCGTGCGATCCGAGCTCGACCTCGACGCCGTGCTCAGGGTTGCCGTGAAGGAGGTCGGCATGGCGCTCGACCTCTCCCGTGCGTTCATCCGCCTGGGCGACCCGATCGAGGAAGCTCCGGTCCGCGCCGAGTGGGATGCGCCTGGTGTCGAGACCGTGGGCAACGCCGCCGGCGGCCTTCCGGTCTCCAGCCTCGCCGCCCGCGAGCGGCGGACGGTTGCGGTCTCTGACATCCTCACCGCGCCGGAGCTCGACGACCCGAGTCTCGGGGGGCGGGAGACCCTGGTCGAGCTCGGGACGCGAGCGGCCATTGCGACGCCGATCCTCGTCTTCGACCGGATGATCGGAATATTCGCGCTCCACCGCGCGGAGCCCTCGGTCTGGAGCACGCACGACATCTCCGTCGCCGAGGCGGTCGCCCGCGAGATCGGGCTCGCCGTCCACACGGCTCAGCTTCTCCAGCAGAACGAGCGTCGGCTGCAGGAGCAGGCCGCGTTGCTGAAGGCCGGCCAGGTGCTCACCTCCGACCTCCGCTTCTCGTCGGTCATCCAGCGCCTCGTCACCGAGGTCGTGCAGCTGGTCGGCGCGGACGCGGCGGACTGCTGGGTCTTCGACGAGCGCCGGACGGTGCTCCGCTGCGAGGCGGTACTCGGCGTGCCGGAGCGAAACGTCGGCCGGGAGATCGTCCCGCAGGGCACCTTCCAGCAGGTGCTCTCCACCGGGCGCCCGGTCCTCAAGCGCGACTTCGCTCGCTCGGAGTCCCCGACGCCCACCGGGGACTACCAGGTCTTCGCCGAGGTCATGGACGCGCCCATCACGTGGCTCGGGGAGGTGCGCGGCGTGCTCGGCGTCTGCGCACGTGAGGACGGCCGCTTCGACGAGAAGGACCTCGAGCTCCTCGACACCTTCGCCCGCCTCGCGTCGCTTGCTCTCCACAACGCCGAGAGCTTCGGGGAGCGCGAGCGCCAGGCCCAGGTGCAGCGCGGCTTTTACCGGATCGCGGAAGTGCTCGGCTCGACGCTCTCGCTCGGCGAGACGCTGGACGCGCTCGCCCAGGCCGCGTGCGACGCGCTTGGCGGCTCGTCGGCTCTCGTCCTCGAGCCGACCGGCAACCGCCTCATGCTCTCCGGCTCCCACGAGCTTCCTCCCGAGCTTCGTCAGGCGCTCGCCGCGGGCGTTGCCGGCGACGTCTCACCGCTCGGCGCGGCGGCGGAGGAAGGGCGCATTCTCTCCGCCTCGTCACTCGAGCGCGATGACCGGTTCAAGGAGAGTCTCCGGGACATCCTCACCGGCCAGGGATACCGCTCGCTGATCGCCGCCCCGGTGATCGGCGCCCAGGGACAGAAGCACGCCGTCGTCGTCCTCTTCCGCGAGGAGCGGAGTTTTTCGGACGAGGATCTTGCGCTCGCGCGGCAGCTCACCGGTGCGGCTCGCGGCGCCCTCGAGCGGGCCGAGCTCTTCGAGAGCGAGCGGCGGGCGCATACCTTCTCGAAGCGACTCGCCGACATCGGCGGCCTCCTGGCAACGAAGCTCGACCCCGTCGCCGCCTTCGAAGAGGTCGTGCGCGAGGCGCCGGCCCTCCTCGACGCCGATGCGGCTGTCCTGCGCCTGCTCGACAACGACGACCTCGTCGTGCGCGCGGCCTGGGGACCCGGCACGCAGAACATCCGCAACGCGCGCTCGGGCTCGGCTGGTGGAGCGGTGGGGATCGCGGCCCAGTCGCGGGCACCGCACGCGGTTTCCGATGCGCGCGAGACCCCGCGGTTCGCGCACGAAGATCCGCTCCTCGCGAACGGGATGATCTCGTGCGTGGCCGTGCCGATGCTCCTCCACGGCGGTGGGCTGAGCGGTGTGCTGACGGTGTACGACTCGGCCGTGCGGACGTGGCGTGAGGACGAGGTGCAGGCGCTCTCGACGCTCGCCGCGACGGCCTCGGCGGTGTTCTCGAGCGCCGAGCTCTACCAGCGCGTTGCCGAGGAGAAGGAGCGGAGCGAGGCGATCCTCGCGAACATCGCCGACGGCATCGTCGCCGTCGACCGCGACGGACACATCGTCCTCTGGAACGCGACCGCCGAACAGATCAGCGGCGTCCCCGCCGAGGAAGCGCTTGGCCGGCGCGTGTCCAAAGTCCTTCAGCGCGACCTCGCGGCGGAGGACGGAGCCCCTCCCGGCGAGCGGGCGCTTTCGATCCAGCGCGGCGACAAGGAGGTCTGGCTGTCGCTCAGCGAGGCGGTCATGCTCGACGCGAGCGGGGCGGTCGCCGGCCGCGTCTTCGCCTTCCGCGACGTGTCCAGCGAGCGTGTGGTGGAGCAGATGAAGTCTGACTTCGTCGCCACGGTCTCGCACGAGCTCCGGACGCCGCTCACATCGATCTACGGATTCGCAGAGACGCTCATGCGCGGGGACGTGGAGTTCTCCGATCTCGAGCGCAAGACATTCCTCGGCTACATCGCCTCCGAGTCCGAGCGCCTGATCAACATCGTGGACGACCTTCTGAGCGTCGCCCGCCTCGAGACCGGCACGCTGAGGCTGAACATCGAGGAGATCGACCTGGGCAGCGTTGCCGGCGAGGTTGTCGCACGCGCACAGGAGCACGCCGAGCGCTGGGAGTTCGAGATCGACGTCCCCACCACGGGAGTCCTCATCGAGGCCGATCGGGAGAAGGTCTCCCAGGTCCTCCTCAATCTCGTGGACAACGCGGTCAAGTTCTCGCCGGAGGGAGGCCGTATCTCCATCTCCGCCCGCCGGCGCCCCGAGAGCGCGGAGGTGCGCGTGTCCGATCAGGGGGTCGGCATTCCCCGTGCAGACCACCAGCGGATCTTCTCGAAGTTCTACCGCGCCGAGGGCACCGGGCCCGGCGTTCATGGGACCGGTCTCGGCCTCTTCCTGGCGCGCGGCCTGCTCGCCGCGATGGGCGGCAGGATCTGGGTCGAATCGAAGGAAGGCCACGGCTCCACGTTCGTGTTCGAGCTTCCCGCCGCCACGAGCGGCGTGGTCGAGCCGGCCCCGGAGAAGGTGACGGCCTGATGTCCCTCACCGTGCTCGTCATCGACGACGAGGATCCGATCCGGCTCCTCTGCCGGGTCAACCTCGAGGCCGAGGGAACAACGGTGCTCGAGGCGGATAACGGCCACGTCGGGCTCGAGCTGGCGAAGCAGGAGCGGCCGGACGCGATCCTGCTCGACGTGATGATGCCTGGTCTCGACGGCTGGACGGTCGCCGAGCGGTTGCTCGAGGACGAGGCGACGCGCCGCATCCCGGTCATTTTCCTCACCGCCCGGGCGGACGTCCGCGACCGTGCCAGGGGGCTCGGTGCCGGCGGTCTCGACTACATCACGAAGCCGTTCAACCCGGTGGAGCTCGCAGGTCTGGTCGAGGAGGTCGTCGAAGCGGTCAAGCGCGGCGAGCGCGAGGAGCTTCGGGCCGAGAAGCTCTCGGAGCTTCGCGACCTGCTCGGAGCCACCTAGGGCCCGCGCGCGGTCTGCGCAAGGACGATCGCGGCGAGCACCATGAGGCCGCCGACGAGCTGCTCCGGGGAAATCTCCTCCCCGAGCCACGCGTAGGCGACCAGCCCGGCGAGCACCGGCTCCACCATCGCGACCACCGTGGCGCGTGTCGCCGGAATGTGGCGAAGCGCCGTGATCATGAAGATGAACGGGACGACGGTCCCGAGCACGACGATGTAGAGGATCAGGAGCCAGACGGGGAGGGTGTAGTCGTCCAGCCGGCCGAGGAGCGAGGCGTCGCTCGTCAGGATGCCGCCGGGGAAGCTCCACCACGGCTGGACGACCGCCCAGAAGAGCGCGGCGAAGAGGAAGCCCCAGGCGAGGAGCGAGTAGACGTCGCGCCCGCCGCGCACGCTGTGCTCCGCCATGAGGATGTAGAGGGCGTAGGCGAAGGCACCCGCGAGCGCAGCGGCGACCCCGACGCCGTCCAGGGTGCCGCCTCCCTGCCAGACCTGGGCGACGAGCGTGAGACCCGCGAAGGCGAGCGCAAGCGCCACCCAGAGGCGGCGGCGCACGGGCTCGTGGACGAAGAAGCGCGCCCACAGCGCGACGAGAACGGGCGCCAGATACTGGATGACGAGCGCGATCCCGATGTCCAGGTGCGTGATCGCGGTGAAGTAGAAGAAGTGGACGAACGCGAGGCCGCAGATCCCGAAGACGGCCAGGTAGCCGAGCTCCCGCCGCCTGACGCGAAGCGTGCGCGGCGCGAAGATCGCCACGCCCGCGAAGAGGAGGATCGCGGCGCCGGTCCCACGCACCTCGGCGAGCCGGAGCGCGGAAAGCCCGCCGGAGTCGACGACGATCTTCGCCATCGTCGCGTTCACGGACCAGAGCGCGATCGCCGCCAGCACGAGCGCATATCCGAGCGCGGGGCGGCGGTGCGCGGTGGGCTCCTCGGAGAGCTCGGGGACGTTGAGGGGGGCGTCGACCACGGCGGCTGAGGTTATCCGGGCGGCAGGCGCTCTACACTTTGGAGGCGCGGGACGTGGCGCAGCCTGGTAGCGCGCCTGCTTTGGGAGCAGGAGGCCGCCGGTTCGAATCCGGCCGTCCCGACTGGAGGGTTAGCCTCGCCTTGCTTCTGGTAGACCTCCGGGCATGCGCTACCGCAAGCTCGGCGACTTCGGAGTCAAGGTCTCGGAGATCTCCCTCGGCTCGTGGCTCACCTACGGGGGTTCCGTCGAGGACGAGAAGGCCACCGCCTGCATCCACCGCGCCTTCGAGCTCGGCGTCAACTTCTTCGACACGGCGAACGTCTACCGGCGAGGTGCCGCGGAGGAGGTGACGGGCCGCGCGCTCAAGGGCATCCCGCGCGACGACTACTTCCTCGCCACGAAGGTCTACTTCCCGATGGGGGACGGCCCGAACGACCGCGGCCTCTCGCGGAAGCACATCATGGAGCAGTGCCACGCTTCCCTGAAGCGGCTCCGCACCGACTACGTCGACCTCTACCAGTGCCATCGCGCCGACGCCGACACGCCGCTCGAGGAGACTCTGCGAGCGCTCGACGACCTCGTCACCCAGGGCAAGGTGCTCTACGTCGGCGTCTCCGAGTGGTCGGCGCAGAGGATCGAGGAGGCGCGGCGGATCCAGGCCGAGCTCAATCTCGACCCGCTCGCCTCGAACCAGCCGGAGTACTCGATGCTGCAGCGCAAGATCGAGGAAGACGTGCTCCCGGTCTCCAAGCGCTTCGGCATCGGGCAGGTCGTGTGGTCGCCGCTGGCCCAGGGCGTCCTCGCGGGGAAGTACAAGCCGGGCGAACAGCCGCCCGAAGGAACCCGCGCCGCGACTCCGGGCGACCAGGACATGATGTCCCGCTTCATGCGCGACGACGTACTCGAGGCCGTGCAGAACCTCCGGCCGGTCGCGGACGATCTCGGCATCACGATGCCTCAGCTGGCG
>DATEOR010000059.1:0-12006 GCA_035273885.1 Gaiellaceae bacterium
CCTCTCCGCCTCGAGCTTCGGCACGAGCGGCGGCTTCATCGACACGCGCACGCTGCCGCAGACGGGCTCCTACCGCATCCTCGTCGATCCGCAGTCGAACGCGGTCGGCTCTGTCACGCTGACGCTCTACGACGTGCCCGACGATCCGACCGGCACGCTCGTGCTCGGCGGGCCGGCGTCCACGCTCGTGCTCGACGTCCCGGGCCTCAACGGCTGGAGAACGTTCTCGGGGACCGCGGGCCGCACGGTGACACTTCGGCTCACCGCCGTGACGATCGGGACGTCGTGCTGCAGCTCGGCCAAGGTATCCGTGCTCCGGCCGGACGGCACCACGCTCGTCTCGCCGGCGAACTTCGGGACGAGCGGGAAGACGATCTCATTCTCGCTGCCCGCGACGGGCGCCTATTCGATCTTCGTCGACCCGACGTCGAACGCGGTCGGCAACGTCACTCTCTCGGTGAGCTAGGCCGGGTTCCGGCCGACGTGCGCCCGGGTGACTGCGCTTGGCGTCGCGCAGCCGAGGAGCCGCAGGGCCAGCTCGACCTCCGCGCGCAGGAGCTCGAGGAGGCCGCGAACGCCATCCTCACCGCCGACGGCGAGTCCCCAGAGCGCGGGCCTGCCGACAAGCACCGCCTCGGCGCCGAGTGCGAGCGCGGTGACCACATCCGTGCCCCGGCGCACGCCGCCGTCCATGAGGACCAGACAGCGCCCCGCGACGGCCTCCACCACCTCGGGCAGGGCGTCGAGGCTCGCCGGCGCGCCGTCGAGCTGGCGGCCGCCGTGGTTGGAGACGATGACGCCGTCGACACCGTGCTCGCAGGCGAGCTTCGCGTCCTCTTCCGTGAGGATTCCCTTGACGAGAATCGGGAGCGTCGAGACGGAGCGGAGCCATTCCAGGTCGCGCCAGGTCACCGACGGGTCGACGACCTCGCTCAGGGTGGCGTGAAAGTCGCCGCGGCCGAGATGCTCGGAGAGATTGGGGAGCGGAAGGTCGCCGGGAATCTCGAAAGCGGCGCGCACATCCCGCTCTCTCCGTCCAGCCGCGGGGAGGTCGACTGTGAGCACGATCGCCTCGAAGGCTGCATCCGCCGCCGCCTCGACAAGTGCCCGGGTGAAGCCGCGGTCGCGCGACCAGTAGAGCTGGAACCACCGGCGCGCGCCGGGCGCCGCTTCGGCGAGCTGGGCCGGGGACGCGCCTCCGAGCGTCGAGAGGCACATGATCGTTCCGGTTGCCGCCGTTCCTCGTGCCATCGCGAGGTCGCCGTCCGGATGCGCAAGGTATTGGAACGCCGTGGGCGCGACGAGAACCGGCATCGAGATCCCGCTCCCGAGAACGGTCGTCGCCGTGGTGACCGACGCCACGTCGACCAGCATGCGCGGCCGTAGATGCCACCGGCGGAACGCCGCCACGTTCTCGGCGAGCGTGCGCTCGTCTCCCGCGCCGCCGACGAAGTAGCCCCACGGGCCCGGGTCGACCTTCTCCTCGGCGAGGCGCTCGTAGTCCCAGGCGTTCAGCGGCTCGGACACGCCGCCGATCCTAATGCGTCCCTTCGGGCGGCGAGGCCCCGCCTCCGGCACGCGAAAAGCGCCGCGGGCCAGGACGCAGGGAGCCCGCGTATGGGCATACGCGGACGACCGAGGACGCCGGCCGCTGAGCCTTTGCAGCAGCCGGAGGTGATGGCGCTTGCTGCCCGGAGGGGCGCTGCTAGAGGGGGTGAGCTTGGAGCGCAGCCGGGGCGAGGCGCATGAACGCGGCCACGACCTCGGGGTCGAACTGGGTGCCGGCTCCGCCTTCGAGCTCCTTGCAGGCGTCCTCGAAGGACATCGCCTTCCGGTACGGGCGATCGGTCGTCATCGCATGGAAGGCGTCGCACACGAAGATGACCCGCGACTCGACGGGGATGTCCTCCGCGGCGAGCGTGTCGGGATACCCCTTGCCGTCCCAGCGCTCGTGGCAGTGGCGCACGATCGGGCGGACGTCCTCGAGGCGGGCGATCGGGGCGAGGATCCGCTCGCCGAGCTCGGGATGCGTCTCCATGATCGTGCGCTCCCGCTTCGTCAGCGGGCCCGGCTTCAGGAGGATCGTCGACGGGATGCCGATCTTGCCGATGTCGTGGAAGAGGGCGCCGAGCTCGAGGCGCTTGAGCGCAGCAGCGTCGAGGCCGAGCTCGCGGCCGACCTCGAGGGCCATGTCGGTGATCCAGCGGGCGTGGGACGACGTGTACTCGTCGTTCGCCTCGAGGGCATTCGCGAGAGCCTCGACCGTGGAGAAGAAGGTTTCCTCGAGGTTGTCGTAGGCGCCGGCGTTTTGGATCGCGAGCCGCGCCTGGTGGGCGAGGCCGGCGAAGAGACGCATCGTGCGGGGGGTGAAGCCCTGCGTGTCCATGGCGACGATGCAGCCGCAGCGCTCGCCTTCGAAGTGGAGCGGCGCGACCGCGTAGCTCGCGTCGGGCTCGGGGACGCCGTCGATCGCCTGCAGCTGGTCCGGGCCCATCGTGAAAGGCTCGGACGCCGACAGGAAGGTGCTCGTGACAGCGTTCGGGTAGCTGAGGCGCTCGGTCTGCGCGCGGATCTCGTCGTCGTAGCCCCAGAAGGCGCGCGGCGTGAGGTCGCCGCCGGAGATCTCCTCGAGCCACACGGAGACGCGCGGCGCGCCGAGGGAGCGCGCGGTGAGCTCGACGATCCGAGCGAGGACGTCGTCCATGCCGTCGACGGTCGTGACCTCGCGGCTGAAGTCGAGGAGGGCGTTCGCGATCCAGAGTGATTCCTTCGCGATCTCTGCTTCCTTGCGCTCTGCCTCGTAGAGGCGCGCGTTCTCGAGCGCGACGGAAGCGTGGCCGGCGAGCACTTCGAGGAGCCGGACGTCGTCCTCGTCGAACTGGGCAACTCCGAGCTTGGAGATGACCACCACGCCGCTGACGCGTGAGCCGTACTTGAGCGGGACGGCGACGACGGATTCGTCGATGTCTTCGGTGTTGGGAATCGTGACCGCGAACTCGCAGTCCATCGCGTTTGCGAGGAGGAGGGGACGGCCGGTCTCTGCCACCCAGCCGGTGAAGCCCTCGCCGAACTCGCAGGTGAGGTCCTCGGCGCTCTCCTCCGTGTACTGGCCGAGGGTGCCCTTGAAGGCGATCGGGAAGAGGGTGGTGCCGTCGGCGAGATACACGCGACAGTTGTGGTAGTCGATCAGTCCGCGGAGCTCGTTCACGATCACCGAGCCGATCTGCCGCACGTCGTTCAGTCGGTTGAGGCGGCCCGCGAGGCTCTGCAGCATCTTCAGATGTGCGATCGAGCGAACGTCTTCGCGCCCGTTCGCGCCGGGGCGCTCCGTGGCCGAGTCGTCGAAGAGGACGCTCTGGTTCTTGCCGCGTGCCTTGGCGGCCATCATCGCGGACTCGGCGCAGGCGACGAGCTCGCGCGGGTTCATCGCGTGCTCGGGACCCTGGGCGATGCCGATGGAGAGCGTGAGCCGGCCCGCCTGCTCGAACTCCTCGGTGAGCATGCGCTCGGTCAGCCTCGCGGCGAGGCCCATCGCGTCGCCGGCGTCGCAGGAAGCCATGATCACGCCGAACTCCTCACCGCCGAGGCGGCAGACGACGTCGGAAGCGCGCACGGTCTGGCGCAGGATGTCGGCGAGCGCGACAAGCACCTGGTCGCCCGTCCCGTGGCCGTAGATGTCGTTGACGCGCTTGAAGTCGTCGATGTCGAGCATGAGCACGGCGATCGAGTCGTGCGCACGGCTGATCCGGTTCAGCTCGGCGCGCAGGCGGTCGTGGAAGTAACGGTGGTTGTAGAGCCCGGTAAGGGAGTCGGTCTGCGCCTCGAGCTCGAGGCCCGCGCGGACCTGCGCGTTGTCGAGGGCGAGCGCGGCCGCGTCGCCGAACCGCTGCGCCAGGTCGAACTCCTCTTCCATAAACGCTGCGTCGTCTCCGAGGCGATAGACGTTGAGAGCGCCCTTGACCGTGCCGCGCGCGACGAGCGGGACGGAGATGAGGGCTTCGGGCTCATCCGGGGGAGTCCCGGGCACGACCTTCACCCGCGGGTCGAGATGCGCGTTGTTCACGAGCTGCGGCTCCCTGTTCTCGACGACCCAGCCCGTGATGCCTTCGCCGTAGATCGGCTGGTCGCCCATGATCTCGTCCGCCCACTTGTCTCTCGACATGAGGGGGATGAGTACCCGCCGAGCCTCGTCGGCCTGGTAGATCGTGAAGGCGTCGAAGGGGATGAGGTCGCCGAGTGTGTCGGCGATTCGCTCGAGCACGGCGTCGAGCTGCTGCTCGGAGAGGACGACGTGGAAGACGTCCGCGAGGCGGCGGTAGGAGTCGACCAGCGTGTCGACTCGTGTCAGCGCAGGGCGGGTGGGAGGCGTCATGGACGCATCGTCTCGTGCGACGTTTTCTCGCAGTACTCCCATTGGCCGCGGCATCCTTCCCGAAAGCTGCTAAACCTCAATTCTTGCGGCTTTCGGCGCCGTCCCCCTCCCTGGAAAGGGGGATTAGGCTCAGTTGCCCCGGCCGTCCGGTTGGAGGATGATCGGGGGCGCCTAGGGGTCCAAAAAGGAGGTCTGCGGTGCCCCCGCACTGGTTTCGCCCGCTCAACCCCGATCCTCACCCCATGAAACCGGGTGAGAAGGTCATCGCGAAGTTCAAGAGCAAGCACGGAAATGCGAAGTTCGCGGTCACGATTTGCGACGAGCAGCCCGATCCTGCGGCGATCCTGCTGCTCGAGGACGACGACCTCGACCGCGACGACGACTAGCTGACCGCGAGGAGGGCCTCGGCCTCGCGAATGTAGCGCTCGGCGCCCGCGGCCCGGAAGAACGCGAGCGCGAGTTCCAGCTGCGCCTCTGCCTCCTCGCGGCGGCCTTCCGCGAGGAGCTTCTCCGCAGCGGCCAATCGCGTGACGGCGGCGTCTGCGCGTGCGCCGATCCTGTCGTAGGTCTCGGCCGCGCCCGTTACGTCCCCGTCGACGAATGCCTGGGCGCCTTCGAGCCAGATCGCCCGCATTCGCACGTGCTGGGTTGCCCCGCGAAGCTCGTTGCCTCGGCCGAGCGCGTCGAGGAGCGCCGAAAACTCGACGATCCACGGGCCCGCGGGAGAGACCGGATTCTCTCGCCAGGCCGCGAGAAGCTCATCCACGAGAGCTGAAGCGGCCGGCGGGTCACCGGACGCGTGAACGATGTTCGCCCGCGTCGTGATCGCCGGGAACCGCACCTGCGGATCGCCCTGCTTCTCGCCGAGCTCAAACGCCGTCGCCGAGCTTTCGAGGGCATTCGCCAGCGAATCCCTGCCCAGATGCACGCGCGCGCGAAGAAGGTAGGCATCGGTGGCGTTCAGCGCGTCCGACGTCTCGGCGAGCAGCGCATCGGAGCGCTTCATCAGCTCGTCCCAGTCGCCCTGCCAGTAGAGGCGGTCGAGCAGCTGGGTCTCCCCCCAGGCGATCCCAATTGCATGCCCGAGCCGCCGTGCCTCCTCGAGCGAGCGCTCGACGAGGTCGTAGCCCCGCTCCAGGTCGCCGAGCCCGATGTAGATCGCCGAGAGGTTGTTCATGGCCCGCATGAGCTCGAATGAATGTCTCGGCGCGATCGCCATGCTTTGCTCCAGGTCTTCGATTCCCCTGAGATCGCCGCTCAGGGATCGCGCGATTCCACGTGTGTTCAGGGCGTGCGCCTGCAGCTCCTCGAGGCCGAGCGCCACCGCGAGCTCGAGCGCTTCCTCGGCGAGCCGGCTCGCCTCGTCCATCTCGTCGGCGATCCCGTAGAAGCGAGCCTGGTTCGCCAGCGCGGCTGCCTTCGCCGGCGAGGGAGGGCTGTCCGCGAGCAGCGACACGGCCCGGTCAACGGTTTCGGCCGCGTCGTGGGTTCGGCCTTCCGTGAAGTGGAGGACGTCGGCGAGCGCGACGAGCGCCATCGCAGCGTGCTCCCGGTCGCCCCTCTCGGTGAAGGCGTCCGCGGCTTGGCGGAGTGCATCCTTGCCACCTCGCTCGCCGTGGAAGAGCGCCTTGCCGAGGGAGACGAGTATGAACGCCCGGCCAGGATCCCCCTCGGGCCAAAGTTCGAGGGCCTGCTCGTAGAAGCGTGCGGCGGCCGAGAATGCGTTGAGGGCGAACGACCGGTCGCCGGCCTCGACGAGCGCCGTCCGCGTCCTGGTGGCCAGATCCGGATCCTCGCGGCCGGAGCGGCGGTCGAGGTCGAGCGTGCTGAGGTAGTGGTAGGCGACCATGTCTGCGAGGTCCTCGGGCCGATCGCCCGCGAGGGCCTCGATCCAGCTCGCCGCGAGCCTGTGCATCTCCGCCCGCCGCTTCCGGGGAATCTGGCTGTAGGCGACGTCGCGGACGAGCACGTGGCGGAAGACGTACGCGGTTTCGCCCGCGACCGAGGTGCGGCGCTCGCGCCGGACGAACTCCTTGCGCTCGAGCGCGTGGATTGCCTGCTCGACCTCACGTTGCGACAGGGCCAGCATGTCGCCGACCGCCCCGGGCCAGAACACCTTGCCGACGATCGCCGCGGCCTGGATGAGGCCCTTCTCGTCCGGCGGCAAGGTGTCGAGCCGGGCCGCGATGATGCCCTGGACGGATTCCGGAAGCGGTAGCTCTTCCTCCGCCTGGGCGAGCATGCGCACGAACTCTTCCGCGTAGAGCGGGTTTCCGCCGGCACGGGTCAGAAGCTCGCTCCGGCGTTCGGCCTGCAGCCGGCCGTCGAGCAGGGACGAGACGAGCGCGGCGGTGTCGTCCTGCGAAAGCGGCGCCAGGGAGATCGTGGTCGCGTTGCGCTTGCCGCCCCCCCAGCCGGCGCGCCGGTCGAGGAGCTCCGGCCGGGCCGTGCACAGGATCAGGAGCGGGACGTCGGTCATCCATTCGGCCATCTGGTCGACGAAGTCGAGCAGCCCCTCGTCGGCCCAGTGCAGGTCCTCGAACACGAGAATGAGCGGACGTTGCTCGGCCAGGGCCTCGAAGAACCGCCGCCAGGCCGCAAGTGCCTCGGCCGCGTGGTCGCCCCCGGTTTCGGCTCCTGCGCCGAGACCGGCAAGCGGTCGAAGGTGACTCTCGACCCAGCCGGCCTCCTCGCTCTCCTCGATCACGTGCTCGACCGCCGCCCGAAGCTTGGCCTCGGCGGCCTCGGCGTCGTCGCTCTCCAGGATCCCTGCCTGCGCCTTCGTCATCTCGCCGAGCGCCCAGAAGGCGACGCCGTCGCCGTAGGGAAGGGAGCGCCCCTGTCTCCACGTGACGTACTGGGCCGGGTCGGAGTCGAGCGCGGAGAAGAGCTCCCACACCAGGCGGCTCTTGCCGATCCCGGGGACGCCGACCAGCGTGACGAGCTGCGGCGTTCGGTCGCGCTGCGCGCGGGAAACCGCGTCGAGAAGCGCGTTGAGCTCGTCTCCTCGGCCGACGAGCGGCGCACCGCCGCGGAACGCGATGTCGACGCCGAGGCGCGCCTTCGGCACGACCGGCTCCCAGACGGGCACAGGCTCGGATTTCCCCTTTGCCTGCACGGCGTCCGCATCGCGGTATTCGATGGAGTGGTCAGTGGCGCGTCGCGTTGCCTCATCGACGAGGATCCCGTCGGCGGGCGCAGCGCTCTGCAGACGTGAGGCCGTGTTGAGGACGTCGCCCGCTGCGAGCTGCTCGCCTTGCTCGGGGCGGGCGGCGAGGTTGACGAGCGCTTCCCCCGTCGCTGCGCCAATGCGAAGGGAAAGGCCCAGGGCGGGGTTTTCCGCGTTCAGCTCCGAGATCGCGTCGCGTACGGCAAGGGCGGCGCGAACCGCGCGCTCGGGGTCGTCCTCGTGTGCGACCGGCGCCCCGAAGACCGCGACCACTGCGTCACCGATGAACTTCTCCACGGTTCCGCCGAAGCGCTCGAGCTCGGCTTTCGCGCGGGCATGGTACGGGGCGAGGAATCCGCGGACGTCCTCGGGGTCGAGCCGCTCGGAGCGCCCTGTGAAGCCGACGAGGTCGACGAAGACCGCCGTGACCACCTTGCGCTCCTCGGCTGCGACGCGTTCTTCTTCCTCAAGGGCGGCTCCGCAGGAGGTGCAGAAGGCGAGTTCTGGGGGAACGACGGTGCCGCAGGAGGGACACGGCCTCCCGAGTGCGCTGCCGCAGTTCCCGCAGAAGAGCGCGCCCGCGGGGTTGGCGAACCCGCAGGCCGCGCACGAGGAAGCAGACATGGCCTGGCTAGTCTAGGCTCGGCGCGAAATGGAGCAAGGGCGCCGGCCAGGCCTTTCCGAGGCGATTGGGGTCTGGTCCCTCTTCGCGCTCTTCGCGCTGGTGATTCTCGTGACGTACACGCGCCTCCCGCACGAATCGCTCTACCACACGAGCGGCGACGGACTGGAAGCCGGCGGCGGGCGCGCGCTCGTCTTCGCGGGGTTCCCGGTCGCGCTCATAGCGATTCCGATCGCGTGGATCGCCGTCGCACGCCTCCGCACCCGCCTCGCGGTCGCCGCGGGAGTCCTCGCGACGATTCTCTGCGCCACCGTGGCGTTACCCGGCGTGATCGACCAGGGCGACCTCGACGCCAGGCCCGTGAACGCACTCGCGGGCATCGGAGCGCTGATCGCTCTCGCGCTGACGGCCGCTGCCCTCGCGCGCGGCGGCCTCGGCGAGTCGCAGCCGTCCAACGGGTGGGACCTCGCAAGGATCGGGCTCGCCGTCGTGCTCGTCGTCGCGGCCCTTCCCTGGATCTGGGCCGAGGTCGGCTTCTACGTCGACGACGCGCCGGTGATCGGCGCTCCGTTCATCGCCGAGCAGGTCAAGCCGTCGCTCGGAGGCGAGCCGTCTCTTCACGCCGTCCACCTGGGACATCACCACGGGCTCGACGGAATCCTCCTGGCGCTGGGCGCGCTCCTGCTCTCCCGCGTGCCCTCCCGCATGCCGCGCAAAGGCGAAGGGACCGCACTCGCGGCCTACATCGCGCTGCTCCTCACCTACGGCCTGGCGAATGCGCTCCAGGACGGCTGGAACGAGCAGATCGTCAAGCGCGGTACGTCCGGCTCCAAGCTTCCGAGCGTCATCCGGCCGGAGTTGAGCGCGGCCTGGCTGGGCATCCTGTTCGGAGCCATTGCCATCTACTTCGTGATTTTCCGCGTAGGTAGAGTGAACCGACCCGAAGGAGGGATCCCATGACAAGACGCGCATTGCCGCTCCTGCTCGTCCTCGCAGCTTCCGTTCTCGCCCTCTCCGCGTGCGGTGGCGGAAGCAGCTCCTCCTCGACCACCCCGGCCTCGACGAGCGGCGGCGGTGGAGGGGGCGGAGGCTCGACCGTGAAGATCTCGGCCGACCCGAGCGGAGCCCTGAAGTTCGAACAGACCGACGTGTCCGCCGCCGCGGGCTCGATCACGATCGACTTCACGAACATGTCCTCGCTTCCGCACGACGTCATGATCGAAGGAAACGGCGCGAGTGGCGGCACCGACCAGATCACGAACTCGAGCACGAGCACGACCATCGATCTCGAGCCGGGGACGTACACGTTCTTCTGCTCCGTCGACGGCCACCGGGCTGCCGGGATGGAGGGCACCCTCACCGTCAACTAGCTTGGCGCCGGTTCTGATCGACCTGCAGCACCTCGGTCGCTCGCGGGTCATAGCGTCCTATCTCCTTGCGGGCGACGAGCCGGCCCTGGTCGACTGCGGGCCGACGAGCTGTCTGGAAGGGCTCGAAGCCGGCCTCGCCGGGCAGGGGCTCGTGGTCGAAGACCTCCGCCACCTCCTGCTGACGCACATCCACCTCGACCATGCGGGGGCGGCGGGAGCGCTCGTGCGCCGGAATCCCGAGCTCCAGGTGTACGTGAGCGAGATCGGAGCGCCGCATCTCGTCGATCCATCCCGTCTGGAGGCAAGCGCGCGCAGGCTCTACGAGGACGACTTCGACCGGCTCTGGGGCGAGCTCGTTCCCCTCCCCGAGGAGAACGTCCACGTGGTGGGCAGCGAGGTCCTCGGGCTCGAGGCCTGGCCGACGCCGGGGCACGCCTCGCATCACGTCTCGTACCTCTCGCAGGGCGGGACGTGCTACTCGGGCGACGTCACCGGCGTCGTCATCGCCCCTTCGACCCTGATCGCGCCCGTGTGCCCTCCTCCGGACGTCGACCTCGAAGCCTGGGAGCGTTCGCTCGACTCGATCGCCGAGCGCAGGCCCGAACGACTCTGCCTCCCGCACTTCGGCGTGGTGGAGGAGCCGGCCGGCCACATCGAGCGCACGCGGGAGCGCCTGCGCACCTGGTCGGAGCGGGTTCGCGGCGGGGCGAGCGAGGAGGAGTTCGTCCACGCCGTCGAGGAGGAGCTCGAGTCCGCGACGGATCGGGAGACCGCTGCTGCATACACGCAGGCGGGGCCGCTCTGGCAGTCGTACGCCGGGCTCGTGCGCTACTTCGCCAAGAAGGGGGAAGCGGCCGCTGGGCAAGGCGCTACCCTGTGACCCGGATGCGCCGCTCAGTCCTAGGGGTCTTGGTCGTCGTGCTCGTGGTCGTGCTCCCGGCCGCTGCCGATGCAGCCGTCAAGAAGCGACCCGTCGCGAACTTCGACCGGCCGGTTCAGGTCGTGGCGCCGTCCTGGGCCCCGGGCTCGACGATCTACGTCGTCGAGCAGGCGGGCCGAGTCGTCCGGCGCCAGCAGGGCGGGCACCGCAACGTCGTTCTCGACATCCAGAGCCGCGTCGACTTCGACGGCGGCGAGCGCGGCCTCCTGTCGGCGGCTTTCGGGCCCGGCCGCAGGATGTGGGTCTACTTCACGAACAACGACGGAAATCTGAGGGTCGTCCGCTACACGCTCAACAGCGGTGGCGGCCATGTGGTTTCCGGGTCCGGGCATACCGTGTTCCGGGCTCCGCACCCGGGAGACGCGAACCACAACGGAGGCACCCTCCAGTACCACGCCGGGCACCTCTACCTTTCCACCGGCGACGGCGGCGGGGGTTGCGACTTCCACCACAACGCGCAGAAGCTGAGCTCGAAGCTCGGCAAGCTCCTGCGGAAGGACTCGAACGGCTGGAAGATCGTCGGTTACGGCCTCCGAAACCCGTGGCGCTGGTCGTTCGACCGCAAGAACGGCGATCTCTACATCGGGGACGTCGGGCAGGACAGCCGCGAGGAGGTCGACGTCCTCGACGCTTCGAAGGTCGGCGGCGTGCCCGAGAACTACGGCTGGAACCTCCACGAGGGAGACCTCGACGGAACCTGCGCGGATGCGGATCAGCTCAACTCCACCGGGGAGCTGATTGACCCGAAGTTCGACTACCCGCACTCGGCGGGCCGCATCGTGATCGGCGGCTACGTCTTCCGCGGCGCCAACATGCCCTCCCAGCGCGGGCGGTACTTCTTCGCCGACGGCTCCGCCGACTGGGTCAAGACCGCAGACGCGCGAACCCTCCGCAACCGGAAGACACTCGGCTTCGAGGTTCCCGGGATCGTGTCGTTCGGGGAGAGCTCGAACGGCAATCTCTACGCGGTCGCACTGGGCGGCTCGGTCTACAAGCTCGTCGACAACTAGTCTCCCGCACCATGCGGTTCCTCAGGTCTCTGAGGCGCGTCAGCCATTCGGCGCGGCGAGCTTTGCTCGGCGCGAGAGAATGGCGTCCAGAGACATGAGGGTGCAATTCGTGGACTGCCGGTGGCAGCTCGGCCATCCTGAGGCCGGGCGCGAGCTCTATCTGGCCGGGCACATCCCGGGCGCGTCCTTCCTGGACGTCGAGACCGACCTCTCGGCGCCGCCGGGCGGGGCGGAGGGAGGACGACATCCGCTGCCGCGGCCGGATGACTTCGCGCGCGCGGCCCGAGCGGCAGGTATCGGCGCTGACACGCTCGTGGTGGCCTACGACCAGGGCATGAACGGCGGTGCCGCGCGGCTCTGGTGGCTCCTGCGCCACTTCGGGCACGACGACGTCGCAGTCCTGCGCGGAGGGCTGGACGACTGGCTCGGCCCGCTCCGCGCCGGCGAAGAGCACATCGAGCCTGCCGAGCTCGTTCTGCGGCCGCGCGAGGACGATGTCGTCTCCGCAGACGAGATCCAGGAG
>DATEOR010000060.1:0-37553 GCA_035273885.1 Gaiellaceae bacterium
CCGTCTTGCCGGCCGACGCGGTCTCTTCCCACAAGGCGATCGAGGAGACCGTCGCCCAGGTCGTAGCCGCCGGCGTGCTCCCGGTCATCCTCGGTGGCGACCACTCGATCACGGAGCCCGACGTTCGCGCCTGCGCAGGTGACGGCGCGGTCGGGCTCGTCCATTTCGACACGCACACGGATACCGGGACGGAGGTCTTCGGCGTCGAGCTGTCACACGGGACGCCGATGTACAAGCTCGTCGAGGAGGGCCTGGTCGATCCTGGCCGCTACGTGCAGATCGGTCTGCGCGGTTACTGGCCGGGAGAGAAGGAGTTCTCCTGGCAGCGCGAGCGCGGGATCACGAGCTTTTTCATGCACGACGTTCGCGACCGCGGGATCAGTGCTGTCGTCGAGGACGCGCTCGGGGGGCTCGGGAGCGGCCCTGTCTTCCTCACCGTCGACATCGACGTGCTCGATCCGGCCTTCGCGCCCGGGACCGGTACGCCGGAGCCCGGAGGGATGACGACCGGCGATCTTCTCTGGGCGTGCCGCGAGATCGCGTCGCGCGTCGAGCTTGTCGGCGCCGACGTCGTCGAGGTGATCCCGACTGCGGTCGGCTCGGCGGACATCACCGCGCTTGCAGCCGATCGCATCGTGCGCGAGATCCTGACCGGCCTGGCGCTCGCGCGGCGGGACGCTAGCCTGTCCGAATGAGCTCGCGAGCAGGCACCATTCATGAGGCCGCGCGCGGCTTCGAGCACGCGCCGAGGCCGTACGAGATCGGCAGGCCGTCGTATCCGCCCGAGGCGATCGAGCGGCTCGTCGCCGAGCTCGGAATCGAGGACGGCAAGCGCGTGCTGGACCTCGCGGCGGGAACGGGCAAGCTGACGCGCCTCCTCGTCCCGACCGGTGCTTTCGTCATCGCGGTCGAGCCTGTAGAGGCGATGCGCACCGCGCTCTCGAAGGCGCTGCCCGACGTCGAGGCCGTCGCAGGCACCGCAGAGGCGATCCCGCTTCCGGACGGTTCCGTAGACGCGGTCACCGTCGGTCAGGCCTTCCACTGGTTCGACGGCGACGCGGCGCTCGCCGAGATCCACCGCGTGCTTCGGCCGGCCGGACGGCTCGGGCTCATCTGGAACGTGAAGGACGAGTCTGTCGACTGGATCGAGAAGCTCGGCGGGATCATGGAGGCATACCGCGGCGCCGCGCCGCGGGTGGCGAGCGGTGCCTGGAAGGACGCGTTCGATCGCACCAAGCTCTTCACTCCGCTTCAGCGCGCGCGCTTCTCGTTCGTGCACGAGGCGGACTTCGCCGCGGTGGTCGCCCGTGTGACCTCGGTGAGTTTCATCGCGGCACTGCCGCCGGCCGAGTTCGCGCGGGTCGTCGACCAGGTGCGGACGCTGCTCGCCACACATCCCGAGACGAAGGGGCGCTCGACCTTCGAGCTGCCCTATCGAACCGGCGTCTACTGGTGTACGAAGGTCTAGGCGGTCGTCCGCTGCCGAACGACCGTGAGGCCCCAGGCCTTGCCGCTCTCGAACAGCTCGTCGCGGTCGACCTCGTCGGCCCAGCCGATGAAGTGGCGCGCCTCGTTCTCGGGCGTAGACCCGAAGATGGCGGGCCGGTCGAACTCCTCGGGCTCTAGGCCGGTCGGCTCACCGCGCTCGAGCGCTTCATAGCGCTCCTCGGCGGCCGGTCCCTCGGCGTAGCCCTTTCCCATGACGCGATGTTACGTCCGGGGACCCGACTTCGACCACTCGTCGAGCTCGTACCAGTAGGTGTCCTGCAATGCCGCGGCGACGCGCGGGTCGGTGTGCGCGCCGTTGTAGACGTTGTGGTCGAGGTCGGCGCAGAGGGTGAGTGCCTCGCGCGGCACGTCCGCGAGGTTGACGAGGACCTCGGCGGGGAGCCGCGCCTCGGCGATCGTGTAGTGCTTGAAGTGGAGGTCGGGCGAGATCTCCAGCAGGGCCGGCCAGTCACCGCAGCTGCGCGTGCTCACGGAACCTCGATTCGCGCCGACGCGTCCAAGACCTGCTCGACCAGGACCGCGAGTGCCCGTGCGAACTCAGGCGAATCGTTCAGGGATTCGATCCGGTCGAGCTCGAGGCCGAGCTCCGCTGCTTTCTCGCGCGCTTCCACGTCGATGTCCCAGAGGATCTCCAGGTGGTCGGAAACGAACCCGACCGGCGCGACGAGGATCTTGCGGACGCCTTCCGCATGCAGGCGTTCGAGCTCCTCGAGGATGTCCGGGCCGAGCCAGGGCTCTCCGGTCGGGCTCGCGCTCTGGAAGGCGAACGACCAGGTCTCGACTCCCGCGCGCTCGGCGACCAGGCGCGAGGTCTGGAGCAGCTGATCCTTGTAGGGATCGCCCTCGGCGAGGATGCGCTCGGGGAGGCTGTGCGCGGTAAAGACGACGTGGGCGTCGGTGCCGCCGATCCGCTCGGCGAGGAGATCGATGAGGGGGCGGTGATCGTGCCAGCTCTCGATCATCACGAGCTCCGCACGGTCGCCGACGGCTTCGGCGAGGCGGTCGCGGTAGCCCCCGATCGAGATGCTCGAGTAGTGCGGTGCGAGAACGAGCCCGACGATTCGCTCGGCGCCGTCAGCGAGCGCCTGGTCGGCCGCTTCCGCGATGCGCGGTGTCCAGTGCTTCATGCCGACGTAGACGGGCGCGCCGAGCTCATGCTCGAGCGCGATGCGCTGGCGCTCCGTGATCTCGTTCAGCGGGGACGAGCCGCCGATGCGGCGGTAGCGCTCGGTGAGCTCGGCGACAGCCTCGGGGCGTACGGGGCGCCCGCCGCGGATGTCCTCGAAGTAGGCGGGGATGTCCTCGGGCCGTGCCGGGCTGCCGTAGGCCATGAGCACGACGGCTGTTTTCACTTTCGGCCCTTTCCGTCTCCCATGGGGGCGGGTTTCAGGGCTAGGCTGGAAAGCGGGTGGTGGACCGGGGTGGCCCCATGAATAGCCGGTCCCAAGGTCATGCCCACATCTCGACGGAGGTCCGGGCGTGGACGAGCTCGACCAGGCGCGCCAGATCCGCCGGGTCCGTGTCCGGCAGAACCCCGTGTCCGAGGTTGAAGATGTGCCCGCGGCGCCCGGAGACAGCGTCCAGGATCCGGTTCGCCGCCGCGGCGACTCGCTCGAACGGGCCCAGCAGAAGGGCCGGATCCAGGTTGCCCTGAACTCCGCGATCCGCGCCCACGATTTCCCACCCGCGCTCGATCGGGATCCGCCAGTCGAGTCCGACGACGTCGCCGCCCGCCTCCTTCATTGCCGGGAGAAGATGCGTCGTCCCGGTTCCGAAGTGGATCGTCGGCACGTCGACCGCCGCCAGGACCCGCGCCGAATAGGGCGCGACGAACTCCTGGTAATCCTCGGCCGACAGGGTCCCGACCCACGAGTCGAAGAGCTGGATGACGTCGGCACCCGCCGCGACCTTCGCGCGCAGGTACGCCACAAATGTGTCGGCGAGCTTGTCCATGAGCGCGTGCCACACCTCCGGCTGCCCGTACATGCACCGTTTGGTCTGGACGAACTCCCGCGTCGGCTTGCCTTCGATGAGGTAGCCGGCCACGGTGAACGGCCCGCCGGCGAAGCCGATCACGGCCTTCTCGGCGGGAAGCTCGGCGCGCACGAGCCGCACCGCCTCGAGGATGAACGGCACCGCGTCCTCGGGCTCGGGAACGTGGAGCCGCTCGACGTCGGCGCTCGTCCGCACGGGATCCGCGATCACCGGCCCGACGTTCTCGACGAGCTCGACGTCGATCCCCATCCCGATGACGGGCAGCATGATGTCGGCGAACATCACCGCCGCGTCGACGTTGTGAGCGCGCACGGGCTGAAGCGTCACCTCGGCGCAGAGCTCCGGCTGGCGGCAGACCGAGAAGAGGTCGTGGTGCTTGCGAAGCTCGCGGTACTCGGGCAGCGAGCGGCCCGCCTGGCGCATGAACCAGACGGGAGTCCGTTCGACGGCCTCGCGCCGGCATGCGCGTGTGAGGAGCGGCTGGGCCACGTCCTTAGCCTAGCCGCGTGGAGGCCGACTACCCGCCGATGATCAGCGCGAGCTGGGCGCCCTGGAGATCGCCCTTGGTGATCCCGTCGAGCGGGGTCACCGCCTTGATACCCATGTCCTTCGCGAGCCGCTGGGCCGCCGGCTTGAATCCGGGCCGGAACATGACCAGCGAGCGCGTGAAGTCGGTGCTGGGCGCGTTTCCGGTCGCGGTGATGACGTAGTGCAGCGAGTGCGCCTTGTCCGCGTTCACTGCGGCGGCGCCCGGGATGCCGTTCCCGTTCAGGATCACGACCGAGGTCTTGCCGCGAGGGAGGATCTTCGGCTCTTCCTTCTTCTGCGACGACTCGGCGGGCTTCTGCTCGTTCGACGTCTGCGTCTGAGCCGCCTGGGGGACCTCGCGCTTGATGGCCGCGATCGTGGCCGTCTCGGTCTTGTCCGAGAAGGCCTTCGCGCCGAGGACGAAGCCGATGAGGAGAAGGAGGAAGAGCTCGACTGCGGCGACTCCCGTCGCGATCATCGCGGCGGCGCGCCAGGGCTGAAGGGGCTCGTACTCGACGGAATGATCGAGCGAATGATCCATGGGGCCGACTAGTTCGCTCCGGTTCCGCCCTCTCCTTCCGCCGCCCGCACGAAATTCCAGGTCGCCTCGAGCCCTGCGTCGAGGGACGTCTCCGCACGCCAGCCGAGCGCGGCCTGCGCCTTCGACGGATCGAGGACGCTGCGCGAGAGCTCGCCCAACCGCGGCGGGTCGAAGACGATCTCGGCCTCGACCCCACTGGCCCGCTTGCACCCTTCCGCGAGCTCGAGCACGGAGGTCTCGATCCCGGTGCCGACGTTGTAGACGCCTTCGGGCCCCGAGGCTGCCGCCAGCGTCGCGGCAACCACATCCGCGACGAAGACGTAGTCCCGCGTCTGGCGGCCGTCTCCGAAGATGTGCAGCTCCTGGGCGTTCGCTATCCGCCCGAAAAAGATCGCCACGACGCCCGCCTCGCCGTGCGGGTCCTGTCTCGGCCCATAGACGTTGCCGTACCGAAGCGCGACGTGGCCGGCGCCGTACAGCCTGCTCCAGGTTCCCAGGTATTCCTCGCCAGCGAGCTTCGAGGTCCCGTAGGGCGCGAGCGGCAGCCGCGGCGAGCCCTCGCCGGCCGGTTCGTCGCACTCGCCGTAGATCGCACCGCCCGTCGACGAGAAGACCACTTTCGTCCCGTGCTCCCGCGCCGCCTCGAGGAGGTTGGCGGTGCCGATCACGTTGACCTCGGCGTCGAAGGCAGGCTCCGCGATCGAGACGCGCACGTCTGCCTGTGCCGCCAGATGGAAGCACGTCTCCGGCTTCGCCTCCGCGAACGCGCCGGCGACAGCTCCCGAGTCGCGAATGTCCGCTTCGACGAGCCTCGCTCCCTCGGTGACGTTCTCTCGCCGTCCGCTCGCCAGGTTGTCGAGCACCCAGACGTCGCCGCCGCGCTCGACGAGCGCGTCCACGACATGCGAGCCGATGAAGCCAGCTCCGCCTGTTACGAGCGCCCGCACAGCGCAATATCCTAGGGTCGCTTCCATGTTCGTAACCTTCGAAGGCGTCGACGGCTCGGGGAAAAGCACGCAGGCGCGGCTCCTGACCCAACGCCTTCGGGGCGATGGACGCGAGGTCGTGGACACCCGCGAGCCCGGCGGGACTGAGGCCGGAGAGCGGATACGGGAGCTCCTGCTGCATAGCGACCGGCTCGCACCCTGGGCCGAGGCGACGCTCTTCAGTGCGGCGCGCGCGCAGCTCGTCGACGAGGTGATCAGGCCGGCCCTCGCCGGCGGGGCAGACGTGGTCTGCGACCGCTACATCGACTCGTCCCTGGCGTACCAGGGCATTGCCCGCGGTCTCGGCGTCGAGCGCGTGCTCGAGGTCAACCTCGCCGTCACGGGCAGCCTCCTGCCCGATCGCACCTTTCTGCTCGTCGTCCCGGGCGACGTGGCCGCGATGAGGCGCGGCACCTCGCCGGACCGCATCGAAAGCGAAGGAGACGAGTTCGCGGCAGACGTCGACCGCGCCTATCGCCAGATCGCGGAGATCTTCTCCCAGCGCATCGTCGTGCTGGACGGAACGGCCAAGGCCGATGCTCTCGCCGATCAGATCCATGGACACCTTCGAGACCTTCCCTGAGCAGGACGAGGCCAAGGGCCTCCTGAGAGCGGCACTCGCCGACGGGCCGGCGCACGCCTACCTCTTCCACGGCCCGCGCGGCGTGGGGAAGCGGCGGGCTGCCCTCGCATTCGCCGGTGCGCTGCTCGGCGACCCGGACCGGGTCGGCCGCGGTGCCCATCCCGACCTCTACGTGCTCGAACCGCTTGGCGACCAGATCCGGATCGATCCGATACGCGATCTGCGCCGGGACCTGCACATGCGTCCGTTCGAGGCGGCGCGGCGCATTTACCTCGTCTTTGGGGCGCACACCATGAACGAGGACGCCGCCGATGCGCTGCTCAAGGATCTCGAGGAACCGCCCGACTACGCGGTGATCGTGCTCGTCGCCGACGACCTCGGGCCGCTCGCGCCGACGATCCGCTCGCGCTGCCAGCACGTGCCTTTCAAGCGCCTGTCGCAGCGGGCGGTGAAGGCCTACCTCTCGACGCGCGGGGGGAGCGGCGAGCAGCTCGACGCGCTCGCGCGGCTCGCGGGCGGGAGGCTCGACCGGGCGGACCGGCTCCTGAACGAGGAGGCGGGGCAGCGGCGGGCGGTATTGATCGAGCTCGCGCGCTCCGTCTATCGGGACCCCGCGTTCGATCCTGCGGCGGCATCGGGCAAGGTCGGGGAGCTCGCGCAGGCCCGCGCAGCCGAGGCTCGTGCCGAGGCCGAGGCAGCGTCCACCGGCGAGGAGTCCCAGCGCGAGCTCGAGCAGCGCCTTCGCCGCGCGGCCAGAGGGGCGGAGCGCGAGGAGATCCTCGACGCGCTCGACATTCTGTCCAGCTGGTACCGCGACCTCGTCGTCGCCGCGGCGGGGGCGGAGGGAGCGCTGGTGAACTCCGACCGGCTGCCCGAGCTCGCCGAGGACGGCCTCTCCGAGCGTTCGCTCCCCGCCGAGCGGGCGGCCGAGGCGGTGCGCGACACCTGGCGATCGTTCGAATTCCAGGTGCAGACCGGCCTGGCGCTTGAAGGCCTGTTCGTGCAGCTCAGGCGCGAGCTCGCCTCCCCGGCCCACGCGCGCTAGCGTTTCCGGTATGACAACGGCTGTCGGCGTGGTCTTCTCGCCCGGAGGGAAGGTCTACTCGTTCGATCCGAACGGCCTCGAGCTTACCTGGAACACGAAGGTGATCTGCCATACCTCGCGGGGGCAGGAGCTCGGGCGCGTCGTGCAGGCGAACTACGAGCTCGAGTCCCCGCCGACGCAGCCGCTGAAGCGCGTCGTCCGCCGCGCGACGAGCGCCGACCAGGAGACCGCGGCGAAGAACCGCGTGGAGGCGAAGCGGGCGATGAAGGTCCTCCGCGAGCTTCTGCGCGCCTCCGACCTGGAACTGAAGCCGGTGTCCGCGGAGCTCGTCTTCGACGGGTCGCGGATCGTCTTCTCCTACCAAGCCGAGACCCGGCCGGACCTGACCGTGCTGCAGGAGAAGCTCCGCGGGCGCCTCGACCGGCGTGTCGAGCTGCGCTCCGTCGGGCCGCGCGAGTGCGCCCGCCTGTGCGGCGACCACGGTCTTTGCGGCGACCAGCACTGCTGCCGGAAATACCCCTCGCACGAGCAGCCGATCACGCTGCGCATGGCCAAGGACCAGGAGCTCCCGATGAGCTCCGGCCGCATCACCGGCCTGTGCGGCCGGCTGCGCTGCTGTCTCGCGTTCGAGCACCCGACGTACAAGAGCTTCCGCGACCGCGCGCCACGCGTCGGCAGGCACGTCGAGACTCCCCAGGGTGGCGGAGTCGTCACCTCCTACCAGGTTCTCACCGACACCTGCACCGTCGAACCGGAGGGCGGAGAGGCGTTCGACATCCTGATCGACGAGTGCCGCGAGGTGGCCTGACCCTTTTGGGGGACGACCCCGCCTGAGCCCTCTTCCAGACTTGGAAGATGAGCGCGGCGCCCCAGCTCGCCGAAGAACTCTTCAACGAGCATCATCGCCGGATCTACCTCTACTGCCTGCGCCAACTCGGCTCGCGCGAGGAGGCGGAGGATGCCGTGCAGGCGACCTACCTGAACGCTTGCCGGAGGCTCAAGGACGGGTTCGAGCCGGAGGCCGCGCAGGCGTGGCTCTTCAAGGTCGCGCACAACGTCTGCCTCACGCGCCAGCGCTCCTCGTACCGCCGGGCGCGGGTCGAGCGGCCGCATGACCTGCAGGCCGTGCAGGACGTCGTCGCCGCTCCCGAGACTCAGGGCGACGAGCTCTTCGGGCTCGACGAGGCGCTCGCAGACCTTACCGAGCAGCAGCGCCATGCCATTCTGCTCCGTGAGTGGCAGGGTCTCTCGTACCGCGAGGTGGCCGCCAAGCTGGGCCTGACGCAGGCGGCGGTCGAGACCCTGATCTTCCGTGCGCGCCGCTCGCTGGCGAGCTCTCTCGAGCAGCCTGCGAAGGCCCGGCGCCGACTCGTGCACTCACTGAACGCCGGTGCGCTCTTCAGCTCCCTCAAGGCGTTGATCGCAGCGAACGTCGCCGCGAGTGTCGCCACCGCCGTCGCGGTCGCGGCGTCCGCAACAGCTTTGACCGCGGCCACGATCCAGCGTGGGAACGACTTCCCCCCGCACGTCGCGCCCCCGGTGTCCCAGGTCGAGAAGCCGAAGACGCCCGTTCCGCACACCCGGCTCGCCGACCGCTCGCTCACTCCTCTCGCCGTTGTCCATCCGGGCTCGGGCTCGAACGTCGGGCGCAACGGCAAGGGCTGGGCGGGGAAGCATTCGCGGGCGAACGGCAAGGACAAGCCCAAGCACGCGAACCAGGGCCACCAGCTCAAGCCTCCGCAGGCCGCCAACTCGAACGCGGCGAGTGCACTGTCCGGCCAGGTGAAGCCGGGGCCGAACGGCAGGAGCGCGTCGGCTCCCGCTCTCGGGAGGAGCAACAAGGGCTAGCGTTCCCCCGCTGGACGCCTTACTTTACTTCGTATAGCGTTTTCGCTTCAGAAAGGAAAGCGTCAAGTTCGAAGGGAGAGTGCGAGATGGCGGTTCGCGAAGAGGTGCTCGAGGCCAACCGACGCTACGCGGAGAGCTTCGACAAGGGCGACCTGGCCACACCGCCAGGCCGGCGGTTCGCCGTCGTCACGTGCATGGACGCACGCCTCGATCCAGCGAAGTTCCTCGGGCTCGAGGAAGGCGACGCGCACGTGATCAGAAACGCCGGCGGCGTCGTCTCCGACGACGCGCTCCGCTCCCTCATCATCTCCCACTGGCTCCTCGGGACCCGGGAGGCGCTCGTGATCGCGCACACCGGCTGCGGGATGCTCACGTTCACGAACGACGACATCCATGCCAAGCTCGCCGACGAGGCCGGAGCCGACGCAAGCGCCATCGACTTCCTTCCCTTCGCAGATCTCGACGGCAGCGTGCGGGCGAGCGTCGAGCGCATCCGGAGCTCCGACTTTCTCCCCCCGAGCTTCAGCGCGACGGGCTATGTCTACGACTGCTCGGCAGGTGCGCTGAGAGAGGTCGTCTAGCCGGCGGACTCGAACCGCTGGGCGACGGCGTCCCAGTCGACCACCTTCCACCACGCCTCGAGGTAGTCGGGCCGGCGGTTCTGGTAGCGGAGGTAGTAGGCGTGCTCCCAGACGTCGATTCCGAGGAGCGGCGTGTCGGAGTTCATCACCGGGCTGTCCTGGTTCGGCGTCGAGACGACCGCGAGGCCCGTGCCGTCGTGGATGAGCCACGTCCAGCCCGACCCGAACCGCTTCACGCCGGCGTCGTTGACCGCCTTCTTGAGGTCGTCCACCGTGCCGAAGGTGTCCGTGATCGCGTCCGCGAGAGCGCCGCTCGGCTCGCCGCCTCCGTCGGGCGACATGGTCTCCCAGAACAGAGAGTGATTCGCGTGGCCTCCGCCGTTGTTCCGGACAGCGGCCCGCTTGTCCTCGGGGATGAGGTCCAGCTCGGCGAAGATGTCTTCGAGCGACCGGTTCGCCCATTCGGTGCCCTCGAGGGCCGCGTTCAGGTTGTTCACGTACGTCGCGTGGTGCTTGGAGTGATGAATCTCCATCGTCTGCGCGTCGATCGTCGGCTCGAGCGCGTCAAAGGCGTAGGGCAGCTGGGGCAGCTCGAAGGCCATGAGGTTCCTCCTGTCTCGGTTGGCGCCAGTCTTACACTCGCCCCGCGCGCGCCGCGCCTACGGATGGTGGCCGAGCGGGCCGAACGTGAGCGCAACGACGAGCTCTCCGGTCGCGATCGCCGCCACGGCGAGGCACGCGGTGAGCTCCCAGGAGGCAAGCGCGCGCTTGGCCAGGATCCTCCAGGCAAGCAGCCCCGCAACGGCGGCGCCGCAAGCCGCGTAGACGTAGGCGGCCCACGGTTGGTCGCTGTCCGAGCCCGCGGCGATCCCGTGGCCGAGCGCCAGGACCCAGACGGCGAAGTTGAGGTAGTGCGCTCGACGCCAGAACCTGAATGTGAGCCGCTTGCGGAACCTGTTCGTGACGGCGAGAGCCGCCAGGAGCTCGGCGGAGACGACGCCCGCCGCGACGGCCAGCGTCCGGCTCGGGGCAGCGCCCGGCACGAGCAGCTGCGCCCACGAGTACGGGACGTAGGAGTCGAGGAGAATCGCGAGGGCGTGAATTCCGATGAACGTGCCGGTGAGGAGACCGAGATAGCGGTGCACCTCCTCGATCGCGAACGCCGGCCAGCGCGGGGAGCGAGCTCGTCCAGCGAGCGCGATCCCCAGGCAGACGGACGCGGTGAGGAGGACCAGAGCGGTCATCCCGGCGGCGCGGTCGACGTACCACGTGACCCCGGTCACGCGAGAGAGCTCCCCCACGTCTCGTTCACGGCGATCCTGTCCGGTCCGACGAAGCGGCCCGGGAGGCCCCGCTCGTCGAGCCAGTCGGGACCGTCGGAGGAGAGCAGAAATGCCGCTTTCGCGGCGACGTCAGCGGCGACGCAGGACTCAGCGGCCACGCTGACCTCGAGCCAGCGGGAGGTGGACGGCCGGCCGCTGCGTGGATCGATGAGGTGATGCTGCGGCCGGCCGCCACGCAGCCAGCGGCGCGACGTGCGACCACTGGTTGCGAGACCGCCGGCCAGGAGCTGCAGGTTGTCCCCGCTGGGGAGACCGACGGTGACCGGGCCGCGTGTGGCGATGTCTCCGCCCGCGGCGACGAAGCCCTCGCCGGGGAGGAGCGTGAGGGCCTCATCGACCGCCAGCGACTTGACGACCCCGTTCAGGTCGAGCTTCGTGCCGGGAGGTCGAAAGACGAGGTTGCCTGCGACCCGAACGGTTCGCCAGGAGCCTCGCTCCGGGCGGCCGGGCGGCCGCTCGTCGGCATCGAGGAGGGAGAAGTCGCGATCATAACCGGCTGCCTCGATCGCCCCGCCCAGGGTCGGGTCGACGAGTCCGCCGGTGGCCGAGGCGGCGGCGATCGCCGTCTCGAGGACTTCGGAGAAGAGCGATGACACCGGCACGAGCCAGGATCCCGCGGCGTTCACGGCATTGAGCTCGCTCCCGGTGCGGAAGCGGCTGAAGACCGAGTCCCAATGGGAAAACCGGGCGGCGATGGCGGCGAAGGACTCCTCGTCGGCACCGGCGGTCACCACGTCCATGCCCATGGCGGGGAAGGTCCGGGTGGCGGAAGTCCTATGAAGTGTGAGTCGAGACACTGGGCGCCACGTTCTGCGTCTGCGGGGCGATCGACCCCGAGCCGAACCCGAAGCCGTCGTCGTCGCTCTCGCCGCTGGCCGGGACGACCGAGGGGGCCGTGGGCTGGTGAGCGGCCGTCGTGTGGCCCGGGTGACTCGCCCGCGCGAGCACGAAGAGCGCGAGAAACCCTGCGACGGCTGCGACGAGCATGGCCCTCTTGGCCGCCGCGGCGCGGCCTCGGGCTTCCGCGATGCGTGGGCTTGCGCTCGCCATTCAGGCTGTCGCTCCGTCGAAGGTCGGACGGCCGTCGAAGGACGGAGCCCGGTCGAAGTCATGGCGGAAGCCGAACCCGGGGGCTGGCATCCCGCTCGGCCGCTCGCCGTTCACCATCGCTCGAATGCCTCCCTCCAGGCGCGACAGGATCTGGTCCGCCTGATCCTGAGTCAGGTCGCCCCCGGAGACCTCTTCGTCGAGGTGCTTCTTCGCCTCGGCGACGAGGGCAGCGACGAGCCCGTCCACGGACTTGCCCTTTGCCTTCGCCACGTCCGCGAGCGACTTGCCGGACTCGAGCTCCGAGTGGAGCTCGCCCTCGCTCACCGCGAGGTAGGTCGCCGCTGCGTCGAGTCCGCCGAACATCTCGTGGTGCTCGAAGCCGCCGCGCCCGGGGCCGAAGCCAGGCACGCCGAAGAGCGGGAAGTCGCCCGACTCGATGCGCTGCTTCAGCTCGTCGCCCTGGGTCTTCGTGAGACGGCCGGCGGCGACCGCTGCATCGATGCGCTTCTCGAGCGCACCCTTCAGGGCGGCGGAAAGCTCGGTCGGCGAGACTCCGAGCTCCTTTGCGGCGTCGTTCAGCACGGCCTGGCTCTCCTGCTTTGGGGAGATCTGTGTGGCGGCGATAGCGGCGCCCCCGCCGGCGATTGCGACGAGAGCCACCGCACCCGCTGCCATCCTGCGCTTGACGTCCTTCTCCATCCTGGCTGCTCCTTCGATCGCCAACGTTTCGCGATCATCGAAGCAGCGCCCCGTGAAAGTGCTCTAAGAGGTCTCTAAGAAGTGCCTAAGAAACCGGGCGGCCGTTTGGGCGCATGATCATGCGCGTGCCCCCGCCCTCGGCCGGCTCGGCCCGTACCTGGCCGCCGTGCGACTCCGCAACCTGCCTGACGATGGCGAGACCGAGCCCGGAGCCGGGCAGCCCCCGCGCCGAGCTCGCCCGGTAGAAGCGGTCGAAGACGTAGGGCAGGTCGGCCTCGTCGATTCCGGGCCCGTGGTCGCGCACGGCCACCTCGCCGTCTTTGACGCTGACCTCGACCTCGCCGTCGGGCGGGCTCCACTTGGCGGCGTTGTCGAGGAGATTCGCGACGGCCCGCTCGATGCTTGCCGGGACGCCATGGACGACCGACTCTTGAAGATCCGCGACCACCTGAACATTGGGCCGGTTGCGCCGCGTCCGCTCGATCGCATCTGCGGCGAGCAGGTCGAGCCGCACGTCCTCTGCCTCGCCGGGCTCGAGCTCGCCGCGCGCGAGCTCCGAGAGCTCGGCGACGAGCGTGGTCATCTCGTTCAGCTGCTCGATCACGTCCCGGAGCAGGCGCTCGCGCTCCTCCGCGGGAAGCTCCCGTCCGCCGGCGAGCACTTCGACGTTCGTGCGCAGACTGGTGAGCGGCGTTCGCAGCTCGTGCGAGGCGTCGCCGACGAGCTGCTGCTGTGCCCTCGTGGACTCCTCCAGGGCGGCGAGCATTGTGTTGAAGCTCCCCGCCAGGCGGCTGAGCTCGTCGGTTCCGCTCGCGTCGATGCGCTCGGAGAGGTCGCGCGTCTCCGTGACCTTCTCGGTCGCGCCCGTCAGCCGGCGGACGGGGGCGAGTGCGGTGCGGGCGACCGCCAGGCCGAGGGCCGCGGCGAGCGCGATCCCGATCGCGGCGATGAGGAGGAGGTACGTGCGGATGCGCGAGAGCGAGTGGTCGACCTCGGTGAGCGGGCGCGCGATCTGGATCGCCAAGCCCTGCGACCCGTACGGCACCGTGATCACGCGCACGTGCAGTCCGGCGACGTCTGCGTCCGACAGGTAAGCGCCCCTTTGGCCACTCGCCACCTCGCGGACCGCGTCGGTGACAGGGAGCTCGACCGTCTCGTTGGGGAGGCGAATCGTGTCGCCGTTCGCGCTGACCACCTGGAAGTACCCCGGAGCGCCGCCCAGCTGCGGCCCGGGCTCCAGGAAGGCGTCGTCGCCCGCCTGGAAAGCGCGCAGCGGCTCGTGCTGGATCTCGGCGGCCCGGTCGCGAAGCGCCGAGTCGAGCGTGCTGCGAAGCTCGCTGCGCACGACGACGTAGACCGTCACCGAGGCGAGGACGACCGCGAGCGCAACGGCGGTCGCAGCCGCGATGGCGAGGCGCGCGCGGAAGCTCATTGCTCGCGCAGGGCGTAGCCCACGCCACGGACCGTGTGGATCAGCCGTGGCTTGCCGCCCGCCTCCGTCTTGCGGCGCAGGTACCCGATGTAGACGTCGAGCGAGTTCGACCCGAACCCGAAGTCGTAGCCCCAGACGCGCTCGAAGATGATCGACCGCGTGAGCACCTGGCGCGGGTTCCGCAGGAAGAGCTCGAGCAGGGAGAACTCCGTGCGTGTGAGCTCGATCGCGTCGCCGTCGCGTGTCACCTCTCGTGTCCCGGGATCGAGCTCGAGGTCGCCGAAGGAGAGCCTCTCGGCCCCACCCTCATGGCTCCGGCGAAGCAGAGCGCGCACGCGCGCGAGCAGCTCGTCGAGCGCGAAGGGCTTTGTGACGTAGTCGTCGGCCCCCGCGTCGAGACCGGCGACACGGTCGTCCACCTCCACGCGCGCGGTCAGCATGAGGATCGGGAGCCGGCTTCCCTCGCGCCGCACCCGCCGCGCCACCTCGAGGCCGTCGAGACCGGGCATGAGGACGTCGAGGATCATCGCGTCGGGCTCGTCCCCCGCTTCGAGCGCGGCGAGGGCGCCGAGCCCGTCGTCGGCGAGCTCGATCTCGTATCCCTCGAGCTCGAGCGCGCGGCGGAGCGACTCGCGCACCGCCCGCTCATCGTCCACGACCAGGATCTTCACGGCTCCATTGTGCGCACGGAGTCTGAGAAGAGCCTAAGAGCGCGATTCTTAGCCGTTTCTTAGGCGCGTTTCAGGTTGGTCTTAGACGGCGCTGGTCGCATGGAGACAACGGATACCGAAAGGACTGAAATGAAGCGTCTCCCCTCCCGCAGCCTCAAGATCGCCGCCGCCGGCACCGCAGCCGTCGTGCTCGGTGCGGGTGGCGGCGTGGCTGCCTACGAGGTCGCGTCCGGAACGGCGACCCAGACCGTGATTCGCCAGGTGACGGTCACCGACTCTCAGCCGGCCGCCAACGACTCCGCACTCAGCGTCAGCGCGCTCTACGACCGCGTCCACACGGGTGTCGTCACGATCACCGTAGATTCGCCGCAGGGCCAGGCCCTCGGCTCCGGGTTCGTGATCGACAGCGAAGGCCACATCGTCACGAACGACCACGTGGTCGACGGTGCGACCTCGATCTCCGTCGAGTTCTCCGACGGCTCGACGTATGACGCGAAGCTCATCGGCACCGATGCGTCCACCGACATAGGCGTGATCAAGGTCGATGCCCCCAGCTCGGAGCTCCAGCCACTCGCGCTCGGCGATTCGAGCGCGGTGCAGGTCGGCGACTCCGTCGTCGCCATCGGCAGCCCGCTCGGCCTCAACGAGACCGTGACGAGCGGGATCGTGAGCGCCCTGCACCGGACGATCACCTCGCCGAACAACTTCTCCATCACTGACGCGATCCAGACGGATGCCGCCATCAACCACGGCAACTCCGGCGGGCCGCTCCTCGACCTCCAGGGCGATGTCATCGGCATCAACTCTCAGATCGAGAGCGACTCGGGCGGAAACGACGGCATCGGCTTCGCCGTCCCCTCGAACACCGTCGAGTCGGTCGTCTCCCAGATCCTCGCCACCGGCAAGGTCGAGCACGCCTACCTCGGCGTTGGCATCGCCACCATCACCGAGGCCCTGTCCTCCCAGCTCGGCCTGCCGGCTGGCGTGGAGGTCACGCAGGTGTCGTCCGGCGGCCCCGCCGCCGACGCCGGCCTGAAGGCGGCCGACGCGACGAGCGTCGTCGGCGGCCAGGAGTTCCCGACGGGTGGCGACATCATCACCGCCGTCAACGGGAAGTCCGTGACGACTTCCGAAGAGCTCCAGAGCGTGATCGGCGCCATGAAGCCCGGCGACAACGCCTCGATCACGTACTCCCGCGACGGCTCCGAGCACACGGTCCAGGTGACGCTCGGAACGCGTCCTTCCTAGCCGGAAGCCGCCGCTACACTAGGGGCGCCCCCACGGGGGCGCCCCGCCGACGTAGCTCAGCTGGTAGAGCACTTCACTCGTAATGAAGGGGTCCCCGGTTCGAGTCCGGGCGTCGGCTTCAGGATTCCACGGGGTCCGGCTCTTGTACGAAGACGTGGCACGCGATAAGAATCGCGGTTGCCGTCTTCCGAGGAAAGGGTCGCTGTGAGCACAGATCAAAGGGCCGCGCGCATCTTCGGCGTGCTGTTCATCATCACGTTCATCACGTCGATCGGCGCGCTGGCTCTCTTCCAGTCGGTTCTCGACGACCCGGCCGGATACATCGCCGGCGACGGTAAGGACAGCCAGATCTACCTGGGAGCTTTCCTGGAGTTTCTGCTCGTCCTGGCAAACGTCGGAACGGCCGTCGTTCTGTATCCCATCGTGAGGAGACAGAACGAGTTCCTCGCCATCGGCTACGTCGGCGCGCGCATCATCGAAAGCGTCTTCATCGCGGCGGGGATCATCTTCGTTCTGGGCGTCGTCACGCTGCGCCAGGACTCTCCGGACGCGGGCGATCTCGCCGTCTCGCTCGCCGCGCTCAAGGACTGGACGTTCCTGTTCGGCCCGGGGCTCGTCGTCCCTTTTGGGAACGGCCTGATCCTCGGGTACCTGATGTACAAGTCCGAGCTCGTCCCGCGCCGCATGGCCTGGCTGGGTCTGATCGGAGGGCCGCTCCTCTTGTTCGGGAACGTCGGCGTGCTCATGGACTGGTGGGATCAAACCGGCGCGGTGAGCATCCTCGTGGTGCCCGAGTTCCTGTGGGAGCTGTTACTCGGCATCTACGCGGCCGTCTGGGGATTCAGGGCGTCGTCCCCCATCCTCAGAGACGACCACGCGCCATCGCGTCAGCGGTCTGAGTTCGCACTCGAGGCCTAGCGAGTAGTCGTGCCGGGCGCCTGAGCTAGCTCGCGCGGCGCAGCTGCTCTTGCACGTGCCGGAAGGCGCGAGAGTCCGGCTCGAGCCGGTCGAGCGCCGCCTCGAGGCAGTAGACCGCCTGCTCCTGGCGGCCGCTCCGGCCGTGGAGGAAGCCGAGGTTCGCAAGCACCTGGCCTTCGTGATGGGCGTCGTCGATGTCGCGGAGGATCGCGACGGAGGCGTCGAAATGGTCGATCGCCGCGCGCTCGTCACCCGTATGGGCGAGCGCAAGGCCGAGGTTGTTCAGGGTCATCGCCTCGGTGCTCTGGTCGCCCGCCTCGTGCGCGAGCTCCAGCGCGGCCCGGTGGGCCTCGACCGCACCGGCCGGATCACCCTGGCGCCGCAGCTCGACGCCGCGCGCGTTGAGGCGCCCTGCCTCCTTGCCGCGATCGCGCTCCCGCGAGCGTTCGCGTGAGCGCTCCCGCCTCTGCGTCTTCCGTGCGCGGAGACCGTCGACGGGCCGGCGGGCAGCGGTGCCCGCAGCCGACTGGACCGTGCCCGCGGCGGAATGGACGGCTGAGCCCGCAGCGTGGCGAAGCGTGCCGCCCCGGCGGCGTAGTGTCCGCCCGATCACGAACGCGACGCCTGCGGCCAGGATCAGGAGGAGCAGGAGGGCGATGAGCTTCCCGAGGCCGATCGCGACGAGGAACCCGAGCACGAGAAGGCCGAAGCCGCCCACCGCGATCGCGCGGCGGCGCAGTTGCGCGCCCTGAGGAGTCGGCTCGAGGGCTGCGCGGGCGTTCTCCGGAATCGTGTCTTTCAAAGCGCTCGCATCCATCGGTTTCCCGTTCGCGGTACTCCTCTCCTGAGTTCGCGAAACGGGCGTCCAAACCTTTGTACCCGGACCCCCGGAGATACGCACCGGTAAGAAACCTCCGCGATTCGCCACAAAGAGGTCGAGGAGGTGGCGAATTTGACCTTTACACCCGCAAACGACACTCGCCGCAACGACCCTGGCTACCAGGTGTTCATGTTGCTTCGGATCGGCTTCATCGTCGCCCCGATCCTGTTCGGGCTCGACAAGTTCTTCAACTGGACGGTGGACTGGACCCAGTACCTCGCGCCCTGGATCGACGACATCGTCCCGGGCAGCGCGCAGGACTTCATGTACTTCGTCGGAGCCGTCGAGATCGCGGCCGGCCTGCTCGTCCTGGCGGCGCCGTGGATCGGAGGCTTCGTCGTGGCCGCCTGGCTCGGCGGCATCGTCGTCAACTTGCTGACGAACAACCCGCCCGAGTACTACGACATCGCGCTCCGCGACTTCGGCCTGTTCCTCGCTGCACTCGCTCTCGGGCGGCTGGCGTGGGCCTATAGGACCGTGCCGGCACGGAAGCAGTCCGCTTCGACCGAACCCGCGCACCGGGTCGCCTAGGAGTCGACGTGCGAGCGGTCTCGAGCCTGAAGCCGGCCGACGTCGAAGTGAACCGCTGGCGGCGTGAGCAGCTCGTCCTCTCGGGCTTCTCGCTGCCGCTCGCGGCGCTCATCGCCGGCGACCCGGGGTACGACCTGCACCGGCTGATCCAGCTCGTCGAGCAGGGCTGCCCGCCGGAGCTCGCCGTTCGGATACTGGCCCCGCTGGAGCCGAGGGAGGCCGCGTGACGACCGGGACGACTACCGTTCGCGGCGTCATGCGGACAACCTCCATCGCGCCCGGCACGACGCTCGACCCCGAGTCGCAGGAACTGCTGCAGGGCTTGAAGGGCGGCGGGCGGGCGTACGACGATGCGTGCGCCCGCCTGCACGAGCTGCTCCTGCGCGCCGCGCGCTTCGAGGTCTCTCGGAGAGGACTGCGCGGGCCGGAGGCGGATGGGATCGCCACGGAGGCGGCCGACGACGCGCTTCTCGCGGTTCTCCGGCGGCTCGACGACTTCCGCGGCCTCAGCAAGCTGACGACCTGGGCGTACAAGTTCGCGCTCTACGAAGCCGCGGTGAAAGTTCGCCGGCAGGCCTGGAAGAATCGCGAGCTGCCGGTCGAGCCGGAGACGCTCGGGGCCCTGCACGGCGGAGTGCCAGGTCCCGAGGAGGACGTCGAGATCCGTGAGCGTCTCGGCAAGATCACAGCTGCGATCGACGACGTCCTCACGCCGCACCAGCGGCGGGTGCTCGTCGCGCTCGCCGTGAACGGCGTCCCGATCGACGTTCTGGCCGACCGCCTGTCGACGACGAGGGGCGCGCTCTACAAGACGCTGCACGACGCGCGCGCGAAGCTTCGTGCGCATCTGGAGGAAACGAGCTGATGGAAGATCGAAACAACGAGCTGATCGGACGCCTGCTCGGGCCCGCCGGCCCTGAGATCGGGTGCGACGCCTGCTTCGAGGAGCTGGACCGCTATGTCGACCTCGAGGTTGCCGGCAAAGACGCCGACGCTGCCGTCCCAGGCCTGCGGGCGCATCTCGAAGGCTGCCCTGCCTGCCGCGAGGAGCACGAGAGTCTGCTCGCTCTCGTTCGGGAGGATCCGGGCCCGGCCAGCTAGCCCAGGCGGGCGCGGAACCGGTACGCGCGGCCGTCGTCCTTCGGGAAGCCGCCGCAGGAGTAGACCGTCGCCGGGAAGTCCTTCGGCTGGCAGTCGAAGCGGAGGCTTCCGTTCGAGAGGACGAGGTCGACCTTCCAGACCTCGGACTTCCCGAACTTGACGTTGACATGGCCGTTCCCCTCGGCGTCGAGCCCGATCGGGTGGATCTCCTTCGGTCCCCCCTTCGCGTACACGATCGCCGTCGCTGCCGGGTTCGTTTTCAGCCCCGGCAGGTCGATTCCGATGTGCAGCCTCGCCAGCGAGCCGATTGCCTCGGGCCGGAAACGGTAGAAGCGCGTCGAGAGGTGGCCCAGCCTCGGCGCCTGCCAGCCTGTCGAGCGGAGGGACGCGCCGAAATTGAACGTCGTCGCGAGCGGCGGAACCGGGTAGCCGAGATCGGCTTCCTCGTAGGCGCGCAGATCGTTCGTCCACCCGAACTCGGCGAAGGTGCTGCGGAAGTCGTGGCCACGTGCCGCGAGCGCCCGCCGGACAGCCTGGAAGGAGTAGAGGTCGCCATAGGCAGGTGCCGGCCCGCCGTCGGCTCGCTCCCAGATGTCGCGGATGACCGTCGGGTCGTTTAAGAAGACCTTCTCGGTCAAGAAGCGCCAGAAGAGCCAGGCGCCGTACTCGAAGCCTCCGGCGCCGGTGTCGAGCGGCACACCGGGCCGAGCAAGGGCGCTGCGGCCGAGGTAGTTGATCCGGTCGATCACATCCGGATAGACCTGGCCCTCCATCCACATGGCCGAGCCCTCCATGAGCGCGAGGTCCTCGAACCAGTCGTAGGCGTACTGCACCGCGTGGAAGAACTCGTGCGCCGCGGTCACCTGGAGGAACTCGAGGGATGTTTGGCCGAACCCGTACTGAGCCTGCCGGTAGTCGTCGTCGAGCACGCAGTAGGCGGAGACCGCCCACGGCGCGCTGAACGCAAACGCGTGCGGGTCGTCGCTCGTGCAGTAGCCGAAGAGCCCGATGCCGCCGATGTCGGCGAGGTAGATGTCGAGCTCTGGCCCGCCGCCGTCGTTCAGCGTCGTCGAACTGTCGTTGAGCGGCTCGCGGTAGCCGAGCCCGGCCGTCTCCGTGTCCCAGACGTTGTCGAGCACCTCGATGGTCCGGTCAATCTGGTCAGGCCGCCCGTTGTTCGGGCTCACGTCGGCAGCCGGCGGCGAGTCTCGGTTGGACGAATTGTCGTCCCAGTGGAAGCAGAGCGGCCGCCCACCTTCGCAGTAGGTCTGCGGCTGCGCATCGAAGTCCCAGTTCGGCTCCCCGAAGAAGGTGGGAGCGCCGTCGGGGCGGGAGAGGATCGCCCTTGCCTCGGCCTGCTCGGCTCCGGAGAGGAATCGCGTGCGGGCGAGCAGGTCGCGAAGGATGAACGTGGCCGCGTGCGGATTCGCGCGGGCGACGTGGCCGTACTCGGCGCGGACGCGGCCGAGCGTGAAGAGCGAGCGTGCGCGCTCGAGCGTGTACTGGGCCGCGGTCAGCTGGCCCTGCTGGAGCGCGCGGGAGAGGGCGTCGTGCTTGGCCGGGGTGAGCGGCGGTAGCGGTCGCTGCGCCGCCGAGGCAGGCGCGGCCGACCACACACAGGTGGCAAGCAGAAGGGCGAATGCAAGCTTGGTAAGGCGCATGGCTGACGTGGACGCCGGACCCCGTTGACGGCGCTGCAAGACTCTAGCTGGAACTATCGGCACCCTCCTGCGCCCTCGTTAGACTCGATCGACGTGAGCACTGTGGAGCAGCACGTGGCTGAAGCGACGATTCAGGTTCTCGATCACGGATTCGTCCGGCTGGACGACTCGATGGCGAGCGACCTCTCGGTCGTGAACGCCGCTCGTGTCAGCTTCGCGCGTCGCAAGGACGTCATGGAGGACGGCGACGCCGGGCTCATCCGCTTCCTGATGCGCGAGCGCCATGGCACGCCTTTCGAGCACAACGCGTTCCGCTTCCACATCCGGGCGCCGATCTTCGTCGCGCGCGAGTGGTTCCGCCACCGCATCGGCTCGTTCAACGAGTTCAGCATGCGCTACGCGAAGGCGACGGACGAGTTCTATGTACCCGCGCCCGAAGACGTGCGCTCCCAGGTCGGCAAGCCGGGCGCCTACTCCTTCGAGCCGGTCACCGACGAGCTCGCGCAGACCACTCGCGACGAGCTGGCCGCGGTCTACGCCGCCGCCTATGCGGCGTACGAGCGGCTGGTCGAGATGGGCGTCGCACGCGAGCTCGCCCGCGCGGTCATGCCCGTTGGCGCCTACACCGAGTTCTACTGGACGGTCAACGCGCGGGCGCTCATGAACTTCGTCTCGCTGCGTGCGGCCGAGACCGCCCAGCGCGAGATCCGGCGCTACGCCGACGCGGTCGAACAGCTCTTCGCCGAGAAGATGCCGGTGACGTACGAGGCCTTCGTCGCGGCCGACCGAACCGCGCCCTAGTCGCCGGGGCCGATCAGCGGATTCGCCGGGCGGCTCGGCAGGACTCGGCGCATGGTCCTCACTAGTAACAGACTGTTACTAGGGTTGGTTCGAGTGATTCCGTGACCGATCCGCCACGCGCTCTGAAGGGGAACGCCGGTCCGACATCTCCCCTCGAAAACAGTGATCGCGGCGCCGGCGGACGCTCGCCGATTCGCGATTCCTCGAGCAAGTAACAGTCTGTTACTTGGCGTGTCTTGCCATGCTTTGGCGCCGGCGCGCTACGTCTCCGCAGAGAGCAGCCAGGGCGAGTCCTGGCCCGCGCGGGTGATGACCCAGGCGTCGTACTCGGAGAGGTCGTAGCTCGCGGTCAGATCGACGGTCGTGCGGCCGTTGACGTTGAAGGTTCCGCAGGCGCCCGCGTACTCCCCGTTCTTGGCAAGCCAGAGGACGTAGTAGTCGTTGCCGGCGAGGTGCGGCAGCCCGTCGACCACAAGCCGCATCTTCCAGTTGCCGGTGGAGTCGTCGCGCGGGCCGAGCTCGATCTTGCCCGAAGCCTGGGGCGCGGTCTTTCCCGGCGTCATGGCGACGGACGCGCTGGCGTCGAAGCCCCGGTCGAGCCAGCGGCCCGCCCCGAAGAAGAGCGCCGCCAGAGTCGCGGCGAGCGCGACCGCGGCGAGGACGCGTCGGCGCGTCCAGATCGGCTTGACCGTCCCGATGCGCTCGACCCTGGTGGTGAGGGACCCCGGAACCTCGGTCGCCGGCCCTGGCACCGAGCGCAGCAGGCCGTCCACCCGGGCGAGCTCGAGCTCTTCCTCGGGGGTGAGGTCGTCGCCGACGAGATCGCGGAAGTCCGGCGTTTCGCTCATCCCCTCACCTCCTCGAGCAGGCCGGCCAGGCGGGCAAGGCCGGTCCGCGTGCGCGTCTTGACGGTGCCGAGCGGCACGTCCAGGTAGCTCGCGATCTCGGTCTGCGAGAGACCGCTCCAGTACGCGAGCTCGATCACCACTCGCTCGCGCTCCGGAAGTAGTTCGAGCGCGGAGTGCACGCGCCAGGTGAGCCATGACTCTTCCGCCCGCTCGTCGGGGCCGGCCCTGGTGTCGGCCTCATCGGGTGCCTCGGCCGCGTTCTCGCGCTTCTGGCGTGCGCGGTCGATGATCGCGTGACGGGCCACGGCGTAGAGCCAGGCCGACGCGGTCCCGCGCTCGGCCTTGTAGCTCTTGGCGGAGCGCCAGACCGCGGCGAAGGTCTCCTGTGCGGCGTCCTCGGCGCGGCCATTGTCCCCGAGCTGGCGGAGCGCCATCGCAAAGACCGGACGAGCGAAGCGTTTGTAGAGCTGCTCGAAGGCTTCGCGGTCGCCTCGACCGACGCGCTCGATGAGCCGGCTGTCGCTCTCGGCTGTGGCCATTGCCGCAGGCATACCGACAGTCGATACGGAAGTAAAGCCGGGACGGATTCACGGAGCGTGCGCGGCGGCGTCAGCGCGGCGGGATCGTGATGCGAAGGACGTCGTCCGTGTACGACCAGCTCGGGTCCCCGGCGCTCTGGGGCAGCACGAACTCGAACTTGAACTCGGTCGGCACGCTCTGGTGCTCGAAGATCTCGAACACGTGTGCTCGCGCTGTGTATCGGCCCTCGGCGTCGTTCTCGACGACGATCGAATCCTCGACGAGCGACGGAATCTCGAGCGAAAAAACCAGCGTCCCGTCGTGCTGGGTCTCCACCTGGGGTCCGGACATGAGGCTCATGGCCCGGATATCGGCCGGTCAAGCCGATGCTTGAGAGTCAGGTCAGGGCGCGGCCGCCGTCCACGAAGAGCGTCGAGCCGGTGACGAACCCGGCTCCCACGAGGTAGACGACCGCGCCGGCGATGTCGTCCGGCGAACCGATGCGGCCCAGGAGCGTCTCTGCGGCACGCCGCTCCTCCTGTTCCGGCTCGACCGCGACCGGCCCGGGCGCGATTCCGCAGACCCGTATGTCGGGTGCGAGCGCACGTGCGAAGACGCGGGTGAGCATCGCCTGGGCGGCCTTGGCGGCACAGTGGGGGCCGAACGACGGCCAGGGCTTGTAGGCGCCGGCGTCTTCGATCATGACGACGAGCCCGAGGCTCGAGGCCCGCAGATACGGGACAGCCGCCTGTGTGACGAAGAAGGTGCCCTTGGCCGTCGAGTCGAGCGCGGCGTCCCAGTCTTCCTCCGAGACTTCTTCGACCAGCCGCGGCTCGAATCCGGCCGACGCGGCATTGACGACGAGGTCGAGGCCACCGAGCTCACTGGCCGCCCGCTCGACGAGACCGCGCGCGTCGTCGGGCCGCGTGATGTCGCCGTCTTTGCGGCCCGCGGCGAGCACGGCAAACCCCTCCGCCTGCAGGCGTGTCGCGATCGCGCTCCCTACGCGGCCCGTTCCGCCCGTGATCAAAGCTGCTCGCGCCTTTTCCGTCACATGGGGAAAGATACGATCTCGTTCGACCCGCCCGAAGGAGACGCGAAGGGAGATCAATGGCGACACTGGCCCAAAACCACGAGGAGATCGCGGCCCGGGAGCTCAAGCCCCAGCTCCTCGAGATGGACGGCATCTCCCGTGCATCCGTCGAAGCGCACTACAAGCTCTACCAGGGGTACGTGGCCAAGCGGAACGAGATCCTGACCAGGCTCGCCGAGGTCGACCTCTCCACGGCGAACCAGGTGTATTCGGATGTGCGCGCGCTGAAGATCGATCTCACGTTCGCGATCGGCGGCGTCAAGAACCACGAGATCTACTTCGAGCATCTGGGCGGAGGCGGAGGCGACCCGACCGGTGGGATCGCGTCGCTGATCGAGCGCGACTTCGGCTCAATCGAAGCGTGGCGCGCCGACCTGAAGGCGACCGGGATGGGCGGGCGCGGGTGGGCGTGGACCGCATACGACTGGGACGAGCAGCGTCTCTTCAACTACATCGGGGACGCGCAGAACACGTTCCCGGTCTGGAACGCGACGCCTCTCGTCGCGCTCGACGTCTACGAGCACGCCTACTTCCTCGACTACCAGACCGACAGGGCCTCCTACATCGACGCGTTCTTCGCGAACCTCGACTGGGACGTCATCGCGGGCTGGGTGTCGAAGTACCAGATCCAGACCTGAGCGAATACCTGCTGATTCCGCTGGGGTACGTCCTCGGCTCGATGCCGTGGGGGTACTGGCTGCCGCGCCTGTTCGCGGGCGTGGACATCCGCACACTCGGGAGCGGGAACACGGGCGCGACCAACGTCTGGCGGACGCTCGGCTTCAAGCTCGGGCTCGGGGTCGCCGTGCTCGACATCGCCAAGGGAGCGGTTGCCGCGCTGCTCGGCCGCTGGTTCGGAAACGACCTCATCGCGGTGCTCGCCGGGTGCGCGGCGATGGCGGGCCACTGGCGCCCCCTCTTCATGGGCTTTCAGCGCGGCGGGAAGATCGTGGCGACGACCGGCGGCGTGGGCCTCGCGGTCGCGCCGCTCGCGACCCTCTCGGCCGCCGTCGTCTGGATCGTGGTCTTCCTCGTGACCCGCTACGCGTCGCTCGCGTCGATGATCGCGGCGGCGACCCTGCCGGTCTTCGCGCTCCTCTTCGACGCGTCCTGGCCGGTCTTCGCCTTCACCACCGGCGGTGCGCTCGCGATCGTCCTCTTGCACCGTGGGAACATCGCGCGGCTCGCGCACGGCCAGGAGTCGAAGATGCGGCTCCGCCGCTCGCCGGGCCCTAGGCCACCGCGCGCAGCCAATCCCTGAGCTCGGTGTGGGCGAGCGAGTGCTCACCGCTCCGTAGTTCGCCGCGCAGCTCCCCGACTGTCCCGAACCGCTCGGCGAGGACGTCGTGGTTGTGAATCGTCTCGAAGTTCAGCTGCCGCGCCAGCACGAAGTCGTCCTCCGCCAGGCCGGAGTAGCGGTCGAGCGCGCTCTTGACCATGAGCCGCACCGAGTCCTCGACGAAGCGAGGGGTGAGGTGGGCGTGCTCGACGACGAAGAGCTCGTCCGGGCGCTTCAAAAGTTCGTAGATGGGCGAGCTCATCGAGCGTTCGACGATGTCGACGAGATCCTCCGCGTTCAGCCGCTCTTCGGTGCCGAGGAAGAGGGTCCCGCGACCGCGCTGGTTGTGAGTCGCAAGCGGGACGAGCTCGAGGATCCGCTCCACGTCCCCGTCCTCGAAGCCGGCCTCGGCCAGCCGGCCGGCGGCCTCCGCGCGGACGAGCCCCTGGGCACAGGGGCAGGCGTTGATCCCGGTCGCCTCGACTCCGACGACGCGCCGTGACGCGGTGCGCGAGGCGGCCGCAATGCCGATCAGGGTGACGAGCTCCTGGGTACGGAGCGCGGTCACAGGCGTCAGGCGCTCGATTGGATACCGCGCGGCGACCTTCACCTCGGCGCGAAGCGCCTGCTGGCGCTCGACGACGGTGCGCGCGATGTGTTCGGCGAGGTTCTCGACGAGGAGTTTCTCGTCGATCACGACCTCGTCGATTGCCACCTCGAAGACCTCGGGGAAGCGCGACATGTGCACGCCCTTCTGGGCGGGGTCGAGGTCGACGAAGCACTCGATCTCGGCCGAGACGAGCGCGTCGCGCCCGTCATGCTGCAGCCGCACTGCCTTCTGCACGCCCGTGACGCCTGCGCGGGAAAGGCCGATGCGGACTTCGGGCGCGGAAGCCTGGAGATCGGCCCCGGCGGTTAGTCTCTCCTGCTGCACGTGCCAACCGTACCAAGGGGGGTAATGGCCGAGGACGCACGCTTCGCACGGATCGTCTCGATCGGCATGCACGACCTCGCGACGCCGCTCGCGACGATCTACGGGTTCGCGAAGACGCTCGCCAAGACCGACCTCGAGGAGCCCGCAGCGCGATACCTCGAGATGATCGAGGCGGCCTCCGCCCAGATGAAGGACCTCGTCGAGGAGCTCTCTCTCGTCACGCGAATCGAGCGCGGCCTGTACTTACCCTCGCTGGCCGAGGCGGACTCGCTGGAGCTCGCCCGAACGGCCTGCGCCGAGCTCGGCGAGCGCGTTGAAGTGAGCGGCGAGGGCGCGTCCGTGCAGGTCGATCCGGATGCGACGGCCAGAGCCCTCTCTCGCCTCGCCAAGGCGGCCTCGCGGCACGGCGGTATCGACTCGGTCACCCTCGTGGTGCGGGGGCGCGAGCTCGAGATCGCGCCCCTCCTCAAGAACGCGGCGGGCGTCGTGACGGGTGAGGAACTCCGTGAGCTCGGCGCGTTCGCCGCGGTCGAGCACCTGAAGGCGACCGGCGTCTCGGTGACCGCCGAGGACGAGCGCCTGTTGATCCGCTTTCCGAGCTAGCTGGTCGCTAGCCCATTTTCAGCGGATCGACGTAGAGATCGTCGATCTGCCACTTGGCCCCGAGGCCGATGGGCTGGAAGCGGAACGAGACCGTGACGCGGCCGTCGTTCAGGAGCCCGAGGACATCGAGCAGCGCAACGGACGGAAGCGAAGGGGCCCAGCTCGAGCCGCCGGTGTTCACGCCGGCGGGCAAGACGAACGTGTTCCCGGCGCTGTCTTTCACGATTGCGTCGACCTTGAGGCTGGAGAGCGCGATCAATCCCCGGTTCTTCGCCACGTAGCGCGCGAAGACGTCGAGCGTCTCGACGCACATGGCCGGGCTGGTCGCGGAGCTTCCGCTCGGAAGAAGAAGGGACGAGCCCCCGGCGCCGCTCAGGTTGAACGACTCGTTGCCGCCCACGACCTCGGCGCCGCCGCGGAGCTGCCAGCCCTGGGCGCCGGCCTCGAAGCCGCCGTTGGGCGCAAGGGTGTACGAGATCGGGTCGAGCCAGCGCAGGAACGGCCGGCTCATCGCCTGGTCCGGACAGCCGTTCAGCACGGCCGCGCCGGCTGGCGCAGCCGCTGCCGTGGCCAGTCCGATCACAAGAGCAAACGCCGCTCCGAAACGCCTCATGCCGCGATACCTCTCCTCAGCCGCTTTCGTCGCACTGTGCTTGCGATCGCGGCCTTGCTCCATCCCTCGGAGGAGTGATCGTGGCGACGTTCGTCAAGACGGGCGTTCGGGCCGCCGATACCGCTCTGGATGAGCACCGAGCCCGCACGGCTGCCGGGACCCCCATCGATCAGCGAAACCGACCAGGACGGCGACGCGCTGATCGAAGAGCGGCGCGCCCGTGCCTCCTCGCCCCTCGAGGGGCGCGACTCGCGGGTGACCAGCGCGAGCGCGCTCGCCTTCCTCGCCGCGTGCGCGGCTCTTCAGCTTGCCTTCCCCGGCGACCGCCATCCCTCGATCGCCCTCCTCGTGCTCCTCGTCGCCGGGTACGCGGTTGCGTCCAAGGTCGAGTTCGAAGTCGGCATCGGATCGGCAATCCCGACGCAGCTCGTGTTCGTCCCGATGCTTTTCCTGCTCCCGCCTTCGATGGTTCCGCTCTGCGTGGCCATCGGGCTTCTGCTCGGAAACATGACGGCCTACCTCAAGCGGCAAGAGCATCCCGAACGCGCGCTCGTCATCGTGGCGAGCTCTTGGAATGCGGTGGGCGGTGCGCTCGTCATCGCGCTCGCGGGCGAGCCCGATGCGGCGTGGTCGGTCTGGCCGGTTCTGCTCGCCGCGGTGCTCCTTCAGTTCGCCTTCGACTTCCTCGGCTCGGCGGCGCGGGCGTGGTTCGCGTTCGGCATCGCTCCGCAGGCGCACGTTCGCCTGATGGCGTGGGTCTACGGCGTCGACCTAGCGCTGACGCCGATCGCGCTCTTGACGGCCATCGTCGCCGAGGAGGAGCCGCTTGCACTCCTCGTCGTTCTCCCGCTGCTGGCCTTGCTCGCATTCCTCGCCCAGGAGCGTAGGCGCCGGATCGACCACGCGCTCGAGCTGGGGCACGCCTATCGGGGCACCGCCTTTCTCCTCGGCGACGTCATCGAGGCGGATGACGAATACACCGGCAACCACTCGCGCGAGGTCGTCTCGCTGACGCTCGCCGTGGCTGACCGGCTCCATCTCTCCGCCCGCCAGCGCCGAAGCGCGGAGCTGACGGCTCTGCTCCACGACGTGGGGAAGATCCGGATCCCGGCGGAGATCATCAACAAGCCTGCCGCGCTCACGGCAGAGGAGCGCGCGGTCATCAACACGCACACGATCGAAGGCGAGCGAATGCTCGAGCGCGTCGGCGGTCTGCTCGGCGAGGTAGGGAGGCTCGTCCGCTCCTGCCACGAGCGCTGGGACGGCCAGGGCTATCCCGACGGACTCGCCGGTGAGGACATCCCGCTCGTAGCGCGCATCGTGTGCTGCTGCGACGCCTACAACGCGATGACGACCGACCGGCCTTACCGCGCGGCGCTCCCTGCCGCCGACGCGCTGGCCGAGGTCGAGCGGAACTCGGGCACGCAGTTCGACCCGCGCGTGGTCGAGGCTCTGCGCGAAGCCGTCTAGCGCAGAAGCCGGGAGAGTCGGCGGTCCTTGAGGATGCGCCCCTCGGTCTGGCAGGCCGGGCAGTAGTAGATCGTGTGCTCATCGAAGTCGACGCGCTCGATCGCGGTGCCGCAGCGGGGGCACGGCTCGCCCAGGCGGTTGTGCACGCGGTAGATCTTCTTGTCGGAGGCGCCGCGCTCCCGCAGCTCGAGCCCGCGCGCGAGCTCTTCCTGAGCGGCGTCGTTCAGCCGCCGCACCTCTTCGTCGGAGAGCTCGGTGGTCAGTGCGTAGGGTGAGAGCTGCGCGTGGTTGAGGATCTCGTTCGCCCAGGCCCGGCCGATGCCGGCGATCAGGCGCTGGTCCCGGAGAAAGGCGTGCAGCCGCCGCGAGTCGGACGCGAGGATCTCGCCGAGGTGCTCGGTGCTCAGGCGGAACGCCTCCGGGCCGAGATGCGCGAGCTCCTCTTCGATCGCCTCCGGGGTGTACAGGCCGACCTTGGCGCGCTTCTTGGCACCGGCTTCCGTGAGGACGAGCGAGCTTCCGTCCTCGAAGGAGAGCCTGAACGCGGGCGTCTTCGGCTGCTTGTCGCCGTGGCGCAGGAGCCGAAGCCTGCCGGCGCTCATCAGGTGCACGTGGAGGACGAGCTCGCCGTCGTCGGTCGGGAGGAGGATGTTCTTGGCGCGCCGTTCGGCGCCGGCGAAGCGGCGGCCTTCGAGCGCGGACAGCGGTGGGTCGTACGTCTTCAGAGTCGCGATGTGGGCCGGGCCCGCCTTCGCGATCGGAAACGCGCGGACTGGGTCGTCGAGCTCGCGGCGCAGCGCCTCGATCTCGGGAAACTCAGGCATCGGCGACCTCGCGGTAGGCGAAACCGTTCGGCCCGGTGTACTCCTCGTAGGCCATCACGTCGAGCTCCTTCAGCCGGTCTGGGCGGCCGGCGAACGAACGGATGATCTCCGCGCCCGCGGTCGAGAAGTACGCGCGCTCCTTCACCGGCTCGTAGGCGAGGGCACGCGCCTCCTCGTAGAAGACGTGGTCGGCGTCGAGCCCGATCTTGCGGGCACTGACATGCAACAGGGTCAAAAGGACGGTCGTGTCGCGCCAGTCCGGCCAGCCGCCCTCGAGCGCGAGCGCGGTGAGGCCGAAACGGACGCGGTCGGGATCCTCCTCGCGCACCGCGGCCTCGGCGGCTTCCTGGGCGATGCCGTCGAGGATGCCCGCCTCGTTCCGGGTGAGTGCGGCGTTCATCGCACTCCGCTCCTCCGGCTTGGCGTTCCGGAACGCGAGCACCGCCGCCTCGAGCTCGTTTCTCTTACGCTCCTCGGCCATGGATGCGCTCACAGTAGCCGTCGCCAGAGGGGGGATGACCGAGTCGCGGCATCGCATTCACGCCGCCCGGGTCGGCGCCGACGGGGCGCTCCTCGAGGCGCGCGGCGACGCGGGGCTCGTCACCTTCATGCGCTCGGCTGCCAAGCCGATCCAGGCACTCCTGCTCGTGCGCTCCTACGACGACCTCGCGCAGGAGGACATCGCCATCGCCGCGGCCTCGCACCACGCGCGCGCCGAGCAGCTCGCGGCCGTGAAGGAGCTTCTTGCGCGGGCGGGGGCCGGTGAGGAAGACCTTGAGTGTGGCGCCGTCGACGGCAGCCGGCTCAACCACAACTGCTCGGGCAAGCACGCGGGATTTCTTTGCGTCTGCGCCGCGCAGGCATTGCCCTTCGAGAACTACCGGCTGGGCGACCACCCCTTGCAGATCCAGGTGCTCGCGGCGATCGACGAAGCGGCAAGCCTCGGCGGACACCAGATCCCGGTGGCGGTGGACGGCTGCGGCGTCCCCACCTTCGCCCTGTCCCTCGAGCGGATGGCCGCATCGTTCGGACGCCTCGTCCGACACGAGCTCGAAGGGGCGGATCGGGTCGCCTCCGCGATGCGCGCGCATCCCGCCCTGGTCGAAGGACCGGGCTCGGCGGCGACCGAGGTGATGCAGGCCGTTCCCGGGGCGGTGGCCAAGGGCGGAGCCGAGGGCGTCCTCTGCATCGGCCTCGGCGACGGCTCGGCGCTGGCGCTCAAGTCGGAGGACGGCTCGAGCCGCGGGCTCCTTCCCGCCGCAGCGCTGCTCCTCGACCTCGCCGACCTCAGGGTCAGCACCATTCGCAACAGCCGCGGGGAAGCGGTGGGGGAGGTAATCGCCGAATCCTGAAATCGCCCTTCCGCTTTTCGCAAACAGTTGTAGAATCCCCGGCCTGATGTGCCTGTGAGCCGGGGGATGCGGGATCTCTCCGGCTCTTTTCGTTCCATTGGCGTCAAGTAGCAGAGGTAACGAGAAGGAGAGGGAGAGCAATGCTCACGGTCGACATCTCGCTGCCCGACATCGAAGAGCTGCACAAGCTCGTCACGGAAGGGCAGGAAAAGGGGGTCCTCTCCTACGACGAGATCGTCGCCGGCCTGGAAGAAGTCGACCTCACGAAGGAGCAGGTCGAAGACTTCTACACCTATCTGATCGACCACGGCATCGAGCTGGTCGAGGGCGTCGAGCACAAGGCACCGCCGCATGAGCAGCCCGCTCTCGCCGAGGAAGTGAAGGCCGGGCCCAAGCTCGACCTGACCGTTGAGCCGTCTCTCGACTCGCTCCGCCTCTACCTCAGGGAGATCGGGAAAGTTCCGCTCCTGACCGCAGACCAGGAGGTCTATCTCGCCAAGCGCATCGAGCGCGGCGACATGAGCGCGAAGACCCAGATGATCGAGGCGAACCTGCGCCTCGTCGTTTCCATCGCGAAGGCCTACCTCGGGCGCGGGCTCAGCTTCCTCGACCTCATCCAGGAGGGCTCGCTCGGCCTCATCCGCGCGGTGGAGAAGTTCGACTACCGCAAGGGCTACAAGTTCTCGACGTACGCCACCTGGTGGATCCGCCAGGCCGTGACCCGGGCGATCGCCGACAAGGCGAGGACGATCCGCATCCCGGTGCACATGGTCGAGAAGCTGAACAAGGTCGTGCACATCGAGCGACAGCTGGTGCAGCGTCTCGGGCGCGAGCCACGACCCGACGAGATCGCCGCCGAGCTCGAGATGACGACCGCGGAGGTGCGCGAGATCTTGCGCATGTCGCAGCTCCCCGTCTCTCTCGAGAAGCCGATCGGCGAGGAAGAGGAGTCCGAGCTCGGCGACTTCGTGCAGGACGACCAGGCGGAGTCGCCGTTCGACTCGGCCTCGCTCAACCTCCGCCGTGAGGACATCGACCGCGCACTCGACTCCCTGCCAGAGCGGGAGCGCAAGGTCATCGAGCTCCGCTTCGGCCTCAAAGGCGAGAGCCCGCGGACGCTCGAAGAGGTCGGCCGCGCATTCGGCGTCACGCGCGAGCGCATCCGGCAGATCGAGAACAACACGCTGAAAAAGCTCGAGTCCCTGCCCGAGGCTCAGGGCCTCAAAGACTGCGTTTAGCTCTCGCGCCCCCGGCCGGCGCGGCTTTCGCCGGGCAAAGCCCGGCTACGCCCACGCCTGACGGGAGCCGCGAGTCAGCAGGCGCTGGGATCGGGCGTGTAGGTCGGCTTCGTCATGCGAACGGTGACGAGCCGCTCGCCGAAGTTCGTGCTCACCGGCCCCTCGTAGCTCGCCGACCAGGGCCCCGACGAGCACACGGCCATGCTGACGGGCACGACCTCGCCCGGCTTCACGTCGACCTCCTTGACGGTCCCGTCCGGAAGCCTCAGGCGCATTTCCGTCTCGATCAGGCCGCTCGGGAGGCTGAGCGCGAGATTCAGGCGTCCCGCGAGCTTCTCGCCCTCGTCGGGCCAGAGCTTCACCGACCCGGTCAGGCCGAGCCAGCCGTCATAGAAGCGGTTGACGACGTACATCGATAGCCGCGGCGTGCCTTCCGGCTTCCAGAGGCGATAGATGCGCGTCCGGGCGACCTGCTCGGCGCCGCGGAGCTCCGCCGTCGCGCCGTAGGCATCGACGAGGAGCGGTCCGGTGTACGGCTTGCCGTCGACGAGGATGCTGCCGTCGTCTCCGATGCTCGTCTGCTCGTACGCGAATGCGTCGGGCGGAGAAGCGTCCGGGAGGACGAGCAGGCGGTCGATCGACCGGTTCCAGAAGAGCTGCTCCGTCGTGAAGCCGCGGTCGTTGGACGGGGCGGCGAGGAGCGCGACGTTGCCGAGGTCGGCGTGGTCGACGTAGGACGCGTCGGGCCAGAGCGTCGTGTCGTAGACATTGGAGGCCGCCTGGTGTCCGAACATGACCGTTCCGACCGAGGCGATGCAGGTCCCGCCGATTGCGAGCGCGATCAGGACGGGGGCGGCGAACCGCGGAAGAAATCCCATGGCGGCCGCGACGAACGAGAGCAGGGCAACCGTGATGGCGATGGCGAGGGAGGCCAGTCCGACGTCGCCGATCTTCTGCTCCAGGATCCCGACCGCGAAGAGGAGCGGCGAGTTGCTCTTCCCGTCGGCAGCCGAGAAGCCCGCGAGCGGGACGCGGGCGGAGAGAGCGAGCGCCGCGCCGGCGATCAACGCGTGCGGAACACGATGGGGGAAGCCCCGCGTCGCAAAAAGGGCGAAGAGAACCGCGATCAGCGGCAGGACCGAGAAGAAGTAGCGCTCCTGGATCCGGTCGGCGCCGTTCGCTGCGTAGAGCGCCGCCTCGAAGACCACGGCGAGCGCGACGAGGCTCGAGAACGCGGCGAACCCGAACTCCGCGCGTGAGCGTGGCTTCCACAGCGCAAGTGCGAGGCCCAGGAGCGCGCCCGGGACGAGCACCCAGCCCGAGGAGTAGAGGAGGAGCATTCCGTCCGCGCCCATCCAGCGCAGGATCGGAAGCGGCGAGAGGTCGAGGCTCACCACGCTGTCGTAGTAGCCGAGGACGCTGCGTGGGCCGGCGAGGAATACCGGGAGGAGGCCCAACGCCAGGAGCCCGAGGACGAGCCGCTGCTCCCGGATCGCCGCCTTGATCCGCCGTTCGCGGAGGCCCGCGATGACCACCGCGGCGACGAAGCACACGGGCAGCACCACGAACTGGACACGGGCGAACGTGGCGAGCCCCGCGCAGAGGACGAAGGCGACCTGCGCCCGCTTCGTCGGCTTGTCCAGGGCGGCGGTCGCGGCGGCGACGGAGGCGAGAACGAGCGGGAAGGCAAACGGGTCGGCAAGGATCCACGCCGAGTAGTTCATGTCGGGGATGGCCAGGGTGAACGCCGCCAGGGCGACTGCAAGCCACTGCCCGATCCCAAGCCGGCGGGCGAGCCAAAAAACCGCCACGGCTCCGAGCGACATCACGACGGCATTGATCACCTGGATGGTCCGGTAGGACGTGCCGACGTCGTCGAAGAGCCAGGCCGGGGCGGTGAGGATCGGCTGGAGCAGGGCCGGGAAATGCGCGGAGGCCCCACGCACCAGCGGGCGGCCGTGCTCGGCGATGGAGCGGCCGACCTCCGAGTAGATGTACTCGTCCGGGAAATAGATCGGCGCCGCGCGGCCCCACGCTGCGAGCGTGCGCCCGATGGCGCTCGCGGCGACGACCAGTGCGAGCACCTGGACGGGGGTTATGCGGACAGCAGCGAGTGAGAGCGCCCTGGGAGGGGCGAGGTCAGTGCGTGCGTCCGCAGCCACGATCCCTCTATCGGGTCATGGGCGCGAAGTCTTGAACTAAGAGGTCGTTACGACCCCGAGGCTTCCTCGTCCTCGACGCCGGCCCGCTCGTAGGCCACGAAGAGCCGGCAGTGCGGGCACTTGAAACCGACGTGTCGGTCGGAGCCGCCCGTCATGAGCTCGGCCTCGAAAGGCTTGCTGCAATGCGGGCAGACGATCTCATAGGGGCCCTCTACGGCGGGGGCGTCGGCCATTCCCAAAGGATAGCCACGCGTGTGGAGCGTGCCCTACGCTCCCCGCATGCCCCCCCAGCGCCGCACCGCATTGGTCTCGGTATTCGCCGCGCTCCTGCTCATCCTGCTCAAGCTCGCGGCTGGGATCCATTCCGGCAGCCTGGGCCTGCTCTCCGAGGCCGCCCACTCCGGGACGGATCTCGTAGCGGCGCTCCTCACCTTCTTCGCCGTAGGAGTCGCAGGCCGGCCGCCGGACGCCACGCACGCGTACGGGCACGGCAAGGCGGAGAACCTCGGCGCGCTGGCGGAGGCGGCCATCCTCGTCGTCGCGGCGCTCGTCATAGCGGCGAGCTCGGTCTTCCGCCTCGTCGAGGGCGGTCACGACGTTCACGTCGACGCGTTCGCGCTCGCGGTCATCCTGATCGTCGTGGTGGTGGACGCAAGCCGCGCCTACGTCTCCTTCCGCGCCGCGCGCCGGTACCAGAGCGCGGCGTTCGCCATGAACGTCGTTCATTTCGGGGGAGACCTGGTGGGCTCGCTCGCGGTTCTCATCGGGCTCCTGGCGGCGCGCGCGGGCCATCCGGAAGGGGATGCCATCGCCGCACTTTTCGTCAGCGTCCTCGTCATCACCGCGGCCGCCCGCCTCATCCAGGGAAACGTCGATGTCCTCATGGACAGGACGCCCGCCACCGCCCGGGAGGCGGCGCTCGCAGCGATCGCGGAGCTCGAGCCGGGGGTTCAGGTCCGCCGGCTGAGGATGCGCCGCGCCGCCGGGCGTCACTTCGCGGACGTCGTCATCGGGGTTCCGCATGGCGCGGCCGTCGAGCAGGGCCACGCGGCGGCGGATGCAGTCGAGCGCGCCGTCGAGCAGGCCGTTCCTGGAGCGGACGTGGTCGTCCACGTCGAGCCGCAGAAGGCGGAGGCGATTCGGGAGCGCGCCTATGCCGCAGCCCTGGGCGACCCGCGCGTGCGCGAGGTGCACAACATCGTCGTGCTCGAGGTCGGCGGGCAAACCGAGATCTCGCTCCATCTCAAGCTTCCGGGCGGCTACTCGCTCGAAGAGGCGCACGAGGTCGCCTCTGCGGTCGAGCACCAGATCCTCGAGGCGGTCCCGGCGGTCGACGCGGTGCAGACGCACCTCGAGCCGCTTGCCGAGCCTGCGACGGCGAGCCCCGTGCCGGAGGGCGAGCGCGTCGCGGAGGAAGGCGCGCTTCGGCGGATCGTCGTCGAGGCGACGAGGGCCGAGCCGCGGGAGCTTCGTCTGCTGAACACGGAGGTCGGGCTCGTCGCCTTTCTCACCCTTGCGATGGATCCCACTCGGCCTCTATCGGAGGCCCACGCACTGGCAAGCGACGTGGAGGAGCGGATCCGGCGAGCGCATCCGGAGATCGCGGACGTCGTCGTCCACACCGAGCCGTAGCGCCGTTTGGGCGCGGGCCAGCCGGGTAGGGCACCGGCATGCCGAGCAAGAAAGCGAACGTAAAGAACGAAAGGCAGTACGAGGCACTCAAGGACAAGGGCATGTCCAAGGAGCGCGCGGCGAAGATCGCCAACTCGCCCGGAGCCTCTTCGCGCGGCGGCAAGAAGTCCGGCTCGGGCGGGAGCTCGAAGCAGGGCGGCACGACCGCACAAAAGAAGGCCGCGGGCCGCAAGGGCGGCCGCGCAACCGCCCGCAAGTCCTAAGTCTGGGGTCGCCCGACGGAAAGGCCCCGCTCGCCGCGGGGCCTTTCTCCTACGTGCGTGCGGAGTTGCCCAGTGGGGGAGAGAGGATTCGAACCTCTGAAGGCAGAGCCAACGGGTTTACAGCCCGTCCCCTTTGGCCGCTCGGGAACTCCCCCGCGGCGGCCCGCATTGTAGCGATTGCCTGACGTCACCCTTCCTGGCTAAAGAGCGTTCGGGAGCCCGCCGATAGGGGCTGGGCGACCATGGACTTGGACGGCCTTCTCGCACGCCTGATCGAGCTCGGCGGGAGCGATATGCACCTAAAGATCGCCTCGCCGGCGATGGCCCGTGTCGACGGGGCGCTGACTCCTATGGAGGAACGCCTCCTGACCGAGTCAGACCTCGAGACCGTGCTGGCCCTGGTCACCGAGCGGACACCCGCCAAGCGCGAGCACTTCTACGGCGCGGGGGAGCTCGACACGGCCTATCTGGCCGAGGGGCTCGGACGCTTCCGCGTCAACGGCTACCGGCAGCGAGGCGCGATCTCGTTTGCGTTCCGCTTCATCCCGAAGGAGATCCCGAGCTTTACGAGGCTCGGCCTCCCCGAAGGAGTGGGCCGTCTCGCCGACGAGCACCGCGGCCTCGTGCTGGTCACCGGCGCGACCGGCTCCGGTAAGTCGACGACCCTCGCCGCGATGATCAACTCGATCAACCGCGGGCGCCAGCAGCACATCGTCACGATCGAGGACCCGATCGAGTTCGTCCACGACGACTGGGGCTGCATCGTCAACCA